>CAYTJA010000001.1:0-7602 GCA_964437835.1 uncultured Spirochaetales bacterium
AGCAGCTTCGTGCTGTTCGCGCTGGCCGTTGCCAGCGTGGCGACGCGCCTCCGGCGCGCCTAGCGGCATCTCAGGACACCGCGCGGCAGGGTCGCTCCCTGCCGCGCGGCGTTCGCAGAGATCTGGCGTCGATCGCGGCGCTTGCGCCTGGGGAGCGCGGATCCGCTCGACCGCAAAGCGCGCCCGCTCACGCCCCCGTCAGCCGGCGCAAGTCGAGCAGCCGCTCGAGCTCTTCGGCCGGGAGCTCCGTCATCTCGGCCGCGAGCTCGCGCACGCTGCGGCGCTCGGCGGCGGCGCGCTTCGCGATCTCGGCCGCGCGCTCGTAGCCGATGCGCGGGGCGAGCGCGGTCGCGAGCATCGGGTTGCGGGCCAGGCCTTCGGCGAGGCGGGCCGCGTCTACGCGCATGCCGCGGATCGCGCGTTCGCCTAGCGCGCGCGCCGAATTCGCGAGCAGCGCGATGCTCTGCAACAGCAGGTGCGCGACGAGCGGCAGCATGGTGTGGAGCTGGAAGCTGGCGCTCTGACCCGCAATGCCGAGCGCCGCGTCGTTCCCCATCACCTGCACGCAGGCCTGCGCGACGGCCTCGGGAATCACCGGGTTCACTTTTCCGGGCATGATGCTGCTGCCGGGTTGCAGCGCGGGGAGCTCGATCTCCGCCAGGCCCGCGCCGGGGCCGCTGTTCATCCAGCGCAGGTCGTTCGCGATCTTGAGCAGCGAGACGGCGATCACGCGCAGCACACCCGACAGCTCGACGGCACTGTCCTGGCAGGCCAGGCTCGCAAAGGCGTTGGGGCTCGGGCGGAATGCCTGACCGGTCACTTCGCCGAGGCGCGCCGCGAAGCGCGCGGCGAACTCCGGGGGCGCGTTGACACCGGTGCCCACGGCGGTGCCGCCCTGCGCCAGCTCGAGCAGGCGCGGCAGGCAGGCCCGCACGCGCTCGCGGTCCCACGCGATCTGTTGGGCCCAGGCGCCGATCTCCTGCCCCATGCGAATCGGCAGCGCATCCATCAGATGCGTGCGCCCCGTCTTCACCACGCCGTCGAGCTCGGCGGCGCGCGCGGCGAGCTCCGCATGCAGGGAGTCCAGCGAGGGCAGCAGCGCAGCGTGCACTTCGAGCACAGCGGCCACGTGGATCGCGGTCGGGATCACGTCGTTGCTGCTTTGGCTGCGGTTCGCGTCGTCGTTCGGATGCACGTCGCGCCCGAGCCTCACTGCGGCGAGCCGCGCGATGACCTCGTTCGCGTTCATGTTCGTGCTGGTGCCAGAGCCGGTCTGGAACACGTCGAGCGGAAACTGGGCGTCGTGCCGCCCGTCCGCGACCTCCTGCGCCGCGGCGGCGAGCGCCCGCGCGAGATCCGCAGGAAGCGCGCCGAGCGCGCCATTCACTTCCGCGGCGACGCTCTTCACGAGACCCAGCGCACGCAGGAACGCGCGCGGCAGGCGCAGCTCGCTGAGCTGGAAATTCTGCAGCGCCCGCTGCGTCTGGGCGCCGTAGAGCGCGTCTGCCGGCAGCTCGATCGGACCGAAGACATCCCGCTCGATGCGCGTCGCCATTCCGACCTCCGTTTCCGCGCCGCTGCGGTCCTCTGCACGATCCATCCTACACTCGGCTCGTTGGCCGGCGTCGTAGAATCGCTTCGGGAGGAGCCCCTGCATGCGAGCGTCGAGCTTCGCGCTGCGCCGGGACGACGGGCTGGAGCTGGTCGTCTACAGCTGGCAACCGGAGCAGCCGCGCGCCGCGCTGCAGATCGCGCATGGCGCGGCTGAGCACGCCGGGCGCTATGCGCGCCTGGCAGAGCGGCTGGTGCAGGCGGGCTATGCGGTCTATGCCAACGACCATCGCGGCCACGGCCGCACGGCGCGCAGCGAGCGGGAGCTCGGCGCGCTGGCGGAATGCGGCGGCTTCGAGCGGGCGGTCTCGGACCTGGCGGCGCTGAACAAGCACCTGCGCGAGCTCCACCCGGGCCTGCCCATAGCACTGCTCGGCCACAGCCTCGGTTCCTTCCTGGTGCAGCAGTATCTGTGTGAGTACGGCGCCACGCTCACGGCCGCGATCCTGTCGGGATCGACCCAGCTGGCTGCGTTGCCCGAGCTGCCCCCGCCCGCGCCCGGCGCGCCGACCGTCGAACCTTTCGCGCTGCTGAACGCCCCCTTCGAGCCGGCCCGGACGCCCTTCGACTGGTTGAGCCGCGATCCCGCCGAGGTGGACCGCTACCTGGCCGACCCGCACTGTGGCTTCGCGCTGAGCGCGGCGACCGTGGCCGAGCTCGGCCGGCTTTCGGAACGCCTGTATGCGCCGGAGCGCCTGGCGCGCATCCCGCGCGACCTCCCGCTGTACCTGTTTGCCGGCGATCGCGATCCCCTGAACCAGGGCCTCTCCGGACTCGAAGCGCTGGTCGAGACCTACCGCGCCGCGGGGCTGCGCCGGCTCGAGCTCCGCAGCTATGCGGGCGGCCGCCACGAGATGCTGAACGAGACCAACCGGGACCAGGTGATGGACGATCTCGTGCAGTGGCTGGAAGCTGCGCTGTTCGCCGCGGCCGCTCCGAACCCCGCCGGAAAGAGTTAGTTCCCGGAAACCGAGGAGAGACGCGCGTGGACGAGGGCCGCTTCATCGACGAGCTGCGCCCCTTCCGCCGCGGCGAGCTGGCGCTGGCCCGCGGCATCGCCGCGGGTGAGCTCGAGCTTCCGGCGCGTGAGCTCGCGCTGCTGCGCTACGCGCTGCGCCTGGCCCAGCTCTCGGCGCTGGGGCCGGAGCCCCTGGAGCTCTTGGATCGGCTCTCCTCGTTCCGGCTGCAACTGCTCCAGCTGCTGGCCCCGGTGTTACCCACCGCGCGGGGCTCTATCGACGCCGTGGCCCTGCACGGCGCGATCCCCGAGCTGCTCCAGCTCACCAGCGGGGCGCGGCGAAGCCTCCGGGAAGCGGGGATCTCCGAAGCGTCGCTCGACGCCGAGATCGCGGAGAAGCGGCTGGCCTTGGTGCTAGGCGGCGCCGGCGGCTGCGGCTACGTGTATCTCGGCGTGTTGCAGCGCCTCGAGGAGCTCGGCCTGCGCCCGAGCTATCTGCTCGGCTGCAGCATCGGCTCGATTCTCGCCGTGCTGCGCGCGCGCAGCCCGAGCTTCGAGCTGCCGGAGCTGCTGGCCGAGATCCGGCTGTTGCGCACGGTTGCCGCCCTGGGTGTGCCGAAGCGTGCGCGCTTCGGCCTCCCCGCCGCGCTGCGCATCGACCTGCACCGCGCGCTCTCGCCCTTCTTCATGCGCGACGACGGGACGCCGTCCTGCCTCGGCGAGCTGGCGATCCCCGTCGATGCACTGGCGACCGGGCTGCGCCAGCCCGCCCTCGGCGCGTCGCGCGCGGACGCCGCCGGGTGGCCGCTGCCCGAGGCGAACGCGTCCACGGGGCGCACGCTCACCGGGCGCGCGCTGGCCCGCGCGGTGGGCGCGCTGATCGCGTTGGCGGCCAGCCGCCGCATGCTCGTTCCGGAGTTGCTAGGCGCGGATCCGGAGACCGCGCAGCTCTCGGCGCTGGATGCCGCAGGCTTCAGCTCGGCCATCCCCGGCTTGCTGCAGTACGAGCTGCCGCTGGGCGACGAGCGCAGCGCAGCCACGATCCGGGCGCTCTTCGAGCGCGACGGTCTGGTGGCGCTGGTGGACGGCCTGCTGGCGAGCGCGGTTCCCGCAAGGCTCGCGTGGCAGCAGCTGGAGCGGGGCCGCATCGGCTCGCGCCACGCGGCGATCGTGGCGCTGCACGCGCTCGAGGCGCCTCAGCGCGGAACCCAGGCGCTGCTCTCACCGCTGCAGCACGCGTTCGCCTCCACGTCCGAGCGCGACCGCCCCTTCTGGGACCTGCGGGTCTCGTTCCGCCGAGCCCCAGGCCTGTTCGACCTGCTTCCCGCGGAGCCGACGCTGCGGCGCGCGATCGAAACCGGGAGGCAGGAGTTCGAAGCGAAGGCCGGATGGCTGCCGAGCTTGCTGGCGCGGGTCCCCCCGTGGCGGGAGCTGGCGGAAGCGGTTGCAGGAAGCACTGGACGCGGGCGGGCAATCAGGTCTACACACAAGCGGATCCCCGCAACGGGCGGCGGAGCGCGAGCGGAGGAGGACTGATGGCGGGCCACGCCGGCGAGCCGCTCTCGGCGCAGGACGCGAGCTTCTTGGCCGTCGAAGGCCCGAGCACGCCGATGCACGTCACCAGCGTGACGATCCATCGCGCGGGCCCGCTGCGCACGCCGGGCGGTGGCCTGGATGTGCACGCCTATAAACGCGCGGTCGCGGCGCTGCTGCACCGCGTTCCCCGCTACCGGCAGAAGCTGCGCTGGATTCCCTTCGAGCGGCATCCCGTCTGGGTCGATGACTCGCACTTCAACCTCGACTATCACATCCGCCACGTGAGCCTGCCGCGCCCGGGGAGCATCGAGGAGCTGAAGAAGAAGGCCGCGCGCATCCTGGTGCAGCCGCTCGATCGCGGCAAGCCGCTCTGGGAGAACTGGCTGATCGAAGGTCTGGCCGACGATCGCTTCGCCGTGATCCGCAAGCTCCACCACTGCATGCTCGACCCGGGCCATCCGGAGGATCTCGCGGAGCTGTTGTTCGCGAGCCCGGACGCCGCGCTCGCCGACGCGCCGCGCTACGTGCCGCACCCGGAGCCGACGGGACTGGAGCTGTTCCGCAGCGCCTGGAGCCGTCGCCTATCGCGCCCCTTCGACGCCGTCCTCGGGCTCCGCGAGCTCGCGCAGCAGGGCGAGAGCCCGAGCAGCGAGCTCCGCGAGCGCCTGGGCGCCCTCGGCGCGCAGCTCGCCCGGGCGACGCAGCGCGTCGCGGACACCCCGCTCTCCGGCGAGATCGGCCCGCATCGCCGCCTCGAGTGGTTCAGCCAATCGCTCGACGATCTCAAGGCCCTGCGGCGTGGGCTGCGCTGCAGCCTGAACGACGTGGTGCTAGTCACTCTGGCGGGGGCCGTCCGGCACTTCTTCCTGCAGCGCCACCTCGACCCGGCGGCAGTCGAGTTCCGCGTCTCGACCCCCGTCGCTGTGAGCGCGGGAAGCCAGCCGCGCATCTCCGCCTGGACGCTGCAGCTCCCGATCGACGAGCCCGAGCCGCTGGCACGCGCGGAGCGCGTCCGCGAGCAGACCGCGCGGCTGCGCGAATCGCGCCAGGCGCTAGGCGTCGAGGCGCTGCTCTCGGTGGCCGAGTGGACGCCTTCGGTGCTGCTCTCGCTCGGCGCGCGAGCCCTGGCGAACCCGGAGCCCGCGCAGCTCACGCTGACGAGCGTTCCCGGTCCCGAGCGAGTGCTCTCGCTGCTCGGATGCGAGCTGCTCGAGTGGTACGGCGCCTACCCGTTGCTGGAACCCACGGGCCTTTCGATCGCGCTGATCAGCTACCACGGCCGCATCGGCTGGTGCTTCAACGCCGATCGCGATCTCGTCCCGGACCTCTCGCGTTTCGTGAAGGGCGTCGAGAGCTCGTTCCAGGAGCTGGCTCGGGCCGCGGGCGTCGACCTGAAGGGGCTGCCCGCGGAAGCCGGTGCCAGGACGGCTGCGCCCAGAAGGCGCACAGCCGCGCGCGGAGGAAAATAACATCCATGGCTCGCCAAGCCTACGAGCGCCTCTCGGCTCAGGACACCTCGTTCCTGCTCTTCGAGTCTCAGAACGCATTTACCCACATTGCGGGTACTGCCCTGTATGAGACCGGACCCCTGCGCACTGCCGACGGTGGCATCGACATCGGCCGCATCCGCAGCGCCGTCGCCTGCCTGTTGCCCCAGGTCCCGCGTTTCCGCCAGCGGCTCGAGTGGATTCCGCTGGAGATGCACCCGGTGTGGGTGGACGACCCTGCCTTCGATCTCGACTTCCACGTGCGCCATACGCGGCTGCCCCATCCGGGAGGCGAGCAGGAGCTGAAGGATCTCTCCGCGCGCATCCTGGCCAATCAGATGGACCGCGCGAAGCCGCTCTGGGAGATGTGGATCGTCGAGGGCCTCGAGGGCGACCGCTTCGCGCTGATCCAGAAGTTCCACCACTGCATGATCGACGGTGCGTCGGGCGTGGATCTGACCCAGCTGATGCTGTCGCCGGATCCGGCGGCCGAGCTGCCGGCAGCCACCCCCTACGTTCCGCGCCCGATCCCGACTCGCGGGAAGCTGCTGCGCGACGCGCTCGCGCGGCGGCTGCGCATGCCCCTCGATGCGATCCGCTCGACGCGGGAGACCCATCAGAACGCACGCGAGCTGGCCGAGGAGCTGCGCATGCGCGGGCGCGCGCTGCTCCAGATGGCAGGCACGCTGACGCGAGCCGCGCCGCGCACGCTGCTCAGCGGGCCGATCGGCCCGCACCGGCGCGTCGACTGGCTCGAGATGTCTCTCGCCGATGTGAAGGCCGTGCGCAAGGCGACGGGTGCCAGCGTGAACGACGTGGTGCTGGCCAACGTCGCCGGGGCGCTGCGGCTCTTCCTCGAGCGGCGCGGTGCGGATCCGAACGCTCTCGAGTTCCGGGTTGCGGCGCCCGTCAGCACGCGCTCCGAAACCGAGCGCGGCACGCTCGGCAACCGCGTTTCGATGTGGATCCTCGAGCTTCCGATCGGCGAGGCGGATCCGCTGCGGCGCCTCGAGCGGGTGCGGGAGCAGACCGCGGATCTCAAGGAATCGCAGCGGGCCGTGGGTGCCGACGTGCTATTCCAGGTCGTCGAGTGGACCTCGACGCGCATCCTGTCCCTCGCGGGCCGTGCGCTCTCGGCTTCGCAGGGGCCCTACAACCTGATGGTGACGAACGTCCCCGGGCCCCAGATCCCGCTCTACCTGTGCGGCGCGCGGATGTGCGCCACCTACGGATTCGTGCCGCTGGTCGAGAACACCGCCCTCGGAGTCGCGCTGTTCAGCTACGACGGCCGCCTGTGCTGGGGCTTCAATGCGGACTACGAGTTGGTGCCGGATCTGGCGGACTTCGCGGCCGCGATCCCGGCCGCGTTCCGCGAGCTCGCGCGCGCCGCGGGCTGCTGACCTGCGCTCGCCCGCGGAGCGAGCCTCGGAGCCTCGCTCAGGGATCGGAGAGCGCGCGCAGATACAGCTCGCGCAGCGCGGCGATCTGGTGCTGGAGTCCGCGCCGGCGCCAGGCGTGCGTCTCGATCGGCGGCTGAACCGCGATCCTGACTACAGTGGCGCGGACCAGCAGAGCGTTGCTCGGAAGAGCCTCGCGCGCGTTTCGGATCACGATCGGAACGATCGGAACGCGGGCCCGCAGGGCCACCCGGAAGGGACCCTCGCGAAACGCTCCGAGCCGCGCCGTCTGGCTGCGCGAGAGCTCGGGCGCCGCGACCAGCGAGAGCCCGCGGCGCAGCAGTGCCGCCGCGGGCTCGGCAGCCTCGGCGCCCTCGTCATCCCCGGGTTCCTCTACGACGAGGCCATCGGCCAGGGCCGCGGCGGCGCGGACGAGCGGCGATTGGCGCGATCCGGCGCGTATCAGCAGCGCGAAATCTCCACCTAGCAATCGGCAAATCAGCAGCGGGTCGATGGGGCTGCCGCGGTTGTACACAAACAGCGCGGGGCGGGTCGCCAGGTGTTCCGCTCCTTCCACGCGCAGCTCGATGCCGCCCAGCGCGGTGCCGAGCCG
>CAYTJA010000002.1:0-30147 GCA_964437835.1 uncultured Spirochaetales bacterium
CATTCTCCGCCATCGCGCGGAACGCGTGAGCCAGCTCCATCGGATTCAAATCCTGGCGCTGCACGTTCTCGACCAGCGCCAGCTCGAGGCGCTCGGCCGGATCGACGTCGGCGATCACGGCCGGAATTTCCGCGAGCCCCGCCGCGCGGCTCGCGCGCCAACGCCGCTCCCCGACCAGCAGCTCGTAACGCTCGCCGGCTCGGCGCACGACAACCGGCTGCAGCACACCGTGGCGCCGGATCGATTCCGAGAGGCGCTCGAGCTCTGCGGCGTCGAAGCTGCGGCGCGGCTGATCGGGGTTCGGATCGATCGCAGCGACCGGTATCGAACGCGCGGCCCCCGCGTCACTCGCAGGCGGAGCGAGAGGCTCCGACGTCGTGCGGAAAGCGGCTGCGGGGGAAGCCGAGAGCAGGGCGCCGATCCCGCGCCCGAGTGCCGGCCGGCGTGAGCTCATCGCTGCTCTCCTGCTCGAGGCGCGGCCTGCGTTTCGGCAGCCTCCGCCCGGCTCGCGCCCCCGCTGCGTTGCAGCAGCCGCTGTGTGATTTCTTCTGCGAGGCGAAGATAGGCCTCGGCACCCTTCGAGTGGATGTCGTAGAGGATCACCGGCTTGCCGTGACTCGGCGCCTCGGACAGCCTGACGTTGCGCGGAATCACGCAGCGGAAGACGGAGTCGCCGAAGTGCTCACGCACTTCGCTCTGGACCTGGCGACTCAGGTTATTGCGTGGATCGACCATCGTGAGCGCTATGCCGTCGAGCGCGAGCTGCGGATTCAGGCTCGAGCGCACCAGCTCGACGGTCTCGAGCAGGCCAGCAAGACCCTCGAGCGCGTAGTACTCGCACTGGAGGGGCACCAGGACGCCCTGCGCCGCGACCAGCGCATTGATCGTCAGCAGGCCTAGAGAAGGCGGACAGTCGATCAGCACGATCTCGTAGCGCGTCTTCAGGTCGGCGAGCGCTTGCGCCAGGCGCTGCTCTCGCGCCGGCTGGAGCACGAGCTCGACCTCGGCCCCGTAGAGGTCGCGCCCCGAAGGCACGAGCTGCAGATAGGCGAGCTCCGTTTGCTGCACCAGATCCTTGAGCGGCGTGCCTCCGATCAGCGCGTCGTAGATGTGATGCTCGCGGCCGCCCTGGCCATACGCACTGGAGGCATTCGCCTGGGGATCGAGATCCACGAGCAAGGTCGCGCGCTCCTGCGCCGCAAGACACGCCGCGAGGTTCACCGCCGTGGTCGTCTTTCCGACGCCGCCCTTCTGATTGACGATGGCGATGGTCCGAGACTGAATCTTCAAGCAGGTCTCACGAGGGATGTATCCCCGTGGGGATCATTGAGTCCCGCGGGGCTATCGCTGCCCGTGTAGAGATACCACAGGCCGTGGCAGGCCTCCAACCGACTCGGGCTCAGGGTGTCTTCCGGCCGATCCACAACAATCGCTCGCGGCCCTCCGGAAGCACCGCGTAGGGACGCAGGGCTTCGAACACGACACCCGCAGGCAGCCGCCAATGCTCGGGGTCTGCACCCGAAGAGAGCGGCAGGCAGAGCCAACCCCCAGGCTGCGTCCACGGCACGAGCCAACCGAGCACTGTGACGGGCTCTGCCATCGCCTGGGCGAGGGCCAGAGGCTGGGGCTGCGGCTCTAGCTGCTCCGCGCGACCCAGCAGCGGTGAGACATTCCGGATTCCGAGCTGACGCAGAGCGGCGCGCTGGAAGTGGTGCCTGCGCTCTCGTGCCTCGACGAGTACCACTGCGGTCGTGGGTCGCAGGATCGCGAGTGGGATGCCCGGAAAACCTGCACCCGATCCGAGATCTGCGATTCCGGTGGCTTCCGGCAGCGCGCTCGCGAGCGCGATCGCATCGGCACAGATTCCGGAGGCCAGCTCCGCCGGCGTGCGCTGGCCGGTCAGATTCGATTGGCGATTCCATACCGCGAGCAGCTCGCAGAGACGCATCAGCGGCTCGAGGAAGAGCCCCGGATCGAAGCCATGTGCCTCGAGGCGGGCCCGAATGTTCTCGGCAGGATCGTGTTCCACGTGGAACGCTCAGGCCTTGCGGGGCCCGGGCAGGGAGCGCCCTGGGCCGCCCGCTCTCGGCTCGGCTTCGCCTCGCTGCGCGAGGGTGCGGCCTGCGACCTACCTCGTGTTCCACGTGGAACGCTCCCCGAGTCATGCGGGGCCTGGGCCGCCCGCTCTCTGCGCGGTGTTCCACGTGGAACGAAGCGCGATTGCGGGTGGAACGACTCCAGCTTCGACGCAGCGCCGTGGACCTGGCGGTCCCTACTGGAGTTCAGTCCCGCGAGCTGGCGCGCGCGGCGCTGCGAGCTTCCTCGAATTCGGGAGCGCCTTCGGGCACGACGACGACCTGCCGATACCGGCCTTCGCCGCGGCTGATCGTCGCTACCTGCGCATTGTCGCGGAGCGCGACATGGATCAGGCGGCGATCGCGGGGGTTCATCGGGTCGAGCGCGACCGCGCGACTGGTCTCGCAAGCTCTGCGGGCGACGCGCTCTGCAATCTTCTGGAGAAATGCCTCGCGATCCTCGCCCTCGGCTTCGAAGTCGACCACGACACGCGTCGGCTCACTCTCGCCCGCGAGACGCATCGCGACCTGCTGCGCGAGCAGCTGTACGGCTTCCGTGGCACGTCCGTCCCGGCGGTTGATTCCGTCTCCAACCGGCCCACGAACCTCGAGAATCAGGAGATCATCCTGAGTTGACTCGGAAATTGTGAAATCCCCGACATTCATGCGCTCGAGCAGCCCGTGCACGAAGCGGCCGATCTCCCCCAGGTCTCCTTGAAGCGTGCCGACCGAGGGTCCGCTGGGAGCCGCGGACTCGCGCACCTCGCGTACCTCGCTCTGCGACTCCCCACGCGGCTCTCCGCGCGGCTCTTCGCGCGTCTCGCGGGGTCGAGCTTCGCGCTCCCGCTCGCGGCCGCCGCCGCCGCCGCCGCCACGCCCACCGCGTCCCCCGCGCTCGGGACGCCGCCCGCGATCTCCTCGATCCCCGCGATCTCCTCCGCGGTCCTCGCGGCCGCCGCGCTCCGAGCGCTGGCCCTCACGGCCGCCTCCACCCCGCGGTCCGCTCGGCTGTGGCGAACCGGCTGACGCCTTCAATCCCGCGACGATCAGCGCGCGGCCCGCCAGTCCATACACCGCGGATTCCTCGAACTCGCGGATCGCGAGCTCTGCCACGCCGACGCGGAAGAACTGAGTGGCCCGCTCGACCGCGGCAGCCCGCGTATCCGCGATGAATTCCTGCATCTCGCTCATGCGGTCGTACATCATTCGCTCCGATCTTTCTTTCGCTATGCGGCGCTCGCGGATTGGAGCCGCCGCCCGATCCAACGCTGGTGCGCGATCGCCAGCACGTTGCTGACCATCCAATACAGCACCAGGCCGGACGGAAATTGATAGAACATGAACGTCATCATCACCGGCATCAGCACCAACATCATGCGCGCCTGTGCCGGGTCCATCGATGCGGTCGGCGTCAGCTTCTGCTGCACGACCATGCTCGCGCCCATCAGCAACGGCAATACCCGGACCGGCAATTCGAGGCCCGGGACCGTGAACAGATCCTCGGGCAGCGAGAGATCGTCGATCCAGGCCACGAAGGGCGCTTGCCGCAGATGGATCGAGCTGCGAATCGCGTAATAGAGCCCGATGAAAACCGGAAGCTGCAGCAACATCGGGAGACAGCCGCCCATCGGGTTCACTTTCTCCCGGCGGTACAGCTCCATCATCGCTTCCGACTGCTTCTGTTTATCGTTCGCGAATTTCGCCTGGAGTTCCTGCTGCTTGGGCGCCAGCGCTCGCATGCGCTCCATCGACCGCATCTGCCGATTCGTCAGCGGCATCGTCGCAACGCGGACGAGGACCGTGATCAGAATGATCGCGACGCCGTAATTCGGGATCAGCGAATAGAGTGCGCTGAGAAGCCAGCCGAAAAAGTGCGTGAGGGGAACGACCCAGCTCCAGCCGAGATCGATCGAGCGAGCCAGGTCGCTTCCCGCGCTGACGAGCCGCTCTTCTTCTTTTGGGCCGAAATAGCCCCGATATTCGTGTGCGGCCTTGCTTCCATTCGGGAGAGAAGCGGGCTCGAAGCCCAGGCTGACCGCTGCGCGTTTCCCGGGCTCGAGTGCACGCAGCAGCCCTGTGGCGCCAGCCGCGTGATCCGGTGCAAGCGCACCAAGAAAATAGGGGGTCTGGAGCCCCAACCAATCCAGATTGCGTCGCAGGAAAATCTCGGGCTGTGGACCGCTGAAAAAGCCACCGACTCCGAGGGACCCGAGCGGGTGCAGCGCAAGTGCGCCGTCGTGCAGGGCAACCAGGCCCAGCTCGTGGAAGTCCGGCAGCGATTGGAGGCCGACCTCCCATTGCACGCCGAAGCTCGGCTCTAGTGTGCGCCCGGTCTCGTTCTCGAGCTCGAGCCAGAGCCGAAAGCTGTAGTCATCTGGCGAAAATTGGTAGCGCTTGCGAACCACCAGACCCGCGTGTTCGACAGAGAACACGAATTCCGTCGGTCCTTCTGCCTCGATCTCGAAGATCGCGTCAGCGAAGTCGCCCAGGCCGAGCTCTGCCAGCGACGTCACGAGGCGAGCCTCTTCGCCATCCGCCGCCATCAAGAGCTGAATCGGGGCCATGCCGCGTTTCGCACCCGCATGGAAAGTCCGCAGTTCCCAGCCTACCAACGCTGCACCGCGGCTCGACAGCTTCGCGCGATACAGCGGGGTCTCCACCGGCCAGGTCTGATCGACACCACCAGGAAGCGGGGCGGCACTCGGGTTTCGCGCAGCTGTCGATGTAGAAGCAGCAGGCAGAACAGGCGTTTGCGCGGGCGTCGCAGGTGCTTCGCGCGGCGCTTGTGTTGCTGCTGGAGTCGGCTCCATTGGAGCGGGAGCCACGGAACGCCACAGCACGAGCACCAGGAACGAGAGCGCACACGCGAGCAGTAGATTGCGATCCACGCAATGACCTACGGGATCGGATCGAAGCCGCCCGGAATTCCGGGGCGACAACGCCACACTCGTCCAGCGGCGAGTCTCAGTCCATCGATCAACCCGTGTCTCGCGAAGCACTCTGCCGCATATATCGAGCAGCTGGGCTCGAAGCGACAGGCGCCACCGAGCTGCGCACCGAAGACCCCGCGATACAGGTGCACGAGGACCACTCCCAACCTGCCGCCAAGTCTATGCAAGTCTTTACTGCGTGCGGACATCACGGAGAATTCCCAGTTTCCGCAACTGATTCGAAAGGACTGTGCTCAGGTCGCCGGTGCTCAGGAGCGCAGCGGGCTGCCGAGCAATCACCACGATATCGAACGATTCTGCGATGCATCCTCGTTCGAGCCGGAACCACTCGCGAATCCGGCGCTTCACCCGGTTCCGGACCACGGCATTCCCAACCCTGCGGCTGACGGTAACACCGAGACGGCAGCGCGAAGGAGCTTCCTTCCGCTGCCGTTCTGCTTCGGGCGCGACCAGAATCACCACTGCAGAGCCCGCAATACGCCGGCTGCGGAGCTGAATTCTGCGGAACTCCGCAGAGCGCCGGAGTCGGTCACTGCGAGGAAAACCGCCTGAGGCGGCGACCACCGCTACTTCTTCGGGGTCGTGACCGCGATCCGCTTGCGGCCCTTGGAACGACGGCGCCGAAGCACCTCACGCCCGCCCGCAGTACGCATTCGAACTCGAAAGCCATGCGTTCGCCGACGACTCGTTCGACTCGGTTGGTACGTTCGTTTCATCGAAGGACTCCAACCAGCGGGAATTCGACCGCTGCCAATTTTTCGCCCAGGTCATGGGCTCGATCCCAACCGACAACAGCCGAGAGATTCGCGCCCATATTCAGGACGCGAGCGCGGCAAGCTAGCCGCTTTCGAGACGACGTGTCAACGCTCCCGAAGCGACCGATCGCGAGTAGCTGCGACAAAAATTGGCGTCTCAGAACGCTACCACCCTGCATCCTACGTGATAACATCCCGCGGTTCTGGGGGTGGAATACCCGCTTCGCCGCCGCTGTGGAGCCTTGGCCACTGCTGTACCGCGCGTTGTGTCACTCGGATTACAGCAAAGCCGGCCGACTTTCAGCGCACTACGACACTTTTGTCGGAGAGCCGGGCTTTCTTCTACTTCTGCTTTTCAGAAAAGAATTCCTGAGAGAATCAGAAGGAGTCAGAAAGCGATGAAGCTCACGATCGCGAAATCCGATCTCCAACGAGGGCTGACGAGGATCCAATCGGTCGTCGAACGTCGCAGCACCATGCCCATCCTCGCGAACGTGTTGCTGACCGCTGAAAAGAAAGCGGGTGCTGATTCTCTGGAACTGAGCGCTACCGACCTCGAGGTCGGGATCCGCAGTGTTCATCAGGCTGACGTTTCGAAATCGGGCTCGATGACGATTTCCGCCAAGAAACTCTTCGAAATCGTGCGTGAGCTTCCCGACGAACGCATCTCGTTGCACACCACCAATGAAGGTTTCCTGGATCTCCAATGTGCGCGCTCCCGCTTCCATCTCTCAGGCACCAGCGGTGAGGAATACCCGACTCTCACCAGCATCTCTCCCGAGCGCATGATGCGATTTCCGGCGGTGCTCTTGAGTCAGATGATCGAGCGCACGCTTTATTCCGCGTCACTCGATGAGACGCGTTACAACCTGAATGGCGTCTTCATCGAATATCTGTCCGAAGTCGGCAAGATTCGGATGGTCGCAACGGATGGCCACCGACTTGCGTGCTGTGACCGATCGCTAGGAACGGAAATCTCGGGTCTCGGCTCCGGTGTGATCATTCCTCGCAAAGCTCTCTCCGAACTCAAGAAACTCGTCGATGAAGATGATGCAGACGAAATCGAGCTCGGATTCGAGGGGAATAGCAGTATTGCCCGTAGCGCAGGCGTAACGCTGGTGATGCGTCTGATCGAAGGCGAGTTCCCGAATTACCGCCAGGTGATTCCGCGTGATCCGGCTCGTCGCGTCATCTTGGCAGCCGAACCACTCAGTCGCGCGATTCGGCGCGTTGCGTTGCTCTCCGCAGAGCACAGTCGCTCGATCAAGTTCGAGCTTCAACCGGGGTTGCTCGTACTCTCCTCCAGCAATCCCGATGTCGGAGACGCCCGCGAGGAACTCGAGCTCGATTACGCAGGAGACACAATCGCAATCGCGTTCAACGCGCGTTATCTGCTCGATGCGACAGCCTCGAGTGGAGCAAAAGAGCTCGAATTCGCATTTCAGGATGCGCTTTCCCCCGCCCAGTTTGTACCCACGGATGATTCCGACACGCTTGCAGTGGTCATGCCGATGCGGCTCTAGTGGAGCTGGAGCCACGCGCGGCGCTCCAAGGCGACCGAAGAATGCAACCCAGAGCCTTGGCTGAGACCTAGCCTTTCTGTACCCTTCGGCTACCCCCATTGCGGGTCGGCCCGAGCCGTCCCCGCTCGAGCATGCGTAGCGCCTGCTCCCAAGGGGAATCGGTCGAGGACGAGCTCCAGGTGACCTACGACGCGAGTTCCATCGAGGTCCTCGAGGGCCTCGAACCGGTGCGCAAGCGCCCGGCGATGTACATCGGGACAACCGGTCCCGAGGGCCTGCACCACCTCGTCTACGAGGTCGTCGACAACTCGGTCGACGAAGCGGTCGCCGGCTTTTGCCGAGAGATCTCCGTCGTCATCCACCAGGACAACAGCGTCACCGTCAACGACGACGGACGCGGGATCCCGGTCGACATCCACGCGACCGAGGGTCGACCTGCCGCGGAGGTCGTGCTCACGAAGCTCCACGCGGGTGGCAAGTTCAACGACAGCACCTACAAGGTCTCCGGCGGCTTGCACGGGGTTGGCGTCTCGGTCGTGAATGCGCTCTCCGATCCTCTCGAGGTCGAGATCCGGCGTCACGGCAAGGTCTGGCGCCAGACGTACCGCCGCGGCGAGCCGGTCTCGGACTTCGAGACCATCGGAATCACAGACAAGACGGGTACGCGCATCACCTTCAGCCCGGACCCGGAGATCTTCTCGTCGATCGATTTCTCCTTCGACGTGCTGTCCCAGCGCCTGCGAGAGCTCTCGTTCCTGAATGCGGGACTGCGGATCCAGATCCTCGACGAGCGCACCAACAAGAGCCACGACTTCTGCTACGCGGGCGGCATCGTTTCCTTCGTCGAGCACCTGAACCGCGCGCGAGCCCCCTTACATCAGCCACCGATCCTGATCGCCGGCGACCGCAGCTTTTCCGGCAGGCAGGGTGAAGTCGTGGTCGGCATCGAGATCGCGATCCAGTACAACGACTCCTACAACGAGTCGGTCTACTCGTTCGCCAACAACATCAACACCGTCGACGGCGGCAGCCACCTGATCGGCTTCCGCACCGCGCTCACGCGTACGCTGAACCGCTACCTGACCGTCCAGAACAAGAGTGCCAAGGAAGCGCCCGAGAGCCTCTCGGGCGAGGATGTGCGCGAGGGCCTCACGGCGGTGATCTCCGTCAAGGTCCCGCAGCCCGAGTTCGAAGGCCAGACGAAGGCAAAGCTCGGCACCAGCGAGGTGCGAGGAGTCGTCGAAGCACTCGTCTACGAGCAGCTCGGGGCGCACCTCGAGGAGAACCCGTCCACCGCACGCCAGATCGCCGCAAAAGTGCAGGAAACCGCCCGCGCTCGCGCGGCCGCTCGCAAGGCCAAGGACCTCGCCCGGCGCAAGGGCGCACTCAACGATCACAGCCTCCCCGGCAAGCTCGCCGACTGCCAGGAGCGCGAGCCCCATCTCTGTGAGCTCTTCATCGTCGAGGGCGATTCCGCCGGCGGCACCGCAAAGCAGGGCCGCTCGCGCGAAACGCAGGCGATCCTTCCGATCCGCGGCAAGATCCTGAACGTCGAGCGCGCGCGCCTCGACAAGATGCTCTCGAGTGCGGAGATCCAGGCGATCATCGCGGCGATCGGCTGCGGCATCGGCGACGACTTCGACGTCGAGAAGTCGCGCTACCACAAGATCATCATCATGACCGACGCAGACGTGGACGGCAGTCACATCCGCACGCTGCTGCTGACCTTCTTCTACCGCCAGATGCGGCCGCTGATCGACCGCGGCTATCTCTACATCGCGCAGCCGCCGCTCTACAAGCTGAAGCGCGGTCGCTCCGAGCGCTACATCAAGGACGAGCGAGCGCTCGAGGCCTACCTGCTCGATCTCGCCCTCTCGAGCGCGCGGGTCTTTGCGGCCGACCAGTCCGTGCCCCTCGAGCCCGCCGCGCTGCGCGAGCTGCTGACCGCCGCGAGCCAATACCGCCGTTACCTCGACCGCCTCGGGCTGCGTCGCCTCGACGTGCGCGTGATCGACGCCGCGGTGCTGGGCGGGCTGCCGCGCCTCCCGGACCTCGCCAATCCCGAAAGCCTGCTCTCGCAGGTCGCGCCGGCACTGCTCGAGCGCGTCCGCGCGCTCGACCCCGACCCGGGGCAGATCCAGTTCCGCGTCGAGGAGGATCCGGAGCACCGCGCACAGCGCCTCGTCGTCGAGACACGCCGCGCAGGCGTCGACTTCGCGACGCGTTTCGACACCGAATTCCTGCGCTCGTCGGACTTCGGACATCTGCTCGAACAGGCCGCAGCCATCGCGCGCATCGGCTCTGGCCCCTTCCGGATCGTCGCCGGCGAGCTGCCGCCGGAGCAGGTGCAGACCGGCACGCTGCTGCTCGAGCGGCTGCTCGAGTTCGGCGAGAAGGGCCTCTCGATCCAGCGCTACAAGGGCCTGGGCGAGATGAACCCCGACCAGCTGGCCGACACCACGATGAACCCCGGGCTGCGCACGCTGCTGCAAGTGCGTGCGCCGGACGAAGTAGAGGCGAATCTCGCCTTCGATACGCTGATGGGTGACGACGTCGCGCCGCGCCGCGAGTTCATCGAGAAGAACGCGCTCGACGTGAAAAACCTGGACATCTAGCCGTGGCCGACACGCCGCCGCTCGATCCGCCCGAGTCCACACCGGCAGCGCCGCCCGAGGCGCCCTCGCACCAACCGGTGAACATCGAGGACGAGGTCCGCCGCTCCTTCCTCGACTACTCGATGTCCGTGATCATCAGCCGCGCGCTGCCCGACGTGCGCGACGGACTCAAGCCCGTCCACCGCCGCATCCTGTTCGCGATGCATCAGGAGGGCCTGCTCTCGACCCGGGCCTACTCGAAATCTGCCGGTGTCGTCGGTGAAGTGCTGAAGCACTACCACCCACACGGCGACGCACCCGTCTACGACGCGATGGTGCGCATGGCCCAGGATTTCTCGCTGCGCTACCCGCTGATCGACGGCCAGGGGAATTTCGGTTCGATCGACGGCGATCCGCCGGCCGCCTATCGCTATACCGAAGCGCGCCTGAATGCGCTCGCCGAGGAGATGTTGCGCGACATCGACCGCGAGACGGTCGATTTCGTGCCGAATTTCGACGGCGGCACGATGGAGCCGGTGGTGCTCCCGAGCCGCTTCCCGAATCTGCTCGCGAACGGCTCCTCGGGCATCGCCGTCGGCATGGCGACGAACGTGCCGCCGCACAACCTGCGCGAGCTCTGCGACGCGATCGTGCTGGAAGCGCGCAACCCGGATTGCACGGTCGACCAGCTGCTCGAGAAGCTGCCCGGTCCGGACTTCCCGACGGGTGCCACGATCTGTGGCAAGGACGGCATCCGCGCGGCCTACGAGACTGGCCGCGGCCTGCTCACGGTGCGCGCAAAGGCCCACCTCGAAGAGCACAAGAAGCGCGGGCCGCGCCTCGTCGTGACCGAGATCCCGTATATGGTGAACAAGGCGATGCTGCTCGAGCGCATCGCCGAGCTGGTGCGCGACGGCAAGCTCGACGGCGTCTCGGACCTGCGCGACGAGTCGAATCGCGAGGGCATGCGGATCGTGATCGAGCTGCGCCGCGATGCGCAGGATGACGTGGTCTTGAATCAGCTCTACAAGCTGACGCCGCTGCAGAGCACCTTCGGCGTGAATCTGCTCGCGCTGGTCAACGGCCGGCCCGAGACGCTCTCGCTCAAGCAGGCGCTGCGCCCCTTCATCGACTTCCGCCGCGAGGTGATCGTCCGGCGTTCGACCTACGACCTCGCACAGGCCGAGGCCCGCGCACATCTGCTCGAGGGCTTCGCGATCGCCCTCGACAACCTCGACGAAGTGATCGCGATCATCCGCCGCTCCGCCGACACCCAGACCGCGCGCGAGCAGTTGATGGGGCGCTTCCAGCTCTCCGTGCGGCAGGCGAACGCGATCCTCGACATGCGCCTGCGCGCGCTCACGGCGCTCGAGCGCCAGCGCGTGATCGACGAGCTCGCGGAGCTGCGGTCGCGCATTGCGGACCTCCGGGACCTGCTCGCTTCCGATGCGCGAATCCTCGACGTCGTGATCCAGGAGCTGCTCGAGATCCAGGAGAAGTACGGCGACGAGCGCCGCACCGTGCTCGGGCCGCCGGTCGAGGGGCTCTCGACCGAGGATCTGATCGTCGAGGAGGACATGGTCGTGACCGTGTCCCACCTCGGCTACATCAAGCGCAATCCGCTCACGCAGTACCGCGCGCAGCGCCGCGGCGGCAAGGGCGTGAAGGGCATGGAGGCGCGCGAGGAGGACTTCGTCGAACGCCTGTTCGTCGCGTCGACGCACGCCTACATCCTCTTCTTCACGACGCGCGGCCGCGTGCACTGGCTGAAGGTCCACGAGTTGCCGCAGCTCGGGCGCGCGGCGCGGGGCAAGGCGCTCGTGAACGTGCTGCAGCTGGCCGAGGGCGAGCGCGTCAAGACGACGCTGCCGGTGCGCAGCTTCGACGCCGCCGGAGACGATTACATCGTGTTCTGCACGCGCAAGGGCGTGATCAAGAAGACGCGCCTGGATGCGTATGCGAACCCGCGGCGCGGCGGCATCATCGCGATCAACCTCGACGACGACGACGAGCTGATCGGCGCCTGCCGCACGAACGGCGGCCAGCAGCTGATCCTCGCCTCGAGCGACGGCAAGTCGATCCGCTTCCCGGAAGAACAGGTGCGGCCGATGGGTCGCTCGACGGGCGGCGTGCGCGGCATGCGGCTGCGCGCAGGAGACTCCGTCGTCGGCATGGAGATCCTCTCGCCCGGCGCGACGGTGCTGACCGTCAGCGAGCGCGGCTACGGCAAGCGCACTCCTCTCGACGACTATCGGATCCAGGGCCGCGGCGGCCAGGGCATCATCACGATTCGCACCAGCGCGCGGAACGGGGCGGTCGTCGGCCTCGCGCAGGTGATGGACGACGACGAGGTCATGTTCATCACCGACGGCGGCAAGGTGTTGCGCTCGCCGGTGCGCGGAATCTCGACGATGGGCCGAGCGACGCAGGGCGTGCGCGTGATGAACCTCGAGCCCGGTGAAAAGCTGGTTTCGATGGCGCGGCTGGCGGAGCGAGATCTCGGCGACGCCGATGCCGACGGCGACGCAGCAGCGGGCGATGGCGATGGCGGCGGCGAGAGTGAGGCCTAGGCCGCAGCCGCGCGGCAGCGCGCGATCGCGCGCGCTCTTCGAACGCGCGCGGGCCCGGATCCCCGGCGGCGTCAACAGTCCGGTGCGCGCGTACCGCGCGGTCGGCGGAACGCCTCTCTTCCTCGCGCAGGGCTCCGGTGCCCACGTCATCGACGTCGACGGAAACCGTTATGTCGACTACGTAGGCTCCTGGGGTCCGCTGATCCTCGGCCACGCCCACCCCGCGGTGCAGCAGGCCGTGCAGCGCGCGCTGCAGCTCGGCACCAGCTTCGGCGCGCCGACGGAACTCGAGGTCGAGCTCGCGGAGCTCGTCTGCCGCGTCGTGCCGTCGGTCGAGAAGCTGCGCATGGTGAGCTCCGGCACCGAGGCGACGATGAGCGCGCTGCGCCTCGCGCGCGGGGCGACCGGGCGCGCGCGGATACTCAAGTTCGACGGCTGCTACCACGGGCACGTCGACTCGCTGCTGGTCGGGGCCGGCAGCGGCGTGGCGACGCTCGGAATTCCCGGCTCGCCGGGGGTCCCGCCGGCACTGGCCGAGCTCACGATCCAGGTCCCCTACAACGATCTCGCCGCCGCGGCGCAGGCCTTCTCGCGCTGGGGACGGGAGCTCGCCTGCGCGATCGTCGAGCCGGTGGCCGGCAACATGGGGCTGGTGCTGCCGGAGCCCGACTTCCTGCGGGGGCTGCGCGAACTCTGCGACCGCTCCGGCGCGCTGCTGATCTTCGACGAGGTGATCACCGGCTTCCGCGTCGCCCTCGGCGGCGCCCAACAGCGCTTCGGGATCCGGCCGGACCTGAGTTGCCTCGGCAAGGTGCTCGGTGGCGGCCTGCCAGCGGCGGCCTACGGCGGGAGCGCTGCGCTGATGGACCAGCTCGCGCCGGAGGGGCCGATCTATCAGGCGGGGACGCTGTCCGGAAATCCGCTCGCGATGGCCGCGGGGATCGCGACCCTGACGGAGCTCCAGCGCCCCGGGGTCTACGAGCAGCTCGAAGCGTCTGCTCAGCAGCTGGCCTCGGGTCTCGCGCAGGCCGCGAATGCGGCCGGAGTGCCGTTCTGCAGCAGCTCGATCGGCGGAATCGCGGGCTTCTTCTTCGCGGCAGGACCGGTGCGGAATTTCGCCGACGCGAAGCGCTGCGACGAGCAGCGTTTCGGACGCTTCTTTCACGGCATGCTCGAGCGGGGCATCTACCTTGCCCCGTCGGCCTACGAGTGCAGCTTCGTCTCGACGGCGCACGGCCCGGCGGAGCTCGAAGCGACGCTGGCGGCCGCGCGCGAAGTGCTCGCTCAGCTCTGAGTTCTAGCGCCGCACGCCGCGTGGGAGCGGGTCGCTCACTGAAACAGTTGGCCGGCGTTGACGTCGAGCGTGGCACCCGTGATGCCGGAGGCCCGATCCGAGGCCAGGAAGATCACCGCGCTCGCGACCTCGTCCTCGCTGGCGATCCGGCGCAGCGCCATTTCGCTGACGTTGCGCGCGAGCACGGTTTCGTAGCCGACGCCCTCGCGCGCGGCCACGCTCTGCATCCACTGGCGCAGGGTGTCGCTCCAGATGAAGCCGGGCGCCACCGCGTTCACACGCACGCCGGAGGGGCCGAGCTCGTCGGCGAGCGCCTGACCGAGTTTGTGCGCGGCGCCCTTCCCGGCGCCGTAGTCGCTGCGGCCTGCATAGCAGACACGGCTCGACATCGAGGTGACGTTCACGATCGAGCCCCGTCCTGCCGCCACCATGTAAGGCGCTACAAAGCGACACGCGAGCAGCGTGCCGAAGGCTGCGATCTCGACGCAGCGGCGCCAGAGCTCGAGGTAGTCCTCGTCCATGTCGAGCACGTTCTTGCGGTGGGTGCCGGGAAACGCGGCATTCACGAGCACGTCGATACGCCCGAACTCCGCCATCGCGCGCTCGGCGAGCGCCCGCGCATCGGCCGGCTTCGCGATGTCGGTGGGCACCGCGAGCGCGCGGCGTCCCGTGGCGCGCACCAGCGCAGCGGTTTCGGCCAGCGTTTCCGGAGTGCGCGCCGCCAGCGCGAGATCGGCGCCCTCCTCGGCGCAGCGGCGCGCCAGCTGCCGGCCGAGACCGGGGCCGGCCCCGACGATCAGCACCAGCTTGTCGGCGAGCAGCATGCGGGCCTCCTCCAGCGCGGAGCCCGCGCTCACCAGGTCACGTCGGGGCGCTTCGGGCCACGCAGAACCGCGTGTTCGCCACTCGAACCGTCGCCGGCGGATCGCAGGCCGGGAAGCGGTCGAGGAGCACTCGGTGATCTACCTGGCGCGCAGCAAGCATAGTGCGACCAGGCTCTGCGGATAGCTCCACCCCTCGCAGGCGTTCGCAGTGGATGGGCGCGACGGGGCACGCGGAGCGGGTGGCGCGAGAGCTCGAGGGGCTCTCGGCATGAGCTCCCTGTGACAGGGCGGTTGCCAGGCCGGAGCGGGGGCAGTCACAATGCAGCGGATGATCCACTACTCCGATCCGCCCGTCCTGCTGCGCGACGTGATCGACGATCTGGACGCCGTCGTCGGACTGCTGGAGCGCAACGCACCGTACCGGCCGTTGGGCGGGTGGTTCCGTCCCGGCAGCGAAAGCGACGCCGCGACGAGTCCCATGTGGTTCCAAAAGGACTGGGTGCACGCGGATCTCGCGGTGGAGGGATCGGACCTCTTCCAGCACCACGAGCGGGTGATCGAAGCGGCGCGCAGCTTCTATGCCGCGGAGGTGATCCTTCCGCATACCCTCTACGTCAACCTGATGGCCGCGATCGAGGCATGCGGCCCCGCGCACACCGACAATCCCAAGTTCCACGGTCGCGACCGCACCAACACACCGATGTTCATCCTGCGGGCGATGCTGTGGTCGGGTCTGTTCGACCGCTGGGCGATCGTGCAGGCGACCTCGATCTGGTGGCTGAACGACGTGGAGGGCGGGGGGCTCTCGTACTGGCCCGACGGCCCGGAGAAGCCTCCGCACCGGCACTTCGGCGCCATGGCGAATACCGCGCTCGTCGGCGACAACCACGGCATGTTCCACCAGGTAGAGCCGGTCGGACCCTTCGGGGCGGGAACGCAGCGCGTGAGCCCACGCGCCGAGCTCGCGCCGGCCGGCGACGGCAGCGGCGACTGGGTGGTGACCGACCGCGGCCAGCTGAGCTACCGCGCGCCGCTCGACCGCTTCCGCGTGAGCGTGCTGTGGAAGGCGGACGTCTACCGCACGCAGGAGGAGCGGCGACGCGCCGAGCGAGACACGCTCTCGCTCGAGGACGTCGCGCGCATCTTCGACGCCGATCTCGCGGCCAGGGGCGCCGGCTTCCGCTTCGACCTCGACCGGCTCGAAGACCCGGGGCTCAATAACGCACTCGCCGAAGTCTACCCCGAAGCAGTGCCGGTCGGCGCGGGCCCGTCGGTGTTCGGCGCCTATCGCTGAGCTGCCGCCGTAGGGTCATGTCGACCGGCTGCCTGCCTCGATGCGCTGCCAGCGCAGCGGCGACACGAGCTGCTCGAGGTAGCCGTTCGGAAACGCCGCGAGTCCCGCGATGCCGAGCGCCTCGACCTCACGCCCTCGAGGCCGGTAGTAGCTGCCGAACACGAGATCCCAGAAGATGAAGTTGTCGCCGTAGTTGTGGTCGGCTTCGCCGCGGGAGCGCGAGTGGTGCCAGCGGTGCACTGGAGCGGCACTGAACACGTAGTTCAGCGGGCCGAGCCGGATGTCGACGTTGGCGTGCTGGAACAGGCCGACCACGGCATCGGTGATCGCCTGCAGTGCGATCAGCTCCGTGGTCGCTCCCGCCAGCGCGAGGGGCAGCATGCTGAAGCACGACCGGAACACGTGCTCGAGCGGGTGGGCGCGCGTTGCATTCAGCCAATACAGGCGCTCGGGGCTGTGATGCGTGGCATGCAGCCGCCAGAGCCACGGCACTTCGTGCAGCCAGCGGTGCGGCCAGTAGGCGAAGAGCTCCACCACCACCCACGACAGCGGCAGCTGCGCTAGCAGCGGCCAGTGCGCCGGCCAGAGCCCAACGCCTACGCGAGCGGAGATCCAGCCGGCGATGCCGACGCCGACGGCCGCCACGGCCGGCCGCACCAGCGCGGCCACCGCCGCCGTCGTGGGCAGATACAGCGCATCGGCCAGCAGGTCGCCGCGCGCATGGTTCCAGTCGGAGCGATAGGGCAGCGTGCGCTCGAGCCACGCCACCCACAGGATGCTCGCCAGCAGCAGCGACGGAAGGATTACGCCGACCGCTACGCCGTTCGAGAGGGCCACGCTTGCCACGCCGATCACTGCGATGAGCGTGGCCGGCATCACCGTCCGCGACAGGATCTTGCTTCCAGGCATCGTTCACCTGCTCCACCACTCCGCGCAACGCGGAGTCACCACGAGACCAACGCATCGATCCGCTCGCGGCAGAGGATCAGCGCGAAAAGATCGCGCGACCAGAGGAATCGCTCCGGACTCATTCTGCCACCCACGACGAAGCCGATCACCGGCCTCGCACGCCTCATGCCGTCGATCCAGCGCGCCGCCGGTCCGACGGGGTAACGCCGGGGCCGCGCGGAGCGACTGGCGCGAGAGCGGGAGGCGCTCTCGGCAGGAGCTACCGAACTACCCGGCATCGGGGCTAGCATGCCCCCGCACCCGTGCAGGACAGCCAGGCAGAGCGCAGGCTGCGTTCGCGGCGGATGGGGGCGGCCTACCAGGGCGCCTTCGAGGCCGTGTTCGCAATTCTCGTTGGAGTGCTGGCCGGTCATTGGGCCGACGGGGCCCTCGGCACGCGTCCGTGGTTGCTGCTGCTGGGCTTCGCGGTCGGCTTCGGCTCCTTCGTGCTGCGGCTGGTGCGGCTCGGCCGGCGGCTCGAGGAGCTGGCGGCGCAGGGAGCGAAGTCGGAACCGACATGCGAGGCAAAGCCCGAGCTTCCGTCGCGACCTCCCCCGGATGGCCCCACGCGCTGAGCCGCGCCGCGGTGACTCGCACCAGTCTCGGGCTCGCGGCCGCCGCGGTCGCGGCGGCCGCGCTGCTGGTCTCCCCGCTCTTCGCTGCGAGCCTCGCGCTGGGCGCGCTCTTCGAGCACCTGAACTTCCGCGGCCTCTATCGCTCGGCGGCCGCGCTCGTGCTACCCGATGGCGCCGGTGCGAGGCGCGGCATCGCCTGGATGGGGCCGCGTTTCGCGTTGCTGGCGCTCGCGATCGGCGTGGCTCTGGCGCTGGGCGCGCATCCGGTCGGCCTCGTGATCGGATTGTCGCTGGTGGTGCCGGCGGCCGTGATCGAGGCGTGGCGCGTGCGCCCGCCAGTCGATCCGTCGGCGCCGGCGCTCGAGCCGGACGACGAGGGCTGGGACCGCTGGGATCCCTGGCTCGCGCGCGAGCGCGAGTCGGACGCAGGCGACGAAGACTGGAGCGACGCCTCGCCCGCTGCAGCGAGAGATGACGAGGACGCCGGCGGTCTCGACGCGCGCAGTGAGCCGAAGGCGAAGGGTAGTCGGGAGGGCCCGTGAACATCTATCAGGCGCTCGGGGATCGGATCCCCTGGGTCGTGCAGGCGTCGCTGCTCGCCAGCGCGCTGCTCTTCGCCGCGGGCTTCGCCGTGCGCCGCCAGATCGCCGCCGCGAACGGCGGTGTGGTTCCCGACGAAGGCGTCACGCTTCGCAACGCGCTCGAGATGGTCGTGGAGGGCCTCTCGAGCCTCGCGCGCGACACCATGGGCGAGGAGTGGCGGCGGTATTTTCCGATCGTCGGCACGATCTTTTTCTTCATCCTGTTCTCGAATCTGCTCGGCCTGGTGCCCTTCCTCGGCGGCGCGACGAGCGACATCAACACCACCGCCGCCTGGGCCCTGATCTCGTTCCTCGCCTACAACTACGTCGGCATCAAGACACACGGCTTCTGGTACCTGAACCAGTTCCTGGGTCCGAGCTTTTTCGAGATTCAGCTGTTCGGGAAGCACATCCACGTGCGGCCGCTGGCGCCGATCTTCTTCGTGCTCGAGGTGCCGCTGCACTTCGCGCGGATCGTGACGCTCGCGCTGCGCCTCTTGGCGAACATGTTCGCAGATCACACCGTCGTCGGGGTCTGGATCGGCCTGGTGCCGATTGCCGTGCCGGCGATCTTCATGGGTCTGGGGCTGCTCGTGTGCGTGCTCCAGGCCTTCGTGTTTTCCCTGCTCACGATGATCTACATCGGACAGGCGCTCGAGGAGGCGCACTGACCGGTGTGCATTCCGCTCGTCCAGACGGACGGGCAGCCCGCGCAGGCTCCCGCGCGGAGCCGAAAAGGAGACCCATGCGACGCTCGATCCAGTTCTTGACCTACGCCGCGGCCCTGTTCCTGGTACCGATGGCTGCCTTCGCGGAAGGCGAGCTGCCCGGCTCGTCGGCCTGGGGTTATGCGCTCGGCGCTGGCCTGGCTGTCGGCCTCGCGGGCCTCGGCTGCGGCATCGGTCAGGGCATGACCGCAGGCAACACGACCGCCGGCATTGCCCGAAACCCGGGTGCGGCCGGCTCGATGTTCACGAACTTCATCCTGGGCATGGTGCTGATCGAGTCGATCGCGATCTACGGACTCGTGGTCGGCCTGCTGCTCGTGCTCGCGATCACCTGATCGCCGCAAGCGGCCTTGCCGCGCGCAGCGAGCCGCAGGCGAGCGGAGTCCAGCAAGGATTGCCGCAAGCGGCCTTGCCGCGCGCAGCGAGCCGCAGGCGAGCGGAGTCCAGCAAGGGTCGCCGCAAGCGGCCGTGCCGCGCGCAGCGAGTTGCAGGCGAGCGAAGTCCAACAGGGTGGCCGCGCAAGCGGTTCATGCCGCGCGCAGTGAGCCAAAGGCGAACGCAGACATCAAATGGGATACCAGGCGGGAGCACGACGCGGTTCTCACCCCGTTGTTGTTGTCCCCGCATCGATCCTCGCTCCCGCCCGGTATCCCGACCCGCCGCCCCCGGTCCCGTTTGAGGGGTTGGCGGGTGTCGTCTCGCGACGACAGCCGAGTTGGAAAGCAAGGCGCGTGCCAGACTTTCGCGTGCTGTCGCGCGCGCTCTGCGTCTCCGGTGCCCGGCGTGTGAACCGGGGGATTCCGTCCCCGTGAACCGCGGTCGACTGATCGCGTTCGAGGGCCTCGACGGCGCGGGCAAGAGCACGCAGCTGCGCCGGCTCGCCGCCTCGCTGCGCGCGGCGGGGCAGCGCGTCGTCGAGACGCGCGAGCCGACCGACGGCCCGCTCGGGCGCCACATCCGCGAGCACGCGCGCAGCGGCCTGCGCGTCGCTCCCGAGGTGGAGTGCGGCTGGTTCGTCGACGACCGCCGCGCGCACGTGCGCGAGACGATCGCTCCGGCGCTCGAGGCCGGACAGCAGGTGCTCTGCGATCGCTATACGCTCTCGACCGTCGCCTACCAGGGCGCGCGCGGGCTCGACTGGCGTGCGCTGCTGGCAGCGGCGGAGCTCGAGTTTCCGCTGCCGGATCTCGTGATCCTGCTCGAGCTCGGGGTCGCGGCGGGGCTCGCGCGCGTCGACGCGCGCGGCGCACCGCGCGATCTCGCCTTCGAGCGTGCGGACTACCTCGGCGAGGTCGCCCGGATCTTCGCGGCGCTGCCCTGCTCCTACCTCGAGCGCATCGACGCGGCGCGCGGCGAAGCGGCGGTGTTCGCCGAGGTCGAGCGCTGCGTCACGCGACGCCTCGGTCTCGACCTGAGCCGAACCGGGGCGGAACCGGCCGCGGAGCGGCCCGACGGAGGATGCTGATGGACGAGCGCTCCGAACTCGATCCCGAGCGGCTGAAGCATTACGCGAGGCAGGTCTTCGGCGCGATGGGAGGCGCGATGACTGCGGCGATGATCTATCTCGGCGACCGCCTCGGACTCTACCGGGCGCTCGCCGCGGGCGGCCCCGCGACCAGCGCGGAGCTCGCGCAGCGCACCGGGCTGCACGAGCGCTGGCTGCGCGAGTGGCTGTACCAGCAGGGCGCGGCCGGCGTGCTCGAACACCTGGGCTCCGAGCGCTTCGCGCTCTCGCCCGAGGGCCGCGCCGTGCTCGCCGAGGAAGATCATCCGGCCTTCGGAGCGGGCTTCTTCTCTCACCTGCCCGAGACGCTGTCCGTGTTGAGCCGGATCGGCGAGTCCTTCCAGAGTGGCATCGGTCTGCCCTACGACGCCTTCGGGCCCGAGGGAGCGGCTGGCATCGAGCGCGGCTTCGCGCCCTGGTTCCGGAACTTCCTGGTGCCGCTCGCGTTGCCGGCGCTCGGCGACGTCGTGCCGCGCCTCGGCGCGGGCGCGAAGGCCGCGGACGTCGGCTGCGGTGCGGGCGTCGCGCTTATCGAGATGGCGCGCGCGTTCCCGCGCTCGCAGTTCCACGGCTACGACATCTCGCTGCACGCCCTCTCGCGCGCGCGAGAGAGCGCAGCGCGCGCGGGCCTGACGAACGCCGCGTTTCACGACGCGCGCAGCGCACCGCTGCCGCAATCCTCGGACTTCACGCTCGTCACGAGCTTCGACTGCCTGCACGACATGTGCGACCCGGCCGGCGCCTTGCGCGCGATCCGCGGCGCGCTGGCAGCCGATGGCACCTGGTTCGCGGCGGACATCAAGGCGCGCCCGAGCTACGAGGAGAACAGCGCGCGCAATCCGATGGCCGCGATGATGTACGGCACCTCGCTGCTCACCTGCATGTCGTCGGCGCTCTCGGAGCCGGGAGGGGCCGGCCTCGGAACGCTGGGTCTGCCTGCCGAGAAGCTCGAGCGAATGGCCCGCGATGCGGGTTTCCGCGAGTTCCACGAGCTCGACCTCGGGCACCCCGTCAACGCGTTCTACGTCGGGCGGCCCTAGGCGCGTCGAGGACTTGCAGGCCTCGCAGTGAGCGAGCGCTCGTGGCAGGGGCCGATGCCGGACCGCTTCAGTGCGCTGGGGCCTGCGACTCGCGCAGCGCGCGCGTCTTCCAGGCCGCGAAGATCGCCGGGTACACCAGCAGCTCGAGGCCGAAGGAAGTCACCAGGCCGCCGACCATCGGCGCGGCGATGCGCTTCATCACGTCGGCGCCCGGTCCGTCGCTCCAGAGCAGCGGCAGCAGGCCCGCCGTCATCGCGACGACGGTCATGAGCTTGGGTCGGATCCGGCGCGCGGCGCCCTCGACGATCGCCTCCTCGAGCTCTGCGGCGTCGCGCAGCCGGCCCTCGGCTGCACGACGCGAGTGGGCGAGCGTCAGGTAGAGCAGCATCACGACCCCGGTCTGGGCGTCGAGCCCGGCCAGCGCGATCAGGCCGACCCAGACCGCGACGGAGAGGTGATAGTCGAGCGCGAAGAGCAGCCAGACCGCGCCGACCAGCGAGAAGGGCAGCGCGAGCAGCACGATGCCGGTTTCGACCAACGAGCCGGTGTTGAAGTAGAGCAGCGCCGCGACCAGCAGCAGCGTGATCGGCACCACCAGCAGCAGCCGCGCGCGCGCGCGCTGCAGGTGCTCGTACTGGCCGGCCCACACCAGGCGCAGCCCGGCGGGCAGCTGGAGCTGCTCGGCGAGGACGCGCTGCGCGTCGGCCACGTAGTCGCCGATCGCGCGATCGGCGACGTCGACCGTCACGAACGCGACGAGCTTGCCGGCCTCGCTGCGCAGGAAGGGCGGGCCCATCGCGAACTCGAACTGTGCCACCTGGGAGAGCGGAATCTGCGCGCCGGCGGGGGTCGCGACCAGGGTACGCTCGAGCGCCGGGAGGTCCTCGCGGAAGTCGCGCGCATAGCGGACGACGACTGCATAGCGCTCGCGGCCCTCGACGGTCTGGGTCACGGCCACGCCACCGATCGCGGTCTCGATCGCGGTCGAGATGTCGCGCACGCGCAGGCCGTGGCGCGCAGCCGCTTCGCGGTCGACGCGGAAATCGAGGTAGAAGCCACCGCGCAGCCGCTCGGCGACCGCGCTGCGCGTGCCCGGGACGCCCGCAAGTGCGTGCTCGACGGCGGTGGCCGCGCGCTCGATCTGTGCGAGATCGTCGCCGAAGACCTTCACGCCGAGCTGCGTGCGCAGCCCCGTCGAGAGCATCTCGGTGCGGGTCTGGATCGGCATCCAGAACACGTTCGGCATGCCCGGGTAGCGAAGCGTCTGGTCGAGCTCCTGGATCAGCCGCTCGCGCGTCATGCCCGGCCGCCAGTGCTCGCGCGGGGCCAGCGTCACGATCGTCTCGACCATCGAGAGGTCCGCCGGATCGGTCGAGGTGTCGGCGCGCCCGATCTTGCCGAAGACGCGCGCGACCTCTGGGAACTGCGCGATCTCCCGGTCCATCTGCTGCAGCACCGCGGTGGCCTCGGTGATCGACATGCCGGGCGGCGCGACCGGCATGTAGAGCATGCTGCCCTCGTCGAGCGGCGGCATGAACTCGCTGCCGAGTTGCAGCGCCGCGGGGACGCTCGCGAGCACGCAGACCACCGCCCCCGCGATCACCGCACGCCGGCGCCGCACCACCTGCCGCACGATCGGCGTATACACGCGCACCAGCCAGCGGTTCAGCGGATTCGCGTCCTCGCGGCGCAGCCGGCCGCGGATCAGCAGCATCACCAGCGCGGGCGTGAGCGTGACCGACAGCCCCGCCGCGCTCGCCATCGCCCAGGTCTTGGTCCAGGCGAGGGGCTTGAACAGGCGCCCCTCGGTCGCTTCGAGCGCGAAGATCGGCAGGAACGAAGTCGTGATCACGAGCAGCGCGAAGAAGACGCTCGGCCCGACCTCCTGCATCGCGCGCAGCAGCACCGCGCCGCGTGGCTCGGGCCGGCCGCAGAGCTCCCACTCCTCGAGTCGCTTGTGCACGTTTTCGACCAGGATGATCGAGGCGTCGACCATCGCGCCGATCGCGACCGCGATCCCGCCGAGCGACATGATGTTCGCCGTCAGGCCCTGGCGCGTCATCGGCAGGAACGCGAGCAGCACGCCGAGGGGAATGCAGAGGATCGGGATCAGCGCGCTGCGCAGGTGCGCGAGGAAGCCCACGATCACGAGCGAGACGATCGCGAGCTCCTCGATGAGCGTGCGGCGCAGCGTCGCGATCGAGCCCTCGATCAGCTCCGAACGGTCGTAGGTCGGCAGGATCTCGACGCCCGGCGGCAGTCCCGGCCGCAGCTCCTCGAGGCGCTGCTTCACGGCCTCGATCACGCGCAGCGCGTTCTGCCCGTGGCGCATCACGACGATGCCACCGACGACTTCGCCCCGGCCGTCCAGCTCCGCGACGCCGCGCTTCTCGCCCGGCCCGAACTGGATCGTCGCCACGTCCTCGAGGCGCACCGGCGGCTCGTGCATGCGCGAGGCGACCGCAATCTGGCGCAGGTCGTCGAGGCTGCGCAGGTAGCCGCGCCCGCGCACGATGTACTCGTGCCCCGCGAGCTCGAGGCTGCGACCGCCGACGTCCTCGTTCGATTCGCGCACCGCGCGCACGACGTCCTGGATCGTGATCCCGCGCGCGCGCAGCTGATTCGGGTCGACCTGCACCTGGTACTCGCGCACGAAGCCGCCGACCGACGCGACCTCGGCGACGCCCGGAACGCTCTCGAGCGCATAGCGCAGGTTCCAGTCCTGGAGGCTGCGCAGCTGTGCCAGGTCCTGCTGGCCGCTGCGATCGACGAGCGCGTACTCGAAGATCCAGCCGACGCCGGTCGCGTCGGGGCCGAGCACCGGGACGACGTCGGGTGGCAGCTCGCTGCGCAGTCCCGAGAGGTACTCGAGCACACGGCTGCGCGCCCAGTACAGATCGGTCGCATCTTCGAAGATCGCGTAGACGAAGGAGACGCCGTAGAAGGACTGGCCGCGCACCGAGCGCACGCCCGGCGCCGCGAGCAGCCGCGCCGAGATCGGATAGCTGACCTGATCTTCGACGCGCTCGGGGCTCTGGCCCGGCCACTCGGTGTAGACGATCACCTGGACGTCCGAGAGGTCCGGCATCGCGTCGAGCGGGGTGCCGAGCAACGCGAGCCAGCCGGCCGCGCAGGCGGCTGCGGCGCCGAGCAGCACCAGCGCCGGATTGCGCGCGCTGGCGGCGATGCAGCGCGCGATCGCGCCCGCGCGCGGCTCCGCATGCGACTCCGGCGCGTTCACCACTGCTCCAGAGCCGCGCGCAGCCGGCTCTCGGACGCGATCAGGAAGGTGCCCGAGAGCACGATCTCGTCACCAGCTGCGAGACCCGCGCGCACCTCGACGTCGTCGCCGCTGCGCAGGCCGACGCGGATCTCCTGGGGCCGCAGGCGCCCGTTTCCGAGCGCGCGGAATACGAAGCTGCGCTCGCCGGTGTAGAGCACCGCGGACTGCGGCACACACAGGCGCTGGCCCAGCTCCTTGTGCAGCTCGACGTTGGCGACCATGCCCGGCAGCAGCGCGAGATCGGGGTTCTCGACCTCGAGGCGCAGCCTGCCGGTGCGCGATTCGGGGTCGACGTCCGGGTAGACCCACTGCACGCGCGCCTCAAAGGGCTCGCCGTGGAGGTGCGCGAGCTCGACGTGCGCGGTCTGGCCGACCGCGACGTCGGGCAGATCGGCTTCGTAGATCGCGGCCTCGACCCAGACGCGGCCGAGCGGCGCGATGCGCAGCAAGCGAGCTCCGGGCTCGACGGTGCTGCCGACGGCCACCTGCTTCTCGACCACGAAGCCGCTGACCGGCGATCGGATCGGAAGCTCTGCGCGCGCTTCTCCGCGCGCCGCGAGTGCGTCGAGGTCGCTGCTCGCGATGTCCCAGCGCAGCAGGCGCTGGCGCGCTGCGCGCACCAGGGCATCCGCACGCTCGGGCGCGGCGCTGCCGCGCGCGCGCTCGGCCGCGCGCAGCGCCTGCAGATATTCCTGCTGTGCGGCCTCGAGCTCGGGGCTGTAGACCTGGAACAGGATCTGGCCCCGCAGCACGCGATCGCCCACGGCTGCGACCGCGAGGCTGCGCACCCAGCCGCGCACCTTCAGCGAGACGTCTTCGAGCTTGCCCTCTTCCGCGACGACGCGTCCGAGCGCGCGCAGCCGCCGCTGCATCGGCTTCGTCTCGGCGCGCCCGATGCGCACGCCGATCTGCTGCAGCCGCGCCGGGTCGTAGTGGAACTCGCCCGGGTGCGCAGTGTCTGCGTCGCCGGCGTCGCGCTGCTCGGGCTCTTCCGCCGCGGCGCCCGCCGCCCGCGGCACCGCGGCACTTGCCGCGGCGCTCGCGCCGGGGACTTCGAGGCGCAGTCCGCGCGCGCCGACCGTCAGCGAGCCCTCCGCGCGCAGCTCAGCGGTCTGGCCCGCGCGCGCCTCGAGCTCCACCAGCCAGCTGCCGCCCATGTCCAGATCGAAATCCGCGCGGTAGTGGCCATCGCCTAGCTCGCGTACCCGCGCCGGCCCCCCCATCGGCGGCATCGCGCCCATCGCGTGCATGTGCACCTTCACCTGCAGCTGCGCCGCCGAGACTGGCTCGCCGCGCGCGTCGCGCAGCTCGAAGAGCAGCGCATTGCGCCCGACGCGCGGCTCGCGCGGATCTGCCTCGACGTCGAGTGAGAGCCCCCCCGCCTGCACGCGCGCCGCGGGGGCATCTCCCCCGCCGCAGGCCGCGAGCAGCAGTGCGAGAGCTGCCGCCCTGTGTCGCGGCTTCACTGCAGGGCTCCCGCTCCCGGCGCGAGCTGGCCTTGTGGTCCCGGTCCGGGCGCAGCCCGGACCACCCCGCTTCGCTCGGCTGCGCCTCGCTGCGCGCCGACTTCGTCGGCTTGCATGTCTCGTCGGTCTGAGGCGGAGCCTGGTGCGCCGGGCAGGCGTCCGAGCAAGGCCTGCAGCTCGCTGCGGCGGCGGCTCTGCTCCGCGCGCGCCCGCTCGAGCTCGCGCTCCGCATCCAGCCGGCCGCGCAGCGCATCGATCAGCGCCGCGAGATCGATGCGCCCGGCCTCGAAGCCCGCGCGCGCGACCTCGGCGCGGTCCTGCGCGGCCGGGGCTCGCCGCGATTCGGCGAGCGACAGCTGCTCGTCGATCTCCTCCAGGCGCGCGCGTGCGACACTGAGCTCGAGCCGCGCGGCGTCCTCGCCTGCACGCAACGTGGAGCGCTCGCGCTCGAGCTCTGCGCGCGCAGCGCTGACGGCCGCATGGCGCGCGCGCAGCGGGAAGGGCAGCTCGAGCTCGAGGCCGACGAAGCCGCGCAGATCGCGCTCCTGCCACAGGCGGTCGTAGCTTCCGGTGAGCGCGACATCGGGCAGCAGATCGCGCCCTGCAAGGCGCAGTGCAGCGCCGGCGGCGTCGACGCGCGCCTGCTGTGCGCGCAGCGCGGGGCGCGCGCGCAGCAGCTCCGCTTCGAGCGCTGCCGCGTCGCCGGCGATCGCTGGAGTGGGCTCGAAGTCGCCCGGCAGCGGCGGCAACGGCTCGTCGGGTCCGCGGTGCAGCAGCGCGTTCAGCTGTGCCTGCGCGATGCGCTCGCGAGTTCGGAGCGCCACGCGCTGCTGCAGCGCGCGCGCGAGCTCGAGCTCGGCGAGCAGCGGGTCCTGCTGCGAGCCCTCGCCGGCCGCATAACGCGAGATCGCCGTCTGCTGCAGTGCCCCGAGCAGCTCGAGCTGTTGATCGGCGAGCGCGCCCTCGCGCGCGCTCTGGGCAAAGGCGTCGAGCTGCTGCGAGGCCTGCGCGGCGAGCTCGACGCGGGCGGCCTCGAAATCGTGGGAAAGCCCGCGCGCCTCGGCCCTCGCGGCGCGCCCACGCAGCCCGCTTCGGCCGAGGAACGCGAGGCGCTGCTTCACGGCGATGCGCCAGCCGCCGTCGACGAGATCGGAGCCGAAGGCCGCCGGGGCGATGCCGCCCTCGAGCATCGGCGCGTCGAAGGCCGTTGCTACGGGCTCACGAGCGGCCGAGGCCTGCAGTGCGAAGTGCGCCGCGCGCAGCGATGCATTGCGCTCCAGCACGGCGGCGATCAGCGCGCCGCGCTCGAGCCGCGCCGCGCCGCGGAAGGGATCCGCATCGACGGCGCTCGGGGAATCGGTCGCCGCCTGACCGCTTGCGGTGCAGAGCGCGAGTGCGGTGCAGAGGAATGCAGTCGGGAACCCTGCGCCCCCGCCCCCGCGGGCGCGCAGCGCGCGTCGGATCGCCATCGGAAGATCTCCTCGCGAATCGGTCCGTGCAGACAGCGCCCGCCGCCGCGGGCGGGCTGGATCGGAACGAGTCGATGGGGAGGCGGATCAGATCCGCAGGACGATCGTCGAGTCGGGCGCAGCCTGGAGCGGGCGCGCGAGGGCGAGCGAGCGCGAAAACGGCGGGGCCGCTCGGAGTGAGGCGATCTGCCGCGCAGTGCCAGCTGCCGGGGCGAGCGGGCGGACGGCGTCCCGGGTCTCGTCGCGGCCTGAGGTCGCTTCGGCGGGGAGCATCTCGCAGCAGGGGAACGGGCCCGGCTCGGCGCGGGCGCTGTCGCCGCAGGGATCGGAGCCGCTCGCGGCCGAGATCGGGCGGGCACAGCAGCCGGGCGCGCCGCCCGCGAAGCCGCTCGCAGCCGAGGCGGCCAGGCAGAGGAGCAGGACCAGAGCTGCGAGTGCGCGCATCGGCATCAGTCCCCGTGGTCTATCAGAGCCGCGCCCCAGCATCAATCCCGATTCGCGAGCGCTCTGTTCCGATGCTCTGTCGGCGCGCGGACTGCGCCGGTTGAGTCCGCGGCCCCCGCGTTTCACCCGTCCCCCGTTTGGGGCAAAATGCCGGCGCGCTGAGCGCAGCGCAGGTGCAGCTGCGAAGCGCGCGAATTCGGACTCGAGGGAGGTCTGCGCGATGACCGTGATCCGGCGCATGCGCGCCGCCGACGTGCCGCAGGTCGTCGACCTCGTCGCGGAGACTTTCGGCAAGCCCGAGGAGCGCGACGCGATGCGCGCACTGCTGTCTGCCGCCTACGAGAGCTGCCCCTGCATGCGACCCGAGCACTGTGTCGTCGCCGAGGATGCGGGGCGCATCGTCGGGCGCGGGCAGGTGCTCGACCTCCCGCTGTTTGTGGGCGGCGCGGTCGTGCGCGGCGGAGGTGCGCAGGGCGTGCTCGTGGTGCCCGGTCATCGCAACCAGGGGCTGCCGCGCGCGATCGTCACGTTTGGCTTCGGCCTCGCGCGGGACGTCGGCTTCGATCTCTTCCTGGGCTTCTCACAGCGCGGCGCGTTCTACTCGCGCATCGGCGCGGTCAACGCGATGCCGGACTATCACTGGCGCGTGGCCGCAGCAGGCGTGCCTGCCGCAGCGTCCGAGCGCTTTCGCGAGGCGACTGCGGAGGACGCCGATTTCATGCTCGCCCACTACACGCGGGAGAACGCGCAGCGCAGTGGGGCGGTCGCGCGAAGCCGGGACTACTGGCCCTGGATTCCGCGCGCAGCGCCTCAGCAGCGGGTGCATCCGGATGGCTATTTCGGCTTCCGCGTGAATTCGGACGCGATCGAGCTGCGCGAGATCGCGGGCGCAGGTGCGAGCTTCCACGCCGAGGCGCTGAGCGCGCTCGCGCGGCTCGCGCGCGAGCACGGCAAGTCGGAGATCTGCGGCGAGCTGCCTCCGGACCTTCCGGTCGTCGCGCACGCGCGCCGCTTCGGCGGCGAGGAGCGGCGCAGCTGGCCGCGCCACGCGGGCGCGCTCGCGCGCCTGACCGCACTCGGCCCGCTGCTCGACAAGCTCGCGCCGCAGTTCGAGGCCCGCATCGCGGCGTCGCCCTACGCCGAGGAGCGGGTGCAGCTCGCGATCCAGTGCGATGGCGAGCGTTGGGAGACGCAGCTGGGCCACGGCCGCCGCGAGCGCAAGCTCGAGCTGCCGCTCGCGAGCGCCTCGCTGATTCCGCTGCTCTTCGGCACACGGCCGGCTGCGGTCGCGCTGTGCGAGGCCGGACTCGCGCTGGATGCCGCGGAACTCGCGCTCGCTGCGGCGCTGTTTCCCGAGGGCTACCCCTTCACCTGGCTCACGGATCGTTTCTGATGCGCCGGCTGCACCCGGAGCGGTCGTGATCGACGCACTCTACAAGCAGCAGATGGACCGCTTCTGGGACCGCATCGGCGCGCGCCTCGCTCAGGCGGGCGTAGCGCCGAACGCCGTCACGTTCGTGGGCTTCGCGCTCGCGCTCGCGAACTGCGCGGCCTTCCTCTGGCATCGCGACCTGCTCGTGTTCGGCCTGCTGCTCGCGCTGATCGAGTGCCTCGACAACGTCGACGGTGCGGTCGCGCGCATGGGCGGCGGCAGCACCCGCGCCGGCGCGTTCCTCGACGCGACCACCGATCGCTACAAGGACGTGCTGCCGCTGTTCGCGCTGGCGAGCGTGCGCGGAGACTGGCCGCTCTGCTCGGCGGCGGCGATCGGCGCGCTACTCGTGAGCTACGGCCAGGCGCGCGCCGAGGCCGCCGGGCTGCGCCCGGCTGCGACTGCCGGATTCGGCAGGTTCGCCGCCTGGCCGGACCTCTTCGAGCGCTTCGAGCGCGTCGCGGTGCTCTGCGCCGGGCTGATCGTCTCGCCGCTGCTGCCCGCGGACGTCGCGTTCGGGCGCGACTTCCTGTTCTACGTGCTCTGCGCGCTGGCGCTGTTCGGGCACACCACCGCGCTGCAGCGCTTCGTGCGGATCTGGCGGGCGCTCTCCGCCGAGCCGAGATCCCAACGAGGCTCCGCCTCAGACAGACGAGACGTGCAAGCCGACGCAGTCGGCGCGCAGCGAGGCGGAGCCGAGCGAAGCGGGGTGGTCCGGGCTGCGCCCGGACCGGGCCCCCAAGGCTAGCCATGCAAGCCGACGAAGTCGGTGCGCAGCGAGGCGGAGCCGAGCGAAG
>CAYTJA010000003.1:0-2450 GCA_964437835.1 uncultured Spirochaetales bacterium
CACCGACCGGAGGGCGGACGCGAGGCGGCCACCGAACCGACCGCCCGACGGCTGACCGCGCGGCATGCCACCGTTCGCGGCCGTCAGCTGCAGCGGATGTTCAGGCGCCAGGTGTGCCGAGAAGCCGGGCGGCGATTGCAAGAACGTTTTCGTCGGGATCTCGGAAGAACGCCATCCACTTCTCGGACCTGGCGGGACCGAACGTGCCCGACTCATCGCGGTGAATCAGGTGCGGCCTGGTGTCGAACGCGACGCCGCGCTCACAGAGTGCCTGGTAGGCAGCGTGGATGTCTTCGACCCGGAAGTACAGGACAAGGCCTCCGGCCTACAGAGACTCCGCCTGTTCGATCAGCAAGCGAAATCGCCGAGTTGGAAGAACGCGAGGCCAGGGTTCGGGAACACCGCGGTGAATGTGGCGCCAAGCTCGTCTCGGTAGAACGCGATTGCGCGACCGAGGTCCGTAGCTGGGATGGCGACCTGATGCAGGCTGTGAACCGCGAAACCGAGCTGCGTCATCTGCTCCTCTCACCGCCTAACTTCGTATTGTGAGGACGGCTCACCGGTCTTTCCCAGGACCCGCGCATCGACGCCTCGATCAGCGTCGATCCAGACCTGGACCGACAACTCATCGAGGAAGTCGAGGAGTCGAAACACCGCCGCTGCAGTCATCTCGCGTCGCACGCGTTTCCAGACGATTCGATCTGAGCAAGACGACCAGGTCGCAACCAGGGAAGCAGCCTGAACCCGCGCAGGCACCTCCCCGATCCTGTACTGCGGTGCCCCGCGACCCGGCCCCCCCTCTGCGAGATGTGCGCACTCCGTGCCCAGAGATCGCCTTACGTTCTCCACGCAGGGAACCGAAGGCGAATGGAGACATCAATAAGGCGTTTCCGGCACCGCCGCCGACTGCCGCGCGCGGAACTCGATCAGACGCTTGCGCAGCGCCGGATTCGAGCGCGCGAGCATCGCTGCGGCAAATAGCGCGGCGTTCTTCGCGCCCGACTTCCCGAGCGCGAAGGTCGCGACCGGAATCCCGCCCGGCATCTGCACGGTCGCGAGCAGCGCGTCGAGGCCCTGCAGGTCCGAGCTCGGCAGCGGAACACCCAACACGGGAAGGATCGTGTGCGCGGCCGTCACGCCGGCCAGGTGGGCCGCGTGGCCGGCCCCGCAGATCAGGATCTCGAGCCCGCGCACTTCGGCGGTCGCGAGATAGTCCGTGAGGCGCGCCGGGGTGCGGTGCGCCGAGATCACGCGCGCCTCGCACTCGATGTCGAGCTCCTGGAGCTGCTTCTCTGCCGCCTGCATCAGCTCCCAGTCGCTCTGACTTCCGATCAGGATGCCGACCTGAGGTGCGCGACGCGCGCGTGACGCCGCCGGAGCCCGGGTCTTCTTGCGCACTGCCATAGCCCCACCTCCTTGTCTTTTGAACTTCGTTCGCCTGCGGCTCACTGCGCGGGGCATGGCCCCTTGCAATGACCTGCCTTCGTTTACGGATCTCTGCGCGGGGCATGGCCCCTCGCGGCCGAGCTGCATTCGCGGGGCGCATTCTACCGGATGAGATAGGCTCGGCGGCCGAAGATGGGCTCGGTGGAGCGGCGAGGCCGCGGCATTTCGGCGAGTACAGTGATCTGTGGCGTGGTGCTGCACCCGGCCGGCCACACGCGCTCGCCCGCGATGCACAACGCGGCCTTCCAGGCGCTCGATCTGGATGCGCTGTACCTGGCCTTCGACGTTCCGCCTGCGGCGCTGCCGGCGGCGATCGCCGGTGCGCGCGCGCTCGGCCTGCGCCAGCTCGCGGTCTCGCTTCCCCACAAACAGGCCGTACTGGCACTCGTCGATGAGGTCGACGAGACCGCGCGCGCGATCGGCGCCGTCAACACGATCACGCGCCGGGATCAACGCCTGATCGGCTCGAATACCGACTGGATCGGCGCGCTGCGCGCGCTCGAGCGGGAAGGCCCGATCGGGGGGGCGCGCGCGGTCGTGCTCGGCGCCGGGGGCAGCGCCCGCGCAGTCGTGTACGGGCTGCTGCGGTCGGGAGTCCACGTCACGATCCTGAATCGCAGCGAGGCCCGCGCACACGCGCTCGCGCAGGAGCTCGGCGCTGCCGCGGCGGGCCCGCTCTCCGATCTGGCGTCGCTGCACTACGAGCTGCTCGTGAACACGACTTCGGTCGGCCTGCGCAGCGACCTCTCTCCGGTCCCCGCCGAGGCGATCCGGCCGGGCTGCACGCTGCTGGATGCGGTCTACGATCCGCCGCGGACCCGCCTGCTCGCCGACGCCCTGCAGCGCGGCGCGCGCGGGATCGGCGGCAAGTGGATGCTCGTGCACCAGGCGGCGGAACAGCTCAGGCTGTGGTCCGGGCGCGAGGCACCGATCGACGTGATGGCGGAAGCTTTCGAGCGCGCCGGGGACGCCTAGGCAAGCACGGACGTCAGATTGTGGAGATA
>CAYTJA010000004.1:0-1973 GCA_964437835.1 uncultured Spirochaetales bacterium
GACTGCGCGGCGGCCGCGTCTCGCCGTTGATTGCGAGCTCGATGATCACGGGGGCTTCTCGCATCGCCGCAGCATGTTCCGCCGCGCCGCGCCGCGTCAACTCGAATCCGCGGCATGCCGGCCGCGCGCAGGCTCGGGTCGACTTTCCGCTGCCCCTCTCTCAAGCTCTCGGGGTGCCCGAGCCCGCTCCCCGCAGCGATCCGCCGCGCGCGGCCGCCCTGCGGCGCGTGGTGCTCGCGTGTGCGCTGCTCGCGCTCGCGCTCCACGGGGCGAATCTGCTCTACCGCGCGCGCAGCCACGGCTGCGCGTCGCCGCTGCTGCTCTGCCCGACCGAGCGGGGACCCTGGGCGACCGGGGACTACGCGAGCTACGCAGCGGTCGCAGAAGAGATCGCCGCCCGTGGCGTCCTCGGCGCCTCGTACTACCAGCGCACGCCCGGCTATCCGCTGCTGCTGTTTGCGAGCCGCGCGCTCTCGGGAGAAGTGAGCCCCCTGCGCTGGCTCGGCCCGCTCTCGGCGGCTCTCGCAGCTGCGGCGGGGGCGTGGCTCGCGGCGCGCGCCGGCGGCCAGCTCGCGGCCGGGCTCGCCTGCGGCTGCCTGATCGCGCTGTGGCCGAACGGCTACCGATTCTCCGCGGCCCTGCGCCCGGATGGCGCGCACGCGTTTCTGGCCGTCGCTGGGCTGGCCGCAACTTTCGCCTTCCGCCGCAGCGCGCGCCGGCGCGACGCCGCGCTCGCGAGCGTGCTGTGGGCGGCCGCGCAGTCGCTGCGTCCGACTTTCTTCCCGGTCGCCGCCGCGCTGCTCCCGCTGCTCGCCTCTGGCCTGCGCGGGCCCCGCAGCCGCGCGGCCGCGCTCGGCCTGCTGGGATCCACCCTCTGCGTGCCGCTCTTCGTGATCGGGCACAATTACGCGCGCCACGGTACGGCCGTCCCGACGCAGGTCGGCTCGACCAACCTCGCATGTTATGCGGTCCCGCGGCTCCAGCAGGAGCTGGGTCAGGGCGACTTCTACGCGCTGCGGCGCGCCTGCCTGGAGCACTTCGACGCCCTGCCCAGATCCGAGCGCGCGCCGGCGCAGAACGCCCATGCGCTCGATTTCTTCCAGAAACATCCCGCAGCCACGCTGCGCAGCTTTGCCGCGGAGCTCGTCTCTCAGCTCGGCGAGCCGATGAGCCCCTCTCGCCACGCCGAGCTGTATCCCGACTGGATCCGCGTCGGACCCACCGCGATCTGGGCCTTTTGGGCACTCGCGCTGGCGGGCCTGCTCGCGCTCGCGCGCCGCGAGCGCGCGCTCGCTGCGAGCCTCGCGCTGCTGTGTGGGCTCGTGATGCTGCCCGCGGCGAGCTCGCACCTCGTCGGGGCGCGGCTGCGGCTGCCCGTCGACTTCCTGATGGCGCCGCCGGCAGCGATCGCGGGGATGGCTGCGCTGGCGTGGCTGCGTCAGCGGCTCGCGCGCCGAAACGCGAGCCAGGCGAGCCCGTAGAGCCCGAGCGCGACGAGCGTCAGCGCGCGATTGCCGACGAGCATCGAGAGGTACTCCGCGAAGCCGCCGAGCACTGCGCCGAAAAGGTTCGACGCGAGCGCGCGCCGCGGCTGCGCGGCTCGGCGGAAGAAGATCGAGAACACGACGCCCGCGAAGAAGACCGGCAGCGTCAGCAGCCCCGCACCACACGTGATCGCGAGCGCATTCGGCAGCGCCAGCAGGCGCGAAAACGGAAACAGCCAGGCGATCGAGAGTGCGGCCGCGAGCCCGAGCAGCCACGGCTCGTGGCGGCGCAGGTCGAGGCGCAGCACCGCGAGATTCGCGAGCGAGCTGAACACCAGCACGCCTGCAAAGACCGCGCTGTTGACGAACCAGGTGGTGCCGGCCAGCAGCGCCATGCGCGTGACGGCGCCCGTCTCGAGCAGCAGGAAGGCCGCGCCGAGGAAGAAGAAGCCCCATTCGAGGCGCAGCACGTCCCGGAACGCGAAGCGC
>CAYTJA010000005.1:0-46296 GCA_964437835.1 uncultured Spirochaetales bacterium
CCAGCACCAGCCCGCTGCCGGCGCCCGCCGCGAGCGAGACGCCAGCGGCCGGATGCGGGTGGAATGCGGCGATGCCATCAGGCCAGAAACTCTGCGCGACCACCTGGAGCGCGGACTCGGCTGCGTTCGCGAGGCGCCACGCGAGCGGCAGCGAGGCGCCGAACTGCATCCCTCCACCCGACTGCTGCGAGCGATAGGTGACCCACGCGAACGCGAGAGAGATTGCCAGCAGCGGCAGCTTGTCGAGCAATGCGAGCCTGCGCTGCTGCGCGCGGCGCAGGCGTCCGAGCGGCCACCACTCGAGCAGCAGCAGCACGGCCGGCGCAGTCACGAGCATCGGCTTGGCGAGCAGGCCCGCGAGCCACAGCGCGAGCGCGAGCCCGTAACGCCCCGGCCCGGGGCGCCGCGCGTAGGCGGTCCAGGCCCATAGCAACGCCGCGAAGCAGAGGCCCGAGAGCACATCCTTGCGCTCGGAGATCCAGGCGACCGACTCCACGTGCAGCGGGTGCACCGCGAAGACCGCTGCCGCGAAGGCGCTGCGGCCGGTGGCAGCGGTCGCGGCGCGGAGCGCGAGGAAGAGCAGCACGGCTGCGGCCGCGTGCAGCACCGCATTCGCGAGCAGCAACGCGCCCGCGTCCAGCCCGAAGAGTTGCCGCTCGACGCGCAGCGAGAGCCAGGTGAGCGGGATCCAGTTTCCGACCACGGGCTGGGTGGCGATCCGGAGCAGCGCCTGCGGCCACGGCAGCGCCGGGTCGAGCAGCGGATTCTCGATCACGACCGAGCGGTCGTCGTGGTTCAGGAATTCGTGCTCGCGCACGCCGGAGTAGACCAGCGCGACGAGCAGCGCGAGGGCAGCGGCGATCGGAACTGCGCTTCGCACCGCGAGAGGCTAGCGGTGCTCGGCTAGACTCCGCGCGCCGTGATCCGCCGCCGAGAGTTCCTGTTCGGAAGTGCCGCCGCGCTCGCGGGTCTTCGCTGCGAGTCCGCGCCCGACGAGCGCTACGACATCTGTGTGATCGGCTCGGGCTTCGCGGGCGTGTTCCTCGCGCTGCGCACCGCGGCACGGGGGCTGCGGACCCTCGTGATCGAGGCCGGCGGCGATCTCGCGAAGGCGACCCCCGGCCTCGAGGGCGAGTTCCAGCACGAGAACCGCGGCGCGATCCGCTACCCGCTCGAGCGCTCGCGCGTGATCGCAGTCGGCGGCGGCAGCAATCACTGGACCGGCTCGCTGAACCGGCTGCGCCCGAGCGACTTCCGCGAGCGCAGCGAGTTCGGGCTCCACGCAGACTGGCCGCTGCAATACGAGGATCTGGAGCCGTGGTATTGCGAGGCCGAATCGCAGCTCTGGGCGACTGGCTTCGCCCCCGTCGCGGGCGCCGAGCCCGAGCGCCGCTGCGCCTATCCGCACCTGATCGCCGAGCCGTATCGGATGCCCGAGCTGCACTTCGAGGGCCAGGCGGTCGAGTTCTTCCCGGTCGCCGAGTCCCGGGAGCAGGGCCACGGCGGCACGCTGCGGCTGCTCGGCACGCGGATTCCGGAGCTGCTCGCGCTGCCTGAGGCGGAGCTCGTGTCGGGCGCGATGGCCATCGAGCTCGTCCCGTCGAGCGGAGACCGGATCGACTGCGTGCGCGTGCGCGATCCCGAAGGCCGCGAGCGCCGCCTCTACGCGCGCCTCTTCGTCGTCGCGGCCGGCGTGATCGAGAGCGCGCGGCTGCTGCTGCGCTCGCGCTCGCGCTTTTTTCCGGACGGCGTCGGCAACGCGCACGACCTCGTCGGCCGCCACTTCATGGAGCACCCGACCTTCCAGTGGAACGTCCCGATCGAGTGGCCGGCCTTCCTGCCGCCCGGCGTGCACCGCAGCTATCACTTCAGCGACCGCTTCCGAAAGCAGGATTTGAACGCCGTGCACTTCCAGGTGCAGGTCGAGAACCCGGGCCAGGTGATCTGGAAGCTGCAGCCCGAGATGAGCCCGCGGCCGGGCAGCCGCGTGCTGCTCTCGAAGACGCGCAGCGACCGCTTCGGGGAGCCGCTGCCCGAGTTAAAATTCAGCTCGAGCCGGCGCGACCGCCGCACCGCGCAGGCCGCGATGCCCTTCGTGCGCGAGCAGCTGCGCGCGCTCGGTGTCGGCCAGGGTGAGCTGCCTCGCGAGCGCCGCTGGCGCTATCACCCGGCCGGGACCTGCCGCATGGCGGCCGACGAGAGCGGCGGCGTCGTCGACCGCGACGGGCGCGTCTTCGGCGTCGAGAATCTCTACGTCGCGGGCGCGAGCAGCTTCCCGACCGCCGGCACCTCGAATCCGACCCTGAGCGTCGTCGCGCTCGCGCTGCGCCTCGCCGAGCAGCTGATTTCTCGCGCGTAGCCGGGCGCGCGCCGCAGTAGAATCGCGCGCCGGCCCGACCAGGGAGTTCGCGTGCGCTCGCAGGCCCTCGCCCATCTCCGCATCTGCGACTTCACCGGCCAGCTGGCCGGCGCCGGCGCGACGCGCTTTCTCGCCGCCTTCGGCGCCGAGGTGATCCGGATCGAGGACCCGCTGCAGCGCGGGCGCTGGGACATCCTGCGCGGCAACCCGCCCTTCGCCGACGCGCGCCGCGGCATCGATCTCGGCGGAGCCTTCAACAACCACAACGTCGAGAAGCTCGGCATCACACTGAACCTGCGCAGCGAGCGCGGAAAGCAGCTGTTGCGCGAGCTCGTCAAGCGCTCCGACGTCGTCTCCGAGAACTTCGCGGCCGGCGTGCTCGAGCGCTGGGGATTCCCGTATGCGGAGCTGCAGCGGCTGCGCTCCGACATCATCTATGTCTCGAACTGCGGCTTCGGGCACAGCGGCCCCTACCGCCCGTACAAGACCTGGGGCCCGATCGTGCAGGCGATCTCGGGCCTGACCTTCTCCTCGGGTCTGCCCGACGAGCCTCCGGCCGGCTGGGGCTACTCGTACATGGACCACACCGGCGCCTACCTGATGGCGATCGCGATCCTGATCGCGCTGGTGCACCGGAACCGCAGCGGCCAGGGCCAATGGGTCGACATGTCCTGCACCGAGGCCGGCGCCACGCTGAACGGGCCCGCGCTGCTCGACTGGACCGCGAACGGGCGCGCGCTGCGGCGCCCCGGGCAGCCGCATAGCAACCGGAATCGCTGGCCCGAGATGGCTCCGCACGGGATCTATGCGTCGCGAGGGGACGACTGCTGGATCGCGATCGCGTGCCGCGACGAGCGCGACTGGCAGGCCTTCGCCCGCGCCGTCGCAATGCCCTTCTGCGCCGAACCTCGTTTCGCGTCGCTCGCGGGGCGCCTCGCCGCACAGGACGAGCTGGACGCCGAGATCTCGGCCTGGACGCGCGAGCGCGAAAATCACGCGGCCGCGCGCGAGCTCGAGGCCGCGGGCGTGCCGGCGAGCCCCGTGCAGCGGCCGCAGGAGCGCATCGATCGCGATCCGAACACGTCCGCGTGGGGGCTCTGGCCCGAGGTCGAACACACGGCGATCGGCCGCGTGCGCGTCGACGGCCTGCCGGTGCACCTCTCGGAGACGGACTGGTCGCTCGAACGCGGCGGCCCCTGCCTCGGCGAGCACAACGAGCGCGTGTACGGCGGCCTGCTCGGACTGTCGGCGTCCGAAATCGAATCGCTGCGCAGGGAGGGCGTGATCTGAACGCTTTGGACCCCGCTGCAGCTGGAAGCGACGGCGCGGCAGCGCAGGCGCTCGCGGGCCTGCGCGTGTTCGAGCTCTCGAGCGAGCGCGGCGCCTACGCCGGCAAGCTGCTCGCAGACATGGGCGCGGACGTCGTGCTGGTCGAGCCGCCGGGCGGCGATGCGTCGCGCCGGATCCCGCCCTTCCTCGGAGACCAGCCGCACCCGGAGCGCAGCCTCTTCTTCTGGCATTACAACACCAGCAAGCGCGGCACGGTCCTCGACCTCGAGGCCAGCGCCGACCGCGCGCGCTTCCGCCGCCTCGCGAGCGGCGCGGACCTCGTGCTCGAGAGCGAGACCCCCGGACGCCTCGCCGCACTCGGACTCGACTGGGAAGATCTCCGCGGCGAGGCAACGCAGCTGATCTGGGTCTCGCTGACGCCCTACGGCCGGAGTGGGCCGCGCGCGCAGGCGCCGGCGACAGACCTCACTCTGCAGGCCGGCGGTGGCCCGGCCTGGAGCTGCGGCTACGACGACCACCGGCTGCCGCCGCAGCGCGGCGGCGGCAATCAGGCCTATCACACGGGTGGGCACTTCGCCGTGATGTCGGCGCTGGTCGCGCTGCTCGCGCGCAGTGTGAGTGGCCGCGGCCAGCTCGTCGACGTGAACCTGCACGCGGCCTGCAACGTGACGACCGAAGCCGGCAGCTACGAATGGCTCGTCGCGGGCGCGACCGTGCAGCGCCAGACCGGTCGCCACGCAACGGTACAGCCGACGCTGCCGACGCAGATTCGCAGCGCGGATGGGCGCTTCGTCACGACCGGCATCCCTCCGCGCACGCCGCGCGAGTTCCGCTCGGTCTACGAGTGGATCGAGTCTCTGGGCCTGCTCCCCGAATTCCCCGAGGCTTTCCTGCTGCAGCTGGGCGCGGAGCGCGACCAGATCATCGACCTCTCGAAGATCGCCGAGGACGCCGAGATCCAGGCGATCTTCGGCGCCGCCCGCGAGGCGATGAACCTGCTCGCGGCGAAGCTCCCGGCCTACGAGTTCTTCGAGGGCTCGCAGCAGCGCGGTCTGCCCACCGGGATCATCTACTCGCCCGAGGAGGTCCTGCACGACCCGCACTTCGAGGCGCGCGGCTTCTCGACCGCGGTCCCGCACCCCGAGCTGGGCCGAAGCTTCCGCTATCCCGGCGCGCCCTATCGCTTCCACGCGACTCCCTGGCGCATCCGCTCGCGCGCCCCGCTGCTCGGCGAGCACCAGCAGGAGATCTTCGGCTCGGAGCTCTAGCGCGCGACGGAGGCGCGCTCGAGCGCTGCGACGCGCTCGAGGTTCGCGCGGATCGTCGGCCGCTCCTCGGGCTCCGCTCCCGCGAGCGCGCGCTCGAAGGCCGCGCGCGCGGCGGCGAGATTCCCGATGCGGAGCTGGGCGGTCCCGAGGTTGTTCTCGAACTTCGGATAGCCCGGGACGATCTCGAGCGCGGACTCGAGCACCTCGATCGAGCGCTCGTACTGCTTCGCCTCGAGGTAGAAGTTCGCCGCAATCCCGCGGGTGTGCGCGTCCTTCGGCGCGCTGGCCATCGCGCGCTCGAAGGCCGCGGCCGCGCGCTCGGGCTGCTGCAGCTGCGCGAGTACGACCGCCTGGCGCACCCAGCTCTGCGTGAAGCCCGGATCGATGCGCGTGGCGCGCTCGAAGGCCGCGAGCGCGTGCTGCGGATCGCGCTCCTCCTCGGCCGCAGCGACGCCGACCTGGTGCTCTGCGATCGCAGTCTGCGGGTAATGCGCGAGCACCTGCTCGAAGAGCGCCCGCGAGCTCCGCCAGACGCCGGCCTGATCCGCGCTGCGCAGCGCGAGCAGCACTGCCAGCAGCGCGCAGGCCGCTGCTGCGAGCCTGCGCGTGGCGCTGCGCGCGAGCAGCGCTTGCAGCGGCAGGACTGCCAGCAGCGCCAGGCCGAGGACCGGCAGGTACAGGTAGCGGTCGTTGTAGAGCGAGTTCCCGCTGAAGGGCACGAGCTTCGAGACGGGCGCATAGCACACACCCAAGAACGCGACCGCCGCGAGCGCGAGTCGGCGGTCGCCCGGAACCCGCAGCAACCAGAGTGCGAGCGCGCCCGCGAAGCCTGCGGCGCGCGCGTAGTCCGCCGGCCCGACCTGCAGCGCGGCGATGTCGTAGTAGACCGCGAGGCCCGCCGGCCACAGGAACTTGCTCAGGTAGAAGACGACGCCCTCGGCCGCGATCCCGAGCCGGTCGACGAGGCCGAGCGTGTAGATCGGAATGGCGGTCGGATCGCCCGGTGGCGGCATCGTGAGCGGGAACGAATGCCCATACGCGAGCGCGGCCGCGGCGAAGGGCAGGAGCTGCGCCGCACTGCGCCAGGCCGTGGCGTGGCGCGTCCACAAATCGCCGAGCCAGAGCAGTGCGGGGGTCGTCATCGCCATCGGCTTCGCGCCGAGCGCGAGCGGAAACGCCGCCAGCGCGAGTGCATACCACCCGAGCGCGCGCACGCCGCGCACCGCGCGGAAGCGCAGCCACGCCAGCCAGCAACCGAGAGTCAGCGACGTGCAGAGCAGGTCCTTGCGCGCGCTCGCCCAGGCCACCGCCTCGACCTGCAGCGGGTGCAGCGCGAAGACGCCCGCGACCAGACCGCGCAGCGCCGGACGCTCGGGAACGAGGCGCCCGATCAGCAGCCACACCAGCGCGCTGTTCAGCAGGTGCAGCAGCAGGTTGTCGCCGTGGTAGAGCCAGGGCTCGAGCCCGACGGCGCGGTACTCGAGCGCCCAGCTCAGCATCGCGAGCGGGTGGAAGATCTGGTTCTCGGGCACGCGCAGCAGCGCCCGCAGGTCGAGCTCAGTGATCAGCGGATTCGCCGTGATGTGGTAGGGATCGTCCCAGTTCACGAAGGGATGCCCGAGCGTGCGCGCGTAGACGGCGGCGGTCGCGAGCAGCAGCGCCGCGAGGTACGCGGTCGAACGCAGGCGCCCGTGGCCCTGGTTCATCGCGCGCGCTCCGAATCGTTCGGCCGGCGTGTCATTCGGCCCGCGAGGGTAGCGAGGCGCACGCTGCGAGACGCCACTTGACGGCTCGCGAGCGCATGCCCACTCTGAGCCGCAGGGGCCTGCGGCCCGAACCCCAGGAGGATTCGCATGGCGAGCGCGAAGCGCCGATCGCGGAAACCCGCAGCGAAGTCGGCGGCGAAATCGAAGCGGAAGACCGCGGGCAGGGCCAAGGCGGTGACCGCGCGCCGTGCGCGGCGCGAGCTCGTGGTCGATGCCGACGGACACGTCTGCGAGCCGGCGGATCTGTGGGAGACGCGGCTCCCGCGCGGAATGCGGGATCGCGGCATCCGGCTGCGCTGGAACGCAGCGACCGGCTACGACGTCGCGCACTGCGAAGACTGGATCATCACCGACCGCGGCCTCGCGGGCCTCGGCAACGCGGGCGCGAACAACGTCGAGCTCGGCCGCGGCATCCACTATCAGGATCTGAACCCGGCCGGCTTCGACGGCAAGGCGTGCCTCGCGGTGATGGACGCCGAGGGCATCGATCTCGCGGTGCTCTACCCCGGGCTCGGCTTCAGCCTCGGCGCGATCCGGGACCCCGCCCTCGGCGTCGCCTCCTGCCAGGTCTACAACGACTGGATCGCCGAGTACTGCTCCGCCGACCCGAAGCGCCTCGTCGGCGCCGCCGCGCTGCCCCTGCAGGATCCGAAGGCCGCAGCTGCCGAGGCGCGCCGCGCCGCGAAGCTGGGCCTGCGCGGTACCTTCGTGCGCCCGAACCCGCACGGCGGGCACGCGCTGCACGATCGGCACTTCGATCCGGTCTGGCAGGCCCTGCAAGAAGAAGATCTCCCGCTCGGATTCCATCCGGCCGGCCTCTTCGACCTGCCCGGAGCCTCGCGCTCGATGCGCGAGTACATGGCCGACGGAACGCACCACGCGCTGATCCTGTTCTTCGATCAGTACATGACGCTCTCGAATCTCGTCTACGGCGGCACGCTCGAGCGGCACCCCGAGCTGAAGCTGCTGATCCTCGAGTGCGGCGGCGGCTGGATCGCGCACTGGATGGACCGCCTCGACGAGTTCCCGCGCGCCTACGACTGGCAGCTTAAGCACCTGAAGCTCGAGCCGAGCGAGTACTTCCTGCGCCAGGGCTACATCTCCTTCGATCCCGGAGAACACACGAAAGCCGCGATGGCGAAGTTCATTGGCGACGAACGCATGGTCTGGGCCTCGGATTTCCCGCACAGCGATGCGCAGTACCCGGGCGTCGTCGACGAGCTGCGCGAGACCAGCGGGGACCTCTCGGCGAAGGCGCGCGCGAACTTCTTCGGCCTGAACGCGCTGCGGCTCTACGGGCTGCCGGCGCCGCACGCATGAGCCTGGATCTCCTGATCCGCGGCGCGCAGCTCGTCGACGGAACCGGCGCGCCCGGTCGCCAGGCAGACGTCGGGGTCGCAGGCGGGCGCATCGCGGCGATCGGGCGCGTACGCGAGAGCGCCACGCGCAGCTTCGACGCCGGGGGCTTGCTGCTCACGCCGGGCTTCATCGACGTGCACACGCACTATGACGCGCAGCTGCACTGGGAGCCGACTGCATCGCCGTCGTCGTGGCACGGCGTGACCAGCGTGCTCTGCGGCAACTGCGGCTTCACGCTCGCGCCGGCCCGGCCCGAGGACTGCGAATGGCTCACCCAGATGCTCTCGCGCGTCGAGGGCATGGCGCCCGAGGCGCTCCGCGCGGGCCTGCGCTGGCGCGGCGGCAGCTTCGGCGACTTCTGGCGCGGGCTCGAGGGTCGCCTCGGCGTGAACGCGGGCGGCTACGTCGGGCACTCCGCGGTGCGGCGCTTTGCCATGGGAGAGGCCGCGTCGGAGCGCGTGGCGAACGCGGGCGAGATCCGCGCGATGCAGCAGCTCGTGCGCGACGCGATGCGCGAAGGCGCGCTCGGCTTCTCGTCTTCGCAGCTCGAGCTGCACGTCGCGCACGACGGCCGCGGCGTGCCCTCGAACTTCGCCGCGCCCGAGGAGCTGATCGCACTCGCGTCGGTGCTGCGCGAGTTCGGGCGCGGCTCGCTCGAGTTCATCCCGGAGAGCTTCCTCGAGGGCTATTCGAAGCGCGACCGCGAGACGATCTGCGCGATGGCGCGCGCGTCGGGGCGCGCGCTCGAGCTCAACCTCGTGACCCCGCTGCCGGCGGCGCCGGAGGGCTGGCGCCGCAGCGTCGAGTTCGCGCACGAGGCCGAGGCCCTGGGCCTCGAAATCCACCCGATGTTCGCGGCGAATCACCTCGGCGCATACTTCGCGCTCGACTCGACCTTTCTCTTCGACGAGCTGCCGCACTGGCGCGCGGTGCTCACGCAGCCGCTTGCGCAGCGGATCGCGCGACTGCGCGAGCCCGGCGTGCGCGCGGCGCTGCGCGCCGATCTCGCGGCCGCGCGCAGCTTCGCGCCGCACTGGCAGGTCTGCCGCGTCGCAGTCGTGCGCGACGCCGCGCACGCGAGCTGGGTCGGCCGGAGCGTCGCCGAGCTCGCGGCCGAGCGCGGCCAGGACCCCTTCGACTGTTTCCTCGAGCTGTCGCTCGCCGAAGAGCTCGGGACGACCTTCTCGCAGCACCGGCCGCAGGACGCCGAGCTGCGCGCGGCCACGATTTCGCTGCTGCAGGACCCGCTCGTCAGCGCCGGCGCGAGCGACGGCGGCGCGCACCTGCTCTCGCTGATCGGCGTCGACTTCACGACGCGGCTGATCTCCGAGTGGGCGCCCGACGTGCTCCCGCTCGAAACGGCCGTCGCGAAGCTCACCGGCATCCCCGCCGCACGGCACGGCCTCGAGGGCCGCGGCGTGATCCGCGACGGCGCCTGCGCGGACCTGGTGCTGATCGATCCCGCGCGGCTGCGCGTCGGCGCGACGCGCCTGGTGCGCGATTTCCCGGCCGGGAGCGCGCGCCTGGTGATCGACGCCGAGGGCTACGTCGCGACCTTCGTGAACGGCGTTCCGCTCTACGAGGCCGGCCACACCAGCGGAGCGCTGCCGGGCCAGGTGCTGCGCCTCGGCTGAGGCGGCGCGCGGCGCGTGGCCGCTGCGCGGAGATTAGACTGCCCGCGTGGACGTCTTCACGAGGCTGCTCGCGCGGACCGGAGCAGACGAGCCGCAGGCGCTGCTCTCGAAGCGCAGGAGCTTCGAGCTGCTGCTGATCCTCGGGATCGTCTCGGAGGCCTGGCGCGAGCATGCACGCGCGCTGTTCGCGCCGGGCGGCGGCGCGCTCGCAGACTGGCTCCCGCTGCTACTCGCGAGCGCGCTCGCGCTCGTCGCACTGAAGCTGCGCTGGCGTCGCGCGGGGCTCGCTGCGCTGCTGCTGCTGCAGCTCTTCGCGATCGCCGCGAGCTTCCCGCAGACCGCGAATCACGTCTATCTCCAGCTCTTCCTGCTCGGGCTGCTCGTGCTGCTCGATGCGAGCGTCGCGGAAGAGCAGCAGCTCGCACTCGGCGCGTTGCGCTGGATCTTCCTGGTCGTCTTCTTCTGCGCCGGCCTGCAGAAGCTCGTGCACGGCTACTACTTCCGCGGCGAGTACTTCGCGTTCTACTTGAACGAGCGCAGCTTCGCGTCGCTGCTGGAACCCTTCCTCTCCGACGCGGAGCTCCAGCGCTTCGGCAGCGGGCTCGCGCGCAGCGACGGCAGCGGGCCCTACCGCTTCGAGAGCGCGCCGATGATCGCGCTCTCGAATCTGGGTTACCTGAGCGAGCTCGGCATTCCGGTACTGCTATTCGCGCGGCGCTCGCGCCACTTCGGAGTTGCGGCGGGGATCGCATTCCTGATCTTCACCGAAGCGCTCGCGCGCGAGCTGCACTTCGGCGCGCTCTTCGCGAGCGGACTGCTGCTCTTCCTGCCCGGCGACGCGAACCGGCGCACGCTGCCGCTCTTCGCCGCGCTCTACGCGTGGATGCTGCTCACGAGCCTGCGCGTGTTGCCGGAGGTCGGCTTCTATTGACGACGGCAGGCAAACGGCGCCTCGTGCACGCCGCACTCGCGGCCTTCACGTTGTGGCCGGCACTCCAGATCGCGCTCGTGAAGACGCAGGGGCTCTCCGCGTGGAAGCTCGCGGGCTGGGGCATGTACGCGACACCGCAGCGGCAGCCCGGACTCGTCGCGCGCGGCATCACGCGCGAGGGCCAGCTCGTGCCGCTCGCACAGCCGCATGCTGCTGCGCTGCGCGAGGAGCTCGCGCGCTTCCAGCGCTGGCGCTCTGCCCTCGGCCGCCTCTTCGCGCCCGAGCGGCTCGCGCGCGCGATCCTGGCGTCCCAGCCGGAGCTCGCGCGCGTCGAGCTCGAGGTCGTCGAGCTGAAACTCGACGCTCGGAGCGGGATGCTCGAGGCGCTGCGCACGCCGTATTCCTACCCGCGGGATTCCGACTAGCGGAGCGGGCCTGGATTACGCGTTCAGCGCGATTCCGGGTGTATCCGCGACGTGCACCCAGACGTGCACGTGCGGCGCGCCGCGGAAGTACCACGCGAAGGCCGGTCCCTCGAGTCTGAAATGGTCCCAGACGCCGTCGCCGCCGACGTCGCGCTCCGAGTAGAACGCGAGCGAGCAGGCATCCAGACCGCCCTGCGCTTGCAGCGCCGCAGTGACTTCGTCCCGATCGCTGTGGCGGAAGGGGTCGAGCAGCGCGCGCAGAATTTTCTGCGATTCCTCGCGCTGATCGCCCGAGAGCTCCGCGATCGGAATTCCCGCGCGCGACGCCTGCGCGCCGCGCAGCAGCACCGCCTGCTCCTCGGGCAGCTCGGCCACCAGGGCCTGCGCGCGCTGGCGGCCGTCGAGCAGCGCGAAGAGCCGATTCGCCTCGAGCGCCTGGGGCCAGAACACGTTCTCCGGATGCGCGGCCTTCTCGACGAATCCGCCCGACCACCAGCTGCCCGCCGCGTGCCCGTAGAAGATCGGCCCGCCGAAGGCGACGTGGTCCGCCGAGTTGCCGTCGCAGCGCAGCGTCATGTGGCGGCCGCTCAGCACGAACTCGAAGCGCTGCGAGTGCGGCTCGCCGAAGATCGCGATCGCCTGGTGCCGCCCGAAGCCGCCCGCGTCGTCCGCGAGCTGCCGGTCGAAGCGCGCGTGCCACTCGGGCGAGGTGATGCCCTCGAAGATCCCGCGAATCAGCGCGCGCTGCTCCGCGCTGAAGAAATCGCCCGCGACTTCGGGCTCGCTGATCTGCCAGTTCGCGGCGACGCGGGTGCGCAGCAGCCCGAGCTTCGGGTCCACGTGGTCCCACGCAAAGCAGACGGCCGCGCGCTGCTGCGGGGTGAGCGTGTCGTAGAGAGCGGCGACGAGGGACTCGGCGGCCGAAGCGCTCGACGCCGCCAAGGCTGCGCGCCCTTGCGCGCGAGCGCCGAGCGGCAGCAGGGCTCCGGCGAGCAACACGCCGCCAGACGCCCCCAGCAGCTCACGGCGGCTCAAGCAATGCGGCTTCGGCATCGCCGGGCCAGCCTACGCCCCGCCCCCTCGCATTGCAACCGCGCCCGGAGCGTGTGCGGGTTCACGAGCACGCCGCCCTTCGCGGCGCTGTAGGCCGATTGTCTCGCGGCGCCCGTTACGAGCGCGACCGTGCCGTCGAGCAATCCCACGCGAACTCCTCCCGAGCGGGCGCGGCTCTCGCTACGCGCGCGCGCGGCCCGCCGCGCGCGCGTCGAGCTCCCTGCGGATCCGCGCGTGCTCCGCGCGCGTCAGCGAATAGCGCCGGAACAGCAGCCCGCCGATCGTGAAGCCGAGGGCCGGCAGGGCGCCGACGAGGAAACGCAGCGTGTCCAGAACCAACTCGGTCTGGGGCTGTTCGACGAGCGCGCCGCCCGGACCGATCGGCAGTGGCGGCGCGTAGCCGGACCACGCGAGCGCGATGCCGACCAGCCAGATCATCATCGCGGTGCCGAGCTTGCCCACGAAGGACCAGGCCGCGAAGTAGGAGCCGTCCTTGCGCTCGCCGGTCGCGAGCTCGTCGGCGTCGATGATTTCGGCCTTCAGCGCGACGCCGAGGCTCTGGCCGCAGCCGACCGCCGTGCCTGCGAGCAGCGACGACACGCTCATGAGCCACAGGCTGCCGCGATCGAGGAACAGCAACAGGCCGAAGCCGACCGCCGACATCCCCATCGCGAAGAGCCAGACGTCTCGCTTCTCGAAGCGGTTGCCGAGCCAGACCCAGAGCGGAATCGAGACAGTCGTCGGCACGACGTAGACGAGCAGCATTTCGGCCATGCTCTCGGGCATCGCGATCACGTAGCGCATCAGGTAGGGCACCAGCGTGCCGACCGCGCCGAGGCCAAACATCTCGATGAAGTAGACGCTGAGCAGCAGCCTCGCGTGCGGATTGCCCCAGACGTCGCGCAGCGCGCGCAGCGGGTTCTCGGGCCGCGCCGAATCCGAGGCCTCCAGCTCCGCGGGGGTTGCCCACATCGAGAGCGCGATCGTGAGCACGCTGAAAACACCCGCCGAGAGCGCGAGCAGCCTCGCCATCTCTCGCGCGCCGGCCAGATCCTCCAGCGCGGTCGCGCCGATCGCGAAGGCTCCGAAGAGGCCGAAGCCCCTGAAGAGCTGGCGCGCGCCGAAGAGCCGGCTGCGCACGCGCGGGTCGTAGCTGAGCTGCGCGCCCAGCGCGAGGTTCGGGATGTCGAAGAGCGTCGAGGCCGTGAAGAAGCCGAAAGCGGCGACCGTGAGCCAGGCGACCAGCGCTGGCCCAGCGAGGACCTCGGGCGGCGACCACAGCATCAGCGAGAACACCGCGAGCGGAAGCGCGGACCCGAGTATCCACGGCTTGCGACGCCCGAACCGCGAGCGCGTGCGGTCGGACAGGAAGCCCGCGACGGGATCCGAGACGGCCGCCCAGACCTTACAGGCGAGCAGGATGTTGCCGAGTGCGACCGACGACACCAGCAGCACGTCGGTACCGAAGTTCATGAACAGAACCGCCACCAGGACGGTCAAGAAGCTGGTTCCGATGCCGGGCAGCGAATAGGCGAGGATCGTGCTCCAGGACAGGACCGGAGCCAGGGTGTCCGCGGCGTCCCCGGGGCGCGGGGCCGTGGCCTGCGAGATGCCCACGCGCTAGGTCCGCGGCCGGAACTGCACGAGGCCGATGTCGTCGACGCGCTCGAAGACGGCTTCGACCGGGAGACCGACGCGCAGCACTTCGGGCGCGCAGCCGACCAGGTTCGCCGTCATGCGCGGGCCCTCTTCGAGCTCGACGATCGCGATCGCGAGCGGCAGGCGGCCGCGCTGCGCGGGGTCGTGGCCGACGCGGTCGAGCGTGAACGCGTGCACGCTGCCGCGACCGCTCGCGTTCTCCCATTTCCAGTCACGGCCGAGGCAGCGCGGGCAATGGCTTCGCGGGTAGAAGAAGAAGCCGTCGCGCGGGCAGCGCTGCAGCAGCAGCCGGCCCTCGCGCGCGGCGTCGAAGAAGGGCTGCGTCGTCGGCGTGGGCTGCGGCAGCGGCCGCCCGCTCGTCGAGAATCGCATCACGCGCCCTCGAAGATCAGCGCGACCTGCTCGGCCATCAGTCCGCCGGTGCCGTTCACGTAGGCGAGCTCGCAGCGTGGGAGCTGGCGTCCCTCCGCGCGTCCCTGGATCTGACGCACGGCCTCGAGCGCGTGCGAGAGGCCGCCGGACATTCCGGCCTGGCCCATCCCGAGCTGACCGCCGTGCGTGTTGAGCGGCCAGGAGCCGCCGTCCCAGCGCAGGTCGTGCTCCTCGACGAAGGCCGCGCCCTGCCCCTTCTTGCAGAAGCCCGCGTCCTCGATCGTGAGCAATACCGTGATCGTGTAGCAGTCGTAGATCGACGCGAGATCGATGGCGTCGCGCGCGGCGCCTGCCATCGCGAACGCGCGCTCTGCTGCGACGCGGATCGGGGTATCGAGCAGGTCGGGCATGTAGGTCACGGTCTTGTGCGTCAGATGCTCTCCGAAGCCGGAGACGAGCACGGGGCGCCTCGGCCCGCGTCTTGCCGCATCCGCGCGCTGAACGACACAGGCGCCGCCCCCGAAGCAGGGCATCACGAGCTCGAGCAGCCGCAGCGGATCTGCGATCAGCTTCGAGGTCAGGACGTCCTCGATCGTGATCGGCTTGTCGCGGAAGATCGCGAGCGGATTGAAGGTCGCGTTGTAGCGCTCGTGCACGGCGATCTTCGCGAGCGTCTCGGGCTTCAACGCGTAGCTCGCCATGTAGCGGCTCGCGATCATCGCGAAGCTCGGCGTCGCCGCGACGAGTCCGCTCGGGATGTCGAACTGGCCCTGCGGCGAGCCCCAGGCGTCGCCCCCGAGATAGGCCGGCATCTGCATCTTGCCGGGAGCGCCGCCGACTGCGGGCGGCAGCGGCGCCGGCACCGACGGGCACAGCACCAGCGCCGTGTCGCAGGCGCCGACCTCGATCGCGGCCGCCGCGCGCCAGATCATCCCGCAGGCCGTGGCGCCGCCGAGATCGACGACCTCGTTGAAATTCGAGCGCAGGCCGAGGTACTCGGCCAGCGCCGAGGGCGCAAACATCGGCGATTCCGGCAGGCCGGCGGTCAGGACTCCATCGACCTGATCTACAGTGAGGCCAGCGTCTGCGAGCGCCTCGGCCGCGAGCTGTGCGGCGGCCTCGAGCGCGAACATCGGCGGATCCCAGACACGCGCTGGCTTCCACTCCGTAATGCCCGTGATTGCGGCAGCGCGCTTGCCCATGCGGTCTCCTCGTCGAGAGATGCGAGCGCGCAGGCTATCACGGCCGCGTGCGCGCCGAAGCCCGCGCGCTCGCCACGAGCGGCGCAGACCCCGTGATGGGATCGCCGCCCGTGCAGCGCCGCCTCCCCCGCCTCGCGCTGGCTGCGGCGAGCCTGGCGCTCTCGATCCCGCCCCAGCTGCATGCGCAGCCTGCCCCACGCACTGAGCCGCAGGCGAGCGAAGTAGAACCGCAAGCCGCCTTGCCCCGCGCAGCGAGCCCCACGCGAACGAAGTAAAACCGCAAGCGGCCCTGCCGCGCGCAGCGAGCCGCAGGCGAGCGAAGTAAAACCGCTAGGCCGGGCTCGCAATCCGCCCCGGGCGCTGCGCGAGGAGCTCCGCGCGGATCTCCCCGTCTTCGCGGATCGGCGTGCCGTTCACGAGCACGTGGGTGACGCCCTGCGGCTGATCGGCTGTCAGGCGCTCGGCGTTGGCCGGGAAATCGCGCACGCGGCGCAGCGGTCCCGGCGCGATGCGGGCCGGATCGAAGACCACGAGGTCCGCGCAGGCGCCTTCGCGCAGATAGCCGCGCTCCGCGAGGCCCAGGATGTCCGCGACCTCGCCCGAGAGCTTGCGCACCGCGCGCTCGAGCGTCAGCGCTCCGCGCTCGCGCACCCAGTGGCCGAGCAGGTCGGTCGCCTGGCAGGCGTCGCAGAGCTGGCCGACGTGTGCACCCGCATCCGAGAGGCCGATCACGACGTGCTCGCGGGTCAGCAGGAACGCGACGCCCTCGGCGTCGTCGTTCGCGATGAAGCAGCGGAAGCGCGTGCGCAGGTCCTCCGCGAGTGCGATCTCGCAGATCAGGTCGAGCGGCGAGAGGCCGCGCTCGCGCGCAATTGCGTCGATGCGCCGGCCCACGAGCTCCGGGAATTTCCCGGTCTCGGCGATCTCGTAGGTATTCCAACGCGGCCGCATCGCCGTCGTCTCGAGATCCGCGAGCGCGCGCCGGCGCCACTCCGCATCTGCATAACACGACATGCGTTGCTGGCGCGAGCCGGCCATCAGCTCCTTGAACAGCGTGCCGACGTTCAGCGTGAAGGGATCTTCGAGCGTGATCTGGAAGCAGAGCGGCCGCGGTGAGACCTGCGGCCAGACGTTCGCGCCCGCGGCGGTACCGCGGTCGTTGAGCTCGACGAGCCCGAGGTGCGCATTGCCGGGGAAGGTCAACAACGCGCCGTAGGTGAAGGGGCGGCCGACCTTCGGCTGGATCTCGTACAGGTCCGGGATCGAGACGTTCTGCCCGGGTGCGACGTGCACGATGCCGCGGCCCGCGCGCCCGACCGTCATCGCGAGCGCCTCGAATTCGGAGCGCTCGGCGAAACGGCTCGGAATCGGCTTGCCGCCTACGCCCTGGTGCGTCGGCGCGAAGCTGGTCGCGAAGCCGACCGCGCCGGCCGCGAGGCCCTCGGCCAGCACCCGGCACATCTGCGCGGTCTCGGCTGCGGTCGCCGCGCGTTCGTAGGCAGCGTCTCCCATCACGAAGAGCCGCAGCGCCGTGTGGCCGAGATAGGCACCGAAGTTGAGCAGCGTGCCGCGGCGCCGCACCGAGGCGAGATACTCGGGGAAGCTCTCGAAATCCCACGGGATGCCCGCAGCGAGCGTCTCGACGTTCATGTCCTCGACGTTCTGCAGGGTGCGCGCGATCGTGTCGCGGTGCTCGGGGCGCGTCGGCGCGATCGAGAAGCCGCAGTTTCCGGCGATCACCGTCGTCACGCCGTGGAAGCACGAGGGCGAGAGCGCGGGATCCCAGAAGACCTGCGCGTCGTAGTGCGTGTGCAGAGCGATGAAGCCCGGCGCGACGATCTGAGCCGAGGCGTCGAGCGTGCGCCGGCCCGAGAGCCCGAGACCGATCGCCTCGATGCGATCGCCCCGGATCGCGACGTCCGCACGGCGTGCAGGCGCTCCCGTGCCGTCGATGACGAGGCCCCCGCGGATCACGATGTCTGCGCTCATGCCACCTCCTCGGCCGGCCTCAGGCCCTGCCGCCATTCTCCCAGAAAGGCCGCGCGGACTCCACACAGCGCGCGGCGAAGGCGCGCGCTCCGAGCGCACGCGCCGCGGGTGAGAGCACCTCGATCGAGACCACGCCGTCGAAGCCGCGCCGGCGCAGCGTGTCGGCGAAGCGGCGCAGCTCGAGGCAGCCCTCACCCGGGAAGCGGCGGCTCGTCTCCGATTCGGCGAGCAGCTGCTCGGGCGCGACGCGGATCGAATCGGTGAATTGCACGTAGGCGATACGCTCGAGCGGAGCCGCCTCGAGCTCGGGCCAGCCGTCGGGGCCGTACGAGAAATGCCAGCTGTCGAGCAGCACGCCCGCGTTGCGGCGCCCGCAACGCTGCACCAGCGTATCCGCGGCCGCGAGGTTGTTCACCCGCGCCCACGGAAAGAACTCGAATGCGAGGCCGGTGCCGGCCTTCGCGAGCACGTCGCAGGCGCGGCCGAACAGATCGATCAGCGGCTCGTCGACGGGCGCGGTCGTCGCAGCCGCGAGCAGCCACTCGGCACCGAGCTCGGCGGCCCACTCCGAGAGCCGCTCGGCGAAGCGCAGCGTGCCGTCGGCGCGCTCCGGATCGCACTCGAGGAAGAGCAACTCGTAGCAGTGCAACCCGCGCTGCGCGAGCTCGCGCGCGAGCGTGGCGAGACTGCCGCCCGCGGCCAGATGACTGCGGATCGACGAGGGGTCCAGCCCGACGAGCTGCACGCCGGTTGCGGCGGTGGCGTCGAGCACCTCGGGCAGTGCGGGCGCACCCGGGTAGCGCGGGGCGAGATTCAGCAGGTTGAGACACAGACGCGGCACGCGCCGCAGAGCGTAGGCGCCGGCCGGGCCCCGCGCAGCGCGTGGTAGGATCGCGCGCGATGAGTTTGGAGCTCCGCCCGTGTGCGCTGCTCTTGGCGACGGTCCTCGCCTGCGGGGCGGGCCAGGGCGCAGCCGAGTCTCTTCCGCCGCCGATTCCGATCGAAGCCCTGTTCCAGGATCCGATGATCGGCGCTGCAGCGATCTCTCCCGACGGCCACCACCTCGCATCCGTCGCCTCGAAGGGCGAAACCCAGTACCTCGTGATCTGGGACCTCGAGTCGAACCAGAAAAAGCCGATCCGCCGCTTCTCGAAGGACGCGCGCTGGCGCGGACAGCGCGTCGAGCAGCACGTCTATTGGGTCGGCTGGGCCAGCGACGAACGCGTGCTGATCGCGCTGCAGTACCGCATCGCGCACATGGCGGAGGCGGCGATCGGCTTCCATCTCTACGCCGTCGATCGCGACGGGCGCAACGAGAAGCGATTTTTTGAGGGCTTCTCGGACTTCCAGGCGCCGACTCGGATGGACGCGGACCCGGAGCACATCCTGGTGCGGATTGGCGGCGCACTCTACCGGGTGAACCTGAAAACCGGTGGGCGAAAGCTCTATCAACAGGCTCGCACGGGCATCGACCGATGGATCCTCGATCACCGAGATCGCGTCCGCCTCGGAATCGGCGTCCTCGGCCTGCGTTATTCCGTACAGCGTCTCGGCGCTGCGAAGACGCTAGAGCCGCTGCGCGAGGGGCGACTGTATTTCGAGCCGGACTTCGTTCCGCTCGGTTTCGGCGCCGACGACAAGACCCTCTACGTCGCGTCGAACCACGAGTCGGACACGAGCGCCCTCTACGAATTCGATCTCGAGACGAACCAGTTCGGGCGGAAGCTCTTCGGACATCCCGATTTCGATGTCTATGGAAGTCTCGTGATCTCGCAGCAACGGGACGCACTGCTTGCGGTTCCGTATTTCGAGGACACGCTCCACTACCACTTCACCGACGCGGAGTTCGCGCGCCAGATGGGCATGCTCGAGCGCGCGCTGCCCGGGCGCACCAGCTGGGTCTCGGACTGGAATCGCGAGGAGAACCGCTGGATCGTCGAGGCCGCGGGCGATCTGTACCCGCCTGTGACCTATCTCTACGATCCGGCCAAACGACAGCTTCTGAAACTCTTCGACTCGCATCCCGAACTCGCGACGCAGCCACTCTCGCCGTCGCGGCCGGTTTCTTTCCAGGCGCGCGACGGTCTCTCGCTGCGCGGATATCTCACGCTCCCGCGCGGGTATCCCGAAACGAAGCTGCCCCTGGTCGTGATCCCCCACGGCGGTCCGCACGCGCGCGACCAGCTCGGCTGGAACCCCGAAGTCCAGTTCCTCGCGAGTCGCGGCTACGCCGTGCTTCGAGTGAACTTCCGCGGCTCCCAGGGCTTTGGCAGGCGCTTCCGCTTCGCCGGATACAAGCAATGGGGCCTCGCGATGCAGGACGACCTGAGCGACGCGGTTCGCGAGCTGATCCAACAGGGCACTGCCGATCCCGATCGGATCGCGATCTACGGCGCGAGCTACGGCGGTTATGCGGCGCTGATGGGGGTGATCCGGGAGCCCGGCTTGTTCCGCTGCGGCGCGTCCTTTGCCGCGGTGACCGACCTGCCGGATCTACTCCAGGGCATGGCGAGCTACGACACCCTGGAACAACTCAACACGCTGCTGATCGGAGACCCCACCTCCGATGGCGAGCTGCTGCGCAGCGTCTCGCCGAGACACAACGCGGCGCGGATCCAGGCGCCGGTCCTGATCGCGTACGGCGAGAAAGACGGCGTCGTGCCCCCGCGCCAGGCTCGGCTCTTGACCGAAGCGCTGGAGCACGCCGGTCGACCCTACGAGGAGCTCTACTTTCCCGCCGAAGCTCACGGCCTCGTCGCGGCTGCTAGCCGATTGCGCTTCTACGGCGCGCTCGAGGCCTTCCTCGCGAAACACACGCAGCCGCGGAGCCGCCCTCCGAGCGCAGCGGACACGGCAGCGGCGGACACCGCGCCGGTGCAGAGCCCCTGAGCGCCGGCGCAGCCATCGCCGCGCTGCTGCTCGCCGCGGGTGGCTCTCGCCGCATGCGCGGCGAGAACAAGCTGCTCTGCGAGATCGACGGCGTTCCGATCGTCGCGCGCGCGGCAGACGCGCTGCTCGCGGGCGGAGCGCGCCCGCTAGTCGTCGTGACCGGCAATGACGCCGAGCGCGTGCGCGCGGCGCTCGCGGGCCGGGCGCTGCGGTTCGCGCACCAGCCGGACTGGGCGCAGGGAATGGCGAGCTCCCTGCGCGCAGGCATCGAGGCGCTGCCGGAAGGGCTCGCCGGCGTCCTGATCGCGCTCGGAGACATGCCGGGACTGAAGCCCGAAAGCGTGCGCGCGCTGGCAGTGGCCTTCGATCCCGCTGCGCAGCACTCGATCTGGGTTCCGGTGTTTCGCGGCGAGCGCGGTCACCCGGTGCTCTTTGCCGCGCGCCATTTCGAGGAGCTCGCAGCCCTGCGCGGCGACACCGGCGCGCGCGCGCTGCTGCTGCGCCACGCGCCCTGCGTGTGGGGCGTTCCGGTCGACGACCCGGGCGTCCTGCTCGACGTCGATACCCCCGAGGCGCTGGCGGAGCTGCGCACGCGGCGGCAGCTCACGTGATGCGGCGCACGGCCGCGATCCTCGCGATCGCAGGGCTCGGCCTCGCGCAGGCAGAGATCGCGCTGCGCGCGTTCGGGCTCTTCGCCGAGGCCCGTGAACGCTTCGCGGCCTCGGTGCGTCCCGGCGCTGCCGCGTTCGCGCCCGAGAGCTCGCCGGCGCTCGCCGTGCTGCACCCGTACCAGGGCTGGAGCCTGCGCCCGGATGCGCCGCTCGAGCTCGCCTACTACGAGTACCTGCGCAAGGCGCTGCCGCGCGCGCCGGAGATCGCGGATCACCAGCGCAACGTCTTCGGCTTCCGCTCGTCGATCCGGGACTATCGCGAGCTGCCGGAGTCGGACTTCGCGGTCGGGATCTTCGGCGGATCGGTCGCGTCGAACCTCGCCTGCATCGCCGGGCGCGATCTCGCGCAGCGCCTGGCGCAGCTCCGGCCCGAGCTCGCAGGCCGCGTGAGGGTGCTGAATTTCGGCGAAGGCGGATTCAAGCAGCCGCAGCCGCTCGCGGTGCTGGCACAGATGCAGGTGCTCGGCGTGTCGCTCGACGCCGTGATCGAGTTCGACGGCTTCAACGAGCTCGTGTTCGGCGGCACCAATGCGAAGAGCGGCATTCACCCGCTGTTTCCGTCGCTCTTCCACACGCAGTCGCTGCTCGAGCTCACGCGTCGCGAGATCTCGAACGAATTGATCGCGACACTGGCCGAGATCGCGGCCGTCCGGCGCTCGGCCGCCGCGCGCGGCGAGCGCTGGCGCGACTCCCCGCTCGCGCGCAGCGCAGTCGTGCAGGCCGCGCTCGGTGCGCTCACGCTGCGAGACGATCGCCGCGCGACCGAGCTCGAAGCCGCACTGCAGGCAACGCCTGCGTCCGGCGGCGAGGCGCTGCAGGCGGCGCTGCACGATCCCTGCCTCGACTCGCGCGAGGAGGGCGCCTGCGTAGACGCGATCGCGGCGCTGTGGCAGCGCGCGTCGCTCGCGATGCAGCACCTGGCACTTGGGGCCGGCGCGATCTACCTGCACGCGCTGCAGCCGACTCAATACCTCGCGGGCAGCAAGACGCTCACGCCGCGGGAGATCGAGGTCGCCTATCGACCCGAGGCCGAATGGCCGCGCCTCGCGCGCGCCGGCTATCCGGTGCTCCAGCGCGCCGGCGCTGAGCTGCGCACGCGCGGCGTCTCCTTCGCCGACCTGAGCGGGATCTTTCGCGGCGAGAAGGAGATGCTCTACGTCGACGACTGCTGCCACCTGAATCGCCGCGGGAACCGCATTCTCGCCGAGCGCCTCGCGGAGCTGCTCGCCGAGGCACTCGCCGCGGCGCCCGGCGCGGCGCCCGGCGCGGCGAGCGGCGTCACGGGCCTTCGCGCCGGCAGCGAGCGCGGCGGCGAGCTGTCGCGCAAGGGCGTGCCCCCGTGACGGCCACCCGAGCGGCCCGAAGCTGCCGGAAGCTCAGCTCTGCCGCTTCGGCCCCACCCACTGGGGCGGATCTCCGCGACCACCCGGGTGGCAGCGGGGCCCGCTGCAGATTTCTTGTGAGCGCAGCCCATCGCGGGCATACTCCGCATCCGTTCAGACGGTCGGGGCGTGGCGCAGCCTGGTAGCGCGCCTCGTTCGGGACGAGGAGGTCGCTGGTTCGAATCCAGTCGCCCCGACCATTTTCCGCGATCGCTTACCGGTTCCGAAGCGCGCAGGATCGCACCGCACGGCGGCGAGCGACCGGCAGCTCTGGCCGCATCACACCGATCCCTGAACCGGAAAGCGCGCGTGCCGCCGGCGGCAACTGCGCGCCGAAAATCGTCTGGATTCCGCAGCTTTGCGTTGACATCGATTCTCGCGACCTGTCACGATGGCTCTGCGTCGGTGCGACGCGAAATGGGGCGATGGATCGGTGCGCGCGTGCTCTCGGCGACGCCACCCGCGGAGCGGAGACACGATGATCGAGAACAAGCTCACGAGGGGAGAAGTCGCGTGGGAGCTGGTGGCTCTCTTCGACGAGCTGCGCATCGAAGAGATCAACGAGCTGCTCGCGAAGAACGTTCCGATGGAGACGCTCGAATTCTTCTCTACCTACTCGGAGCACTTCGTGGAGACGTACGAGGTCCCGGGCAGCCTGCGCAAGCGCATCCCGAACCTCCTGCTCGTGGGCTACCTGCAGCGGCTGCTCGAAGAGCGCCTGCTGGAAGACGAGAACCCTCTCGACTAACCTGGTGGATCCGATCCGCGAGATCCGCAGCCCCGCTGCGCCTGCTCCCGTGGGGCCCTACTCCCAGGCCGTGCTCTACAACGGGCTCGTCTACGCGTCGGGGCAGATCCCGCTCGACCCGGCGAGCGGCAAGCTCGTCTCGGGAGAGATCGAAGCGCAGACCGAGCGCGTGATCGCGAACCTGCGCGCGGTGCTCGAGGCCGCGGGCAGCTCACTCGCGCGGGTGCTGAAAACCACGGTCTACCTCGTCGACCTGTCGCAGTTTGCGCGCGTGAATGCCGTCTACGCGCAGCACTTCAGGGGCGAGCCGTGCCCGGCACGCGCAACGCTCCAGGTCTCCGCGCTGCCGCTCGGCGCCTCGATCGAGATCGACGCGATCGCTTGCGTCGATCCGCGCTAGAGCCTTGCGGGTCCCGGGCCGGGAGCGGTTCGCCAATGCGAACCGGGTTCTCACCCCACATCACCTGGCCCCGCGGGATTTTCCGGCGCGGGAAGGTGGGATTCGATCCGGGCGATCGGTGCCTTAATGACACACCGCAGCGTTGCAGCGCCCCGAGCCCCTCGGTACGCTGCGCGGGTCGACGCCCCACCCGGGGCGTCGTGGTGTTTGTGGGCCCGCCGCGGCCGGCAGCGCACACCCGTGCGACACCTCGCGGTGCCCGGTGGACAGGGTGGACTCCAGATGAGCGACCGCATCCCGATGACGCGCTTCGGATACGACAAGCTCAAGGAGGAGCTGCGCCGCCTGAAGAGCGAGGAGCGGCCGCGCATCGTCAAGGAGATCGAGGTCGCGCGCGCGCACGGCGACATCTCGGAGAACGCCGAATTTCATGCGGCCAAGGAGCGCCAGAGCCACATCGAGGGACGCATCCTGATCGTCGAGGATCGCCTCGCTCGCGCTCAGCTGATCGACCCCACGGGGCAGGACATCGACGCCGTCCGCTTCGGCCACACCGTCAAGCTGATCGACATCGAGACCGACGAGGGCGCGACCTACACGATTCTCGGCGAGGAGGAGGCCGACGCCGGTCGGGGGCGGATCTCGGTCGTGTCGCCGGTCGCACGGGCACTGCTCGGCAAGAGTGTCGGAGATTGTGTGACCGTCCGGATTCCGAAGGGCACGCGGCAATTCGAGATCCTCGAGATCAGCGTCGAAATCAGCGTCGAAATCGGCGTCGAGGCGGAGTAGCCTGATTCCCCGGCGCAGGCGGCCCGCGCCGCTGCTCCAGCGCAGACCCGAGTTCTAGTCATTTCGCCACGAGGTGCGACCAGCGCCACCCGAGGCCGGCCAGTTGCGATCGCTCCAGTTCAAGTTCAGCGCGCTGCTCGTCTCGCTGCTCGTCGTGGGCTGCATCGGCCTCGCGGTGATCGCGACGCAACACGAGCGGCACGCGCTCGAGGTCGAAGTCGGCAAGCGCGCGAGCGCGCTGGCTGCGAATCTGGCCGGCGCTGCGAAGGAGCCGCTGCTCGCAGTCGAGCAGCGCGATTTCGACGCCGAGCTCGTGCTCGAGCGCATCGTCGCGGAATCGGGTGGCGGCGAGGGCGTCGTCGCGGCGCGCATCCTCGACCGCTCGCATCGGGTGGTCGCATCGCTGAATCCCGAGGAGCAGGGGCAGCCCGGACCCGCGACGGCAGATCAGGAGGTCGGCCGCGTGCAGAGCCTCGGGCGGCTGCTGCGCGCGACGGCGCCGATCGTCTACAGCGACGTGCCGATCGGAAGCGCGCAGGTCGAGCTCGACCTGCGCGTGCTCATCGATCCGGTGGTCGAGGGCAACACGCGCCAGCTCGGCAGCGCGACCGCGCTGGTCGTGGGCCTCGGCATCGTCGCGGGGATGATCTTCACGGCGCTGCTGGTGGGCCCGCTGCGGCGGCTGCGCGCCGGCGTCGAGTCGCTCTCGCGCGGCGACCTCGCGATGCGCGTCCCGCCGACTTCGCGCGACGAGGTCGGCGAGCTCACGCGCGCGTTCAACGAGATGGGTGACTCGCTGATGCAGAAGCAGCGGATCCAGAACGCGTTCGGGCGCTATGTGAACGACTACGTCCTGAATCGACTGCTCGAAGGTCCCGAGGAGGACCCGACCGCCGGCATGGAGCGCGAGATCACGATCCTCTTTGCCGACATCCGTCAATTCACGCGCCTCTCCGAGGGCATGAAGGCGAACGACGTCGTCGGACTCCTGAACGAGATCTTCCAGCTGGTGTCGGACGTGATCCTCGAGCGCGGCGGCACGATCGACAAGTTCATCGGAGACTCCGTGATGGCGTACTTCGGCGCGCCAGTCTCCCAGAGCGACCACGCGCAGCGCGCCGTCTCGGCCGCGATCGAGATCACGCGCGTGATGCAGGAGCGCAATCGGCGCCTGCGCGCGGAGACTCCGGATGCGGTTGCGGTGGAGATCGGCATCGGCATCCACACGGGCATCGTCGTCGTCGGAAACATCGGTTCGGATCGCCGCACGGACTTCACCGCGATCGGCGACGCCGTGAACGTCGCGCACCGGCTCGAGAAGCTCGCCAAGCCCGCTGAGACGCTGGTGTCCGAGGCCGTACAGCGCCGCGTGCGCACTTCGACGCGGCTGCGCTTCGAGGGCGAGCGACAGCTCTCGGGTCGCGAGGAACCAGTGCACGTCTACTCGCTGCAGCCGGACGGCAGCGACGAAAGCGAGCGGCGCCCGGGACCCGAATGAGAGCTCGCCTTGCGGGCGTGCTGTGCCTGCTGCTCGCGGGCGCCTGTCGCTCGCCGCTGCAGTCCGGCGAACAGCTGTACCGCAGCGGCGATCCACTTGCGGCACTCGAAGCGTGGCGCGCGGTGTCGCCAGCGGAGCGCGATTACGCGCGCGTTCAGGAGCGCATCCGGGTCGCGCGCGAGGAATTCGACCAGCTCGTAACACGCTACAAGCAGCGCGCGCGCTACTACGAGGAGCGTGGCCAGCTCGGAGAATCGATCCTCAACTATCGCCTCGGACTGCGCTTGCAGCCCGACGATACGGCTACCCTGATGCACGTACAGGACCTCGCCCGGCGTCTCGCCGACGAGAAGCAGCTGCGGCTACAGCAGATCCGCGAGAGCGTGGGCCACGGCGAGCTCACGACTGCGCAGTCACAACTCGCGCAGCTGCGCGAGCTCGATCCGCTCGACCCCGAGCTCGAGCGCGAGCAGCGCGAGCTGCACCTGGCACTCCAGGCCGAGATCCAGGAGCGCCTCGAACGCGGGCGCGCGAGCCTCGCGGCCGGCGATCCCGCGGGCGCGGAGCGCTCGTTCCGGGAGGCCGTCGCGCTCGAGCCCGAGAACGAGGAGCTGCGCGGCTATCTCGCCTACGTCGCCGCGCTGCGCGGAGACCCTGCGGGCCTCGCCGAGCTGCCGCTCGCGGGCGATCTCTCGCACGAGGCGCAGCTCCGCGCCGAAGGCCTGGTACAGAGCGCGCTGCGCGCCGAGCAGGCGGGGCAACCCTTCGCCGCGCTGCGCCAGCTGCTGCAGGCGCTGCAGCTGGATCCGGGCCACGCGGTGGCGCGCGCGCGGCTGCTGGAGCTGCGCGCGCGCCTGTCACCCGAGGTGAGCGCGCTGTTGCGCGGCGGGCGCGAGGCCTTCCGAAACGAGGATCTCGAGACCGCGCTCGAGCAGTGGCGGCGCGCGCTGCTCGTCGACCCCCAGAACGAGCGCGCGTCCGCCTATATCGCGCGCGCCGAGCGTCAGCTCGCGAACCTCGAGCGCCTGCGTTCGGAGCCGATCGATGTCGAGTGATGCGAGCGCTCGCCGGCGTGCGGCAAGAGGGCTCTGCGCGCTCGCGCAGGCCGCCCTCGGCTGCGCCGGCCCGGGCAGCTGGACGCTGCCCGAGCTGCCGCGCGCGCCGTGGCCTGCGGCCTTCGAGCGCCGGGCCGAGCTGCTCCCGGCACTCGAGGCGATTCCGAGCGCCGACCTGGCTCCGCCCGAGCCGCTCCAGGCGCTGAGCGGCGAGATCCAGAGCATCCCGCTGCGCTGGGAGCCGCTGCTGCTCCCGTCCGTCGCCGGCTATCTCGTCGAGCGCAGCAGAGAGCGCGAAGGCCCCTTCGAGCGCATCGCGGTGCTGCCCGGGCGCGAGCGCAGCCGCTTCGTCGACGGCCTGGATGCGGCCCCGGGGCAGCGCGCCGCCGCGCTGCCGGACGGCATCAGCGCGTTCTACCGGGTGAGCGCCTTCACCAGGGACGGCAGGCTCTCGGCTCCGTCGGAGACCGTGCAGGCGACCCCCGCGGCACTGCCGGAGCCGCCTGCCGAGCTGCGCGCCGTGTCGCTGCAGCCGCGCTCGGTGCCGCTCAGCTGGGAGGCGAGCCGCGATCCTCACGTGACGGGCTATGCGGTGTACCGCAGTCCCAGCGCCGCCGGACCCTTCGAGCTGCTCGCGACTCTCGTCGGGCGACACCATACGGAGGTTGTAGACCGCGGGCTCGGAGACCTGCGCGTGTTCTACTACCAGATCGCCGCGCGCCGGGCGCAGCAGAGCGAGGGCCTGGCGAGCGCGTCGGTGCGCGCGGTGACCAAGCCCGAACCGCTGCCGCCGATCGCTCTGCGGCTCGGCGGGCAGACGCTCGGCGCGAACCTGCTCCGCTGGGATCCCAATGTCGAGCCCGACATCGCGCACTACCGCCTGTTGCGGCGGCGCCCGAGCGAGCGTGAGTTCCGCGCGCTCTCCACGATCGAAGCGGGGCGCACTCGCGGCCGCGATGCGGCGCTCGAGGCGGACGAGCGCGTGGCCTATGCGGTCTCCGCGGTCGACACCAGCGGTCTCGAGAGCGCGCCCTCCGAGCCGCTCGAGGTCGCCGCGGCCGGCTACGAACTCTCGGGCATCGGGGGGCCCGAAGGTGTACGGCTGCGCTGGAACCCGCGCCTCGAGGAGGGCTTCCGCGAGGCGCAGGTCCTGCGCGAGAGCGGCCTCGGGGTCGGGGCGCGGCTGATCGGCAGCAGCCGTGACGGCCGCTACCTGGACCGCGAGGCCCGGCCCGGCAGTCGCTATCGCTACCGGGTGATCCTGCTGCGCGAGGATGGCAGCCACGCGCCGGCCTCGACGCCGCTCGAGGTCTCGGTGCCAGCCTCCCCGCTCGCAATCCAGAACCCTGCGTAGCGCCAGGCCTTGCGGGTCCCGGTCCGGGAGCGGCCCGGCGCTCCCGCACTGCGCTCGCCCGCGCTTGGCTGCGCGCAGGGGCGGCTTGCTAGACTGCTTCGCGTTCCGGATTCCCCGGTAGCTCAGTCGGCAGAGCAAGCGGCTGTTAACCGCTGGGTCGCAGGTTCAAGTCCTGCCCGGGGAGCCAATCCGCCGCACCTCGAATCCGCCGGCCCGCGCTCGTTCCAAGGCTCCTGGCACGACCCTGGCTGCGCGCCGAAGCGACTAACGCACCAGCTCCGCGAGCGCCCCGAGTCCCGCGCTGCACGCGAGCGTCAACGCCACTCCGAGCCGGAAGCGGAACAGCGCGAGCATCGCGAAGAGCGAGAGCGCGGCCGAGAGCGCGTCGAGGCTCGCGAGCTCCGGCGCGAGCCACCGCAGGGGACCCCAGTGACGCTCCGCGACCTCTCGGAACAGCACGTGCACGCCGAACCAGAGCGAGAGGTTCAGCACCACGCCGACGACCGCGGCGGTGATCGACGACAGTGCCGCGCGCAGCGGGCGGTGGCTGCGCAGCGCCTCGACGTAGGGCGCCCCCGCGAAGATCCACAGGAAGCAGGGCGCAAAGGTCGCCCAGAGCGTGACCGCGGAGCCGAGTGCGCCGGCCGCGAGCGGGGGCAGGCCACCCGGATCGCGATAGGCGCCCAGAAAGCCCACGAACTGCAGCACCAGGATCAGCGGGCCCGGGGTCGTCTCCGCGAGGCCGAGTCCGTCGAGCATCTCGCCGGGCGCGAGCCAGCCGTAGGTCTCGACCGCCTGTTGCGCGACGTAGGCCAGCACTGCGTAGGCGCCGCCAAAGGTCACGACCGCCGCGCGAGAGAAGAACCAGGCCTGCTCGGCGAAGACCGGCGAGAGGCCCGGAATCGCTGCCAGCACGAGCAGCGGCAGAACCCAGATGGCCGCCCACAGCGCGGCGCTCCGCAGTGCGCGCGCGGGAGTCGCCCGGGTGTGCGCGAGCTGCCCCGACGCCGCCATGCGCTCGATCACCGACTCGACAGCGAAGCCCGCGCTCGGCGCGGCGGTCTCCGGGAACGCCGCGGGTGCGATGCGCTCGGCAAGCCAACCGCACAGCCCCGCGCCGAGCACGATCCACGGAAAGGGCAGCTCGAAAAAGAAGATCGCGACGAATGCCAGCGCTGCGATCCCGCGCTGCAGCGCTCCGCGGAGCGCGCGCCGGCCGATCCGCAGCACCGCCTCGACGACGACCGCGAGCACCGCGGCCTTGAGCCCGGCGAAGAGCGCCGCGACCAGCGGCAGCTCGTGGTAGCCCGCGTAGAGCGCAGAGAGCACTCCGATCGCGAGCGCGCCCGGCAGCACGAAGAGCAGGCCCGCAGCGAGCCCGCCCGCGCTGCGGTGCAGCAGCCAGCCGATGTAGGTAGCGAGCTGCTGGGCCTCGGGGCCGGGCAGCAGCGTGCAGTAGCTGAGCGCGTGCAGGAAGCGCGCCTCGTCGATCCAGTGCCGCCGCTCGACCAGCTCGCGGTGCATCAGCGCGACCTGACCGGCGGGCCCGCCGAAGCCAAGCAGGCCGATCCGCGCCCAGACCCGCAGCGCCTCGCCAAAGCGGACCTCGTGCGGCAGCGACGCCACCGCGGCGCGCGCTTCGTCCCCGCGCTCCTGCGTCAACCGCAACTCCTCCCCGCGCCGGCGCGAGCATAGGACAGGCGCGATTCCCGTTTGCCTTCAAGTCCCGACTGCGTCGGGGCGATAGGACCGCCGGGGCGAGACCCGCGGCCCTCCCCTGCCCCTTTGGCGTGCAGGCCGGCCGCGGCCCTCGACCGAACATCTGGGGGGAATCCACGATGGCACGCGCGCTAGCAAGGCGGTGCGCCGCAGCCCTGGGCTGCCTGCTGCTCGGGTCTGTCGCTGATCCGGCGATGGCAACGTCCTGGGTCAGGGACGAGGTCAAGCTGAACATCCGCACCGGTCCGAGCCTCGAGTACCGCATCCTCGCGACGCTCGTGACCGGAGACTCGGCCGACGTGCTCGAGACCGGTGACGGTTGGACGCGCGTGCGCGACGCGCAGGGCCGCGAGGGCTGGATCCCCGAAGGCTATCTGCAGGACACCGCGCCCGCGGTCGTGAAGCTGCGCGGGCTCGAGCAGGAGGCGCAGAAGCTGCGCGACCAGATGCAGCAGACGAACGCCGAAGCCGACGAGCTGCGCCAGAAGCATCAGCAGCTCGCGGAGAGCACCGGAACGCGCCAGGGCGAGATGGATCGCCTCAAGGAAGAGAACATGGCCTATCGCGCGGGAGCGCGTTGGCCGACGCTCTTCGCTGGCGCCTCGATCCTGCTCGGCGGAATGCTGATCGGCGCGCTCGCGCGCTCGACGGGCGCTCGCCGCTCGCGGGTGCGTCTGTAGCTCGCCGCTTTGTACCGGCTCAGAGATCCGGCGGAATCCAGAACATGTAGAGTCCCGTGACCACGCCGCAGGCTGCGGCCACGAGCAGGGTGAATCCCACCACCTCGCCGAAGCGCACGCGCGTGACTGCGAGCAGCGGAATCGCGAAGAAGGGGTGGATCAGGTTCGTCGTCGAATCGCCGTAGGCATACGCGAGCAGCACCGTCACCGGCGAGACCCCGAGCTCCGCTCCGGCCGGCAGCAGATAGGGCGCCTCGATCAACCACTTCGAGCCTCCCGACGGCACGAAGAGATTCAGCACGGCGGAATACACGTAGACGATGAAGGGAAAGGTCTCGCGCGTCGAAAGCTCGACGAAGAGCGAGCCGAGCCAGGCGCCTAGCCCCGTGTTCTGCATCAAGCCGAAGATCCCCGCGTAGAACGGGAACTGCAGCACGATACCCCAGGCGCTGTCGACGCCCTGGCGGCAGGCGCGCAGGAAGGCCTGTGGCCGGCCGTGCAGCATCAGCGCCAGGATCAGGAACACGCTGTTGTAGGCGTCGATCGTCCAGCTCTGGCCGAATCCGCGCGTCAGCAGCGAATGCCCGAGTGGATACGCGAGCAGGGCCGCGGCGAGCCAGATCCAGCCCCGGAAGGCGTCGAGCTTCCCGGCCGGGGTCTCGGCGCGCGCAGGCTCCGCGGGCGGACGCGGCAGGATCTGGTCGAGCTGCTCGGGCGTGAAGCGCTGCACCTCGCCGCGCGGGTGCAGCATCAGCACCATCGCGAGCGCGACCACACTGATCAACAGCACATAACCCAGGTTGTAGGGATTGAAGAGCGTCTCCGTGACCGGGTAGAGCCGAGCGACGATCGGCGCACCGCCCGAGGGCTCGAGCAGCGGATTGTGCGGCGTGGCCAGCACCAGCGGCGCCGAGCCCGAGAGCCCGCCGTGCCAGACGGTGCCGAGCCCGAGATAGGCGGCCGCGATCACGACACGCAGGTCGGCCTTCGGATTTCGCCGGCACACGAAGGGCACGAAGAGCGCGCAGGCGACCAGGCACAGCGCCCAGTTGACGTAGCCGGTGACGAGCGAGAAGACGCCCGCTAGGCACACCGCCTGCAGCGGCCGCTCCGGATCCGGAATCGAGGCGAGGCGATCGAGCAGCGCGAAGATGGGCTTCGAAGTCACGCAGGCGTGAGCCGCAACCATCGAGAGCGTGAACTGCATCGCGAGCGCGAGCAGCGTCCAGACGCCAGCGCCCCAGGCGAGCAGCGCCTGCTCGACGCCCGCCCCGGCGCCGAGGACCGCGAGCCCGAGTGCCAGCGCGGTCAGGATCATGCAGACGACCCAGGAATCGGGAACCCAACGCTCGGTCAACGCCGAGAGCGACGCTCCGAGCCGGCGCAGCGCGTCGATCACGGCCTTCCCTCTCCCCTTCGCGACCTCTCCCGCCCGTACGCCGCGCTCTGGATCTCCGCCTCAGGCGCCGCGTGGACGCAGATCGAAAAGCATCGGAACCATCAGCATCGTGACCAGCCAGACGATCAGGTTCAGCAGGCCGCCGAAGCGCAGGAAATCTCCGAAGCGGTAGCCGCCGGGACCGTAGACCATCAGGTTCGTCTGGTATCCGATCGGCGTCGCGAAGCCGCAGGAGGCCGCGATGGTGCAGGCGACGAGATAGGGCATGTAGTCGACCCCGAGCTCGCGGGTGGTCGCGATCAGGATCGGGAACATCAGCGTGATTGCCGTGTTGTTCGAGAGCAGCTCGGTGAAGAGCATCGTCACGCCGTAGAGCACCGCGAGCGTGACGCGCGGATCGCCGGCACCGAGCGCGAGTAGCGAGTGGGCGATCGCGCCGGCCGCGCCCGTCTTCTCGAGCGCCTCGCCGATGCCGAAGGCGCTCGCGATCAGGAGCAGCACCTGCCAATCGACAGCACGCCGTGCGAGCCCGGTGGAGCAGCAGCCGGTCGCGAGCATCAGGCCCGCGGCGAGCATCGCCGCGTGCAGCATCGAGAATTCGCGCTCCGCGAACCACGGCAAATGCTCGAAGGCGGTCGCCGCGGCAATCATCCCGACGAGGATCGCGAGTGCGATGCCGGCGCGCTCGTGGCTCGGCGGCGTCGAGTCCTCGAGCGCGCTCACGAGGTAGAAGTCGCGCGAGGATCGCTGCTGCTCGAGGAAGGCCGGGCGCGCCTCGAGCAGCAGGGTGTCGCCGGGCCGCAGCACGATGTCGCCGATCTTCTGCTCGAGCCGCTCGCCGCCGCGGCCGACGGCGATGATCACGGCGCTGTAGCGATTGCGAAACTTGCCCTCGCGGACGCTCTGCCCGAGCAGCGGAAAGCGATCCGAGACCACCGCCTCGACCAGCACGCGGCGCGAGCGCGGCCCCTCGAGCTTGAACACCTGGCTGGTCGCGGGCAAGAGGCCGCGGATCCGCTGCAGCTCGACGACCGAGTCGACGATGCCGACGAAGATCAGGCGATCCTCGGACTCGAGGCGCAGGGTCGGGCCCACGGCGGCGATGATCTCTCCGCGGCGGTCGACCTCCGCGAGGTACATCTTCGCCAGGTGCCGCAGGCCGGCTTCCTCGATCGTGCGGCCCACCACCGGGCCACCCGGCTGCACGATCATCTCGACGGTGTACTGGCGCGGGTCGTCGCTGGTCGCCACGGCCGGCTTGCGATCCGGCAGCAGCCAGCGGCTCGCGGCGAGCATGTAGAGGATGCCAGCCGCCGCGACGGGCAGCGCGACCGCCGTCAGCGTGAACATCCCCATCGGCTCACCGTGAAGCTCGCCGCTGGCCAACTTGTCGCGCAGCAGGCCCGCGGCGATCACGTTCGTGCTGGTGCCGATCAAGGTGCAGAGGCCGCCGAGGATGGTCGCGAACGAGAGAGGCATCATCAGCTTTCCGGCCGGGATCTTGAACTTCTTGCCCCAGTCGCTCACGACGGGCAGCATCATCGCGACCAGCGGCGTGTTGTTCATGAACGCGCTGATGCCCGCGACCGGCAGCATCATCCGGAGCTGCGCCGAGAGCACGCCGGTTGGACGGCCGAACAGGCGTGACGCGACGAGCGACATGCAGCCGGTCTGCTGCAGCCCCGCGACGACGACGTAGAGCACGCCGACCGTGATCATGCCCTCGTTCGACATCCCGGAGAGGGCTTCCTTCGGCGTGACGATGCCGAAGACCAGCAGGACGCAGAGGCCGGCGATCATCGCGACGTCGGCCGGAATCCGCGAGGAGACCAGGAGCGCGAAGATCAGGCCAACCACGCCGAGCGTGGTCCATGCCTCCCATCCGAGCTGCGCCATGCGGGGAGCGAGACTAGCGGCTCAGCGGCCCCGCAGCACGTCGAGCAGATCGCTCGCCCACGAGAAGGGGGCGAGCGCCGAGCGCAGCGCATCTCCGGTCGTCTCGCGCCGCGCGCGCGGACCCGAGGGCCGCGGCTCCGAGCGCCGCCCGGAAGCGGGACGCGCGCGCGGGGCCTGCGCGGCGAAGCCCATGTCTGCGAGCACCTCTTCTGCGAGCGCGCGGAACTCCGCGTGCACGCTGGTGCCGCGCGCGTGGTGCAGGATCGAGAGCGGCGTAGCGCTGCCGGAGTTCAGCGCCTCGACCCGCGGGCTGCGCGAGATCGCGGTCTCGAATCGCGGCCAGCCGCGGCGCGCAATTTCTTGCGCGAGCGTCTCGTAGAGCGGCGCCTCGCCGTCGCTGCCGCGCGCGCGGCGATCCACAAGCGTGAGCAGGATGCGCGCGCGCTGGCGCTCGATGCCGTCCGCCTCGAGCCGCTCGAAGAGCTTGCCCGCCTCCTCGAGCGAGGCCCAGTCCGCGACCGGCACCAGGATCCGATCGGCCGCGTGATAGGCGTTTCGCGTCAGCGCTTCGAAATCGGACTTGGTGTCGAGCAGCACCAGCCCGCGCCACTCGCTGCGCGAGAGCATCTCGCGCAGCAGCTCCGGCGCTGCGGAGATCGCCTTCAGCGTCACCACGTCCTGCGGTGACGGCACGTAGTGGATGCCGTACTCGCCGAGCTGGATCACGCCCGCGAGACTGCCCTCGGAGAAGGCGTGCTCGAGGGTCTTCTCGGCCGGGCGGGCCGGGTGCAACGAGAACATGCGGTCGAGCGTGCGCTGGTCGTCGAGGCCGACGAGCAGGATCGGGAGCTCCTCGCGCAGCGCGCGCAGGTAGATCGCGAGATTCGAGCTGACCGTCGTCTTGCCGACGCCGCCCTTGTTGGACGACACCGCGAGCACGAAGCATGCTGCACGCGAGACGGGGGAAGCCTGGACACGCGAGCTGCGCGGCATCGGGGGACCTCCGCGGATCCGAGGCGGCGCGCGCCGGCCCGGATCGTTCGCCAGCATGGACTGTACCCATCCGGTAGCATGCGGCGCCATGTCGGCCATCGGCGTCATCCCGGCGCGCTTCGCATCGAAGCGCTTCCCCGGCAAGGTGCTCGCGCCAGTCGACGGTGTCCCGATGTTGCAGCGCGTGTGGGAAGGAGCCCGCACTGCGAAGCGGCTGCGCGATGTGCTCGTCGCGACCGACGACGAGCGGGTGCGGCGCGCCTGCGAGCGCTTCGGCGCCTCTGCGCTGCTCACGCGCCCCGAGCATCCCACCGGCACGGACCGCATCGCCGAAGTCGCGCTCGCGCACTCCGACGAGATCGTCGTGAACATCCAGGGCGACGAGCCGCTGATCGAGGGCTTCGTCATCGATGCGGTGGTCGAGGCCCTCGAGTCCGACCGGCGCGCGCCGATGGCGACGCTCGCGCACGCGGCCGACGCCGACGCCGCAGACGACCCGAATCGGGTCAAGGTGGTGCTCGACCGCCGTGGCTACGCACTGTATTTCTCGCGCAGCCCGATACCGGCCCAGCGGCCTGGCTCGCCGGCCCCGCGCTGGCTCCAGCACATCGGGGTCTACGCCTACCGGCGCAGCTTCCTGCTCGAGTACGTCGCGCTGCCGCAGACACCGGCCGAGCGCTGTGAGGGCCTCGAGCAGCTGCGCGCGCTCGAACACGGCTTCCCGGTGCGCTGCGCGGTGATCGAGGGCTGGAGCAGCGCGCCGGTCGACGTGCCGGCGGATCTCGAACGCGTGCTGGCGAGACTGCGCGCGCGCGCGGCCGGCGCCGCGAAGCCCGCGTGCTGACGGCCGCCGCGCTCGGCTTCCTGCACGGGTTGCGGCATGCGCTCGACCCCGACCACGTCGTCGCGGTCTCGAGCCTCGCGGCGCAGCGCCACGGACCCTGGGCCGCCTCTCGCGTCGCGCTGTGTTGGGGCCTCGGGCACGGCCTCACGCTGCTCTCCGCGGGCATCCTCTGCATCATGCTCGAGACGGTGATCCCCGACGCGCTGCTGCGCAGCGCCGAGCTCGCGGTGGCGCTGCTGCTGCTAGGCTTCGGCGCCTCGAACCTGCGCCGCGCGCTGCAGCGACAGCCGGCCTTCGGGTCGCCAGGCTCGGCCCGCGCGGCGGCCGGCACGGACCACGCGGCACTGGCTCGCTCGGGTGCGGTCGGCGTCGCGCATGGGCTCGCGGGCAGCGGTGCCGCGGTGCTGCTGGCGGCCGCGGCGATGCCGAGCGGCGGCGCGGGCGTGCTCGCGTATCTGGGGCTCTTCGCGCTCGGCACCCTGGTAGCGATGTCGGGGCTCACGCTGCTGCTCGGGCTCCCGCTCGGCGTCGAGCGCGCGCGACGCGCGCTCGTGCTCTGCACCGGGATCGCCTCGCTCGGTGTCGGCGCGGCGCTGCTCGCGCACGTCGCACGTGCGGCGCCGGGCGCATGAGCAGCGCCGAAGCTGCGGGCGCGCGCGACGCGAGCTGGGTGCGCGAGCTCGGCCAGCGCTTTTCGAACTGGGGCCGCTTCGGCGCCGATGACGAGCGCGGCACGCTGAACTTCATCACGCGCGAGCGCGTGCGCGCGGCCTGTGCGCTGCCGCGCAGCGGCCAGGTGATCTCCTGCGCGCTGCCCTTCGACGCTCACGGGCCCCAGAACGGCTCGCTCGGCCGCTTCAATCCCGAGCACACGATGCTCTCCACCGGTCAGCAGGAGCTGCCCGGCGGCCTGCGTTACAGCGACGACGTGGTGCGCATGCCGCTCCAGTGCGGCACACAATGGGACTCGCTCGCGCACGTCTTCTACGACGGCAAGCTCTACAACGACCGCGACGCCTCGCTCGTGACAGAGGCCGGCGCGGCCGCGAACTCGATCGACCGCATCGCGGCAGGCGTCGTCGGGCGCGGGGTGCTGCTCGACCTGCCGCGCGCGCGCGGGCTGCGCTGGCTCGACGACGCCACCGCAGTCCTGCCCGAGGAGCTCGACCTCTGCGCCGAGCGCCAGGGCGTCGCGATCGAGTCGGGCGACATCGTGCTCGTGCGCACCGGACGCCTCGGCCGCGCGCTCGAGGCGGGCCGCTGGGACGGCTACCTCGGATCCCCCTCGCCGGGTCTCTCGATCCGCTCTGCGCGCTGGCTCTTCGAGCGCGAGATCGCGGCCGTCGCCTCCGACACCGCCTGCGTCGAGGTGCTGCCGAGCGAGGTTCCCGGCTGCATGCTGCCGCTGCACATGGTCGCGATCCGCGACATGGGACTCCTGCTCGGGGAAATCTTCGCGCTGGACGCGCTGGCCGCAGCCTGTGCCGCCGACGGCAACTACGAATTCCTGCTCACCGCGCCGCCGCTGCCGATCACGGGCGCGGTCGGCTCTCCGATCAACCCGCTCGCGATCAAGTAAGCGGGGACGTTGTTGCCTATTGCTGGCCTTGCGGGTGATCGGCCGGCAGAGCCGGCCTGCCCGCACGGCAAGCCTTCGGCTTGCCTTTTCGGCTGCGGCAAAGGCAATAGGTAACAACGTCCCCTGGCGGAAATGGCGGCGTGGGGTCGGTCCGGACTGGCTCGGACGGGGAGTGGGTCGTCCCGGGCCCTCCGGGACGGCGGCAGCCGGTTCCGAACCGCCCCACGCGCCTCTCTCGCAGGGGGATGGATCGGCGTCGCCTGGCCGCGCGAATGTGCGCCGGCTCACCTGGATCGGGCTTTCGGAGCGCGGGCAAAAAAAAGGCCCCGGGAGCAGGCTTTGCCCCAACGCGGCTGCGACAACCGCGCTCCCGGGGCGGTGGCGCTGGGAACAAGGTCTCGTCCCCACGACGCCGAATGATCGTTATTCGGTCTGGCGTTAGGACGCCGCCACCTCACTCGCCGCAGTACAGTGTTGAATCACCGAATAACCTCCCATTCCGGCGTAGCGGACAACCGGCGGACCCAGACTCCGCCTCGGTTCCGGTTCCCAGGGTGGTCGCCGAACCCGCCCCTTCCGGGCGCCCACACCCCGCGACCCCCATGGCCGAAGAGCACGGACTCGGGGGAGAGTGATGCCCCCTTGTATCCAACCTTATCGGACGGCTGCGGAGCCGACCAGAGTGCCCGGGGGGAGCCTATGCTCGGGCTGCCCTGCCCCCGCGACGTCTGGAAAGGACAGCCCCGTTGGCGAACCTGCGCCTGCTTGCGTTTCTGCTGTCGCTCGGGGTCGTCCTCGCGGCCTGGGGCCTGACCTGTGGAAGCTGGCACTTCTCGCAGGTCGCCGCGGGGTTCACGCCGCCCGAGCCGCGGGAGTTCGAGGCGCTGACCGTGGTCGCGGTCGGAACCGGCAACGCGTACGAAAATCCCGCGCGGCGCGGCCCCTGCACCGCGGTCGGCTTCGGCGCGCAGGTCGTGCTCGTCGACGCTGGGCGCGGCATCGCCGAGGGCCTGCGCACGGCAGGGATCCCGGCGCGCCAGCCGGAGGCCCTGCTGCTGACGAACCTGCTCCCGGAGAATACGGTCGGTCTCGATGACCTCTGGATTGCCGCCTGGCTCGACGGCCGCCGCAGCGCGCTGCGCGTGCTCGGCCCACCCGGAACCGCGGAGTTCGTCGCGCGGGTCGCACAGCTCCACGCCGCAGCCGCCGCCGCCCAGGCGGCGGCGCTCGGCCTTCCGCCTCCGGTCGCGCCGGAGGTCGAGGAGATCGCCGGCAACCAGCAGCTCTCTCTCGGAGCGCTCTCGCTGCGAGCCGGAGCGCTCCCGGGCGGACCCCTGCCCGCGCTCGCGTTCCGCTTCGAGGCGCAGGGGCGCAGCGCGGTCGTCGCGGGCACCGGCTGGGCGCCCGACGCGCTCGAGGACTTCGCGCGCGGCGCGCAGCTGCTGCTCCACGAAGCCAGCTTCTCGCTGTCTCCGGATCAGGCTCCGCGGCTCGAGCTGCCGCCCGAGGAAGCCGAGCGCCTGCTGCGCGAAGCGCGCCTGCACACTTCCGTGCAGGACGTGGGCTCACTCGCACGCCGCGCAGGCGTCTCGACGTTGGGCCTGGTGCGCCTGCGCCCGCCGCCGGTCTTCCAGCTGCAGCTGCGCAACGTCGTCGACGACAGCTTCGCAGGTTCGATCTGGATCCCGGACGACGGCGACGAGCTCGAGCCCTAGCACGCCGGTTGGATCGCCGCACCCGGCACTCCGCGCCCCTGCGGACTCGCTCGCGGAGCGCGGACCCAGCAGCCACCGTTGTGAAATCGCGGTCCCGGTGCAGCAGATCCTGAACCACGGGCAGACGGGTGACGCTGTCGTCCTGATCGCCTAACCCCGGAGCGTGAACCCTACGCACGCGGATCCCGGCCGGCCGCGCGGAGTGCGAGCGGCGGCGAGCAGAGCCAGACCGAGCCCCAGACTCAACCCGCTCGCGGGCTCGGGGATCACGGCGATCCACGCCTCGTTGAGTCCCAGCGGATTCCGGCCACTGCCCACGATCGCCGTTCCATCTTCCGAGATTCCGATCAGTGTTCCGAGATCCCAGCCGCTGAAGTCGAAACCGAAGTCCAGGAACACGGCTTCGAGATCGCGCATCCCGTGCGCGGCATCCCAGATGAAGCGCGTCCCACCAAGCGGCCCGTGACCATGTCCGATCACGATCGAACCGTCCCCGGAAAGGTCTTTGGCGGTGCTGAAACCTCCCCCTCCGCCGAGATCACCGAGGCCGACCATTCCCGTCGCCGCGGTCCAGCGAAAGGCTTCGTAGCCGAATTCTGTCCGCCCGAACCCCAGGACGGTGGAACCGTCCGCGGAAATCGCGCGAGCCTGGCTCTCGAAGTTTCCGCCCGGAAAGTCCCCGAGAGGCAGCAGGCCTGTCGCCGCGGACCAGAAGTAGGCCTCCGTGCTGCCGCCCGGGTCGCCGACCGACGGCGGGACGTGGCGGAATCCGACGACTTCATCCCCGTCGGCAGAGACGTCCGATGCCGACCCTCCCCCGATGATCGCCTGCATGCCACTCAGCGGATCCCAGCGAAAGGCGCTTGCCGGGTTGCCGAAGTTACCGACGACTACCTGGCCGTCGGAGGACACGGCGTTTGCCGCACTCGACGGATACTGGTCACCCAGGAACCCGAGACCCTGCATCCCGGACGACGCCGTCCAGCGAAACGCCTCGGCGACATCCAAGCGGGGGATCCCCGGATGCCTCGCGCTGCTCTCCCCGACGACCACGCTGCCGTCCCCGGATACGCCGGCCCCGTAACTGCCGAATCTCCCTCTCGGCAACACCCCGAGGTCGAGCATTCCCTCGGCGAGGGTCCAGCGGAACGCAGTCCCCGACGTCCCGACGACGGTCGTGCCGTCTGCCGAGATGTCACTCGCCTCCGACCCTCCGGCATCGGGCAGCATTCCCAGGCCCAGAAAGATCGGCGCTGCGTTGGCCGCGGCGCTCTCGAGAATCAGCAGGGCAGCAGACGAGATCCGCAACCATCCGCGCAGCGACACGGCCCCTCCCCTCCGAGCGTCTCTCGGGCGAGAGACTTCGGATGCTGGCGCGCAAGCAGCGCCAGTCCAGATCGGCCGACCCCGCAGCAGCCTACCCCCAGCGCACTGCGGAATCAAACTCGGCGCACCAGTCGCGGGTGAACGGGTTGTCAGTCTTTCCGTGATCGGATGTCGATCTCCCGCTCCTTCTCCGTACGTGCTAGGTGATCCTTCCGGCCGAGAGTTCGGCCGCGCCGTCGAAGCTGACCCTGCGGAGCGGCCGCCACAACAGCGCGGCGGTCGTCTGCGCTCCGGGCTCGTCGAACCCGGCGAGGCCATAGGCGATGTGGCGTCCTTCGCGTGCCGGCGTGAAGGTCGAGAACAGCCGGTCCCACAGCGAAAGCAGGTTCCCGTAATTGGTGTTCGTGAGACGCGCGTCGCGCGAGTGGTGGATCTTGTGGACGGCCGGCCAGGTGACGAGCCACGAGAGCGCGGCTTCGAGCCGCGGCGGCAGCCCGAAGTTGGCGTGCTCCAGCAGTCCGCTCTGCGCCGCGAGCACGCGGTAGAGCGCAAATTCCGCGGGGCTCGCGCCTAGCGGGATCGCGAACGCGGCGATGAACGCGAAGCGCAGCAAGCTCTCGCCGGGGTGCTGCCTCACGGTCGTGGTGACGTCGACGCTCGGGTCGGAGTGATGCACTGCGTGAAAGCGCCACCAGCTCGGAATCTGGTGCATCGCGACGTGTAGGAGGTAGAAGCCGAGGTCGAGCGTTCCCACGGCGAGCGCGCCCGAGGCGAGTGGCGGCAGCGCGAGCCACGGCAGCAGGCCGAAGCCCTGCGCATGCTGCCACTCGAGCCCGAGCACGAGCACCGAGCCGAACAGCGCGTTCAGCGCGAAGCTGATGAACGTGAGCGCGAGGTTCGGGGCGAGGTGCGCGCGGTTCCAGGCTCCGCGCGCGCGCAGCGGGATCAGCGCCTCGATCAGCGACAGGGCGGCCATTGCAGCGAGAATCAGGCCGATCGAAGCAAGCGTGGTGCGAAAGAACTCCATTGGGGCTCCTCGGGTGTCGGGGTCACACGAGAAACACGCGCGAGACCCGCGCAGCGTTACACGCGGTGCGCGGGTGGCGGTTCGGGCCAAGCGCCCGCCCGCAGCTCAGACGGACAGCGCGTCCGCGGGTACCTGCAGCGGCGGCGGGAGCGGCTTCGGCGAATCGCCTGCGGGGCGCGGCGCGAGCTCCGGCAGGCGCAGCATCGGGTCGAGCGGGCGCGGCTCGGCCGGACGCTCGCCCGAGAAGCGCGCGCGCTGCTCGCGGTAGTAGGCCTCGAAGGCGTTGCAGAGCTCGGGCAGCACGGTGCTCCACGGGGTGCAGGGCGCGGCCAGCGCGCGCTCGATCGTCGCGATCGCGTCTTCGCGGCGCCCGAGCAGGAACTGGAGCTCCGCGAGCGTGTCGAGGATCTGGCCTTCTTTGTGCAGCGTGTCGCGCGCGGCGCGCTCGGCGACGGGCAGCGCCGCTTCGAGCTCGTCCTGCGGCGCCCCCTTCGCGATCGCGATCGTCCAGGCGAGATTGTTGAGATCCGCGGACGCCGCGCCGGGCAGCAGCGCCATGCGCGCCGCGTGTCGCGTCAGGAATTCGGCGTCCACGCGCACGTCGTAGGCGAGGCGGCCGAGTGCCAAGGCCAGGCAGATCGCGAGCGCTCCCGCCGCGCGCGCGAGCCAGCGCTCGCCGCTCGCGCCCTGCAACCGCCGCAGCGAGACCAGCGAGACTGCCGCCGCACCGCCCGCAAAGCCGCCGATATGCGGCGCCCAGCTCGCGGACTGGAACATCAGGAACAGCGCCGCCTGGAGCGCGAGGAAGAACAGCAGCCAGAAGCGCGGGAAGCGGCCCCAGGCGGGCAGCTCGTGGACGCGGTTCCAGTCCAGCCAGAGCAGCGCCGCGGCCGCGCCGAAGGGCAGCCCGGAAGATCCGATCAGCGCGCCGGGAGAGACCGCGGCGCTGAGCGCGCAGGCCCCCGCGACCGACGCCACCAGCACCAGCGCCGCGCGACTGCGGCCCAGCGCGTGCTCGAGCAGGTGCGCGAGGGGCAGCAGCACCGCGAGATTCTCGAGCGCGTGCAGCCAGCCCGCGTGCACGAAGCTCGAGGTCAATACGCGCCAGGGCTCTCCAGCGAGCAGCAGCGGCGCGCTGAAGTAGCCGGCCTCGTAGAGTCGCAGCTCAGCCCCCCCCCGGCCTAGCGCGGCGACGCCCGCGCAGGCCGCGAGCAGCAGCGCCGCCAGGCAGCGCGGTCTCCCGCGTCGCGCGCGCTCCTCGATCTCGGCCATGCCCTGGAGCTGAGCGCGCCCCCCCTGGCGATGTTCGAGCAGAGCGCGCAGCCTGGCGATCAGCGCCTCCGGTGCACCCGGGTCGAGGAATGCGCGGCGCGGGTACAGGTGCACGCTGCGCTCGGTCGCGAGCCACAGGAAGTGCTTCGTCACCGCGACGTGCGTGATCTGCTCGTAGGGCGTGAAGAGCTGCGCCGCTCCGAGCATCGAAGTCGGGTGCGCGATGCCGTCGCCGCGCAGCTGGATCTCGCGCTCGCCGCGCAGTGCGTACTCGTGTCGCGCGCCGTCCTCGGCTTCGAAGTCCATCAGATCTCGACACTCGCTGCCGGCGCCGAAATGCGCGGGTCGGGCAGCCAGGGCGGCAGCTCGCCCTCGAGCGGGCGTCCCCCGAGCTCCCCCTGCAGGATGCGCACGCGACGCTTCGCGAAGCGGGGGTCGTCGGGCGCGAGCGCGAGCGCCTCCTCGATCGCAGCCAGCGCGAGTTCCGTGCGGCCGAGCCGGAACTGGAGTTCCGCGACTGCAGCGAGCATCTCGGGCTGCTTGCGATAGGTCGCCTCGACCGCGCGCTCCTCGGCCGAGAGCGCCGCCAGGAGTTCGCCGCGGCTCGCCGCTGGATCGGCGAGCACCTCGGCCGCGCGCAGGTGCAGCACGGGGCTCTCGATTCCCGGGAGTTGCGCGATGCGCTGCGTGTAGCGCAGGCCGAACTCAGCGCGACCCCACAGATCGAAGCCCGCGATGCCCACGGCCGCCGCAGCCACGAATGCGAGCGCGTGCGCGAGCGCGCGGACCCAGAGCGGAGCCGCATCTCGCAGCACGAAGGCGCCGCGACACAGCAGCGCCGTCGTCGCAAAGCCCGCCGCGAGGCCGCCGAGGTGTGCGCCGCCCGAGATGAAAGGCAGGAACATCAGCGCCCCGTTCACGAGCAGCAGGAAGAAGATCGAGCGGCGCGGAATCCGCAGCCAGGCCGGCAGCTCCTGGCTCCTGTAGAGCTCGAGCCACAGCACTGCGCCGATCAGGCCGAACACGATCCCGGAGGCGCCAAACACGACGTGCGGACGGCTCTGCATGCCCACCAGCATCGAAACCGCGCCCGAGATCGCGATGATGCAGATGCTGCGCGCGCCCCCGAGGCTGCGCTCGACGAGGGACCCGATCGACGCGAGCGCGAGCATGTTCAGCGCGAAGTGCGGCGGGAACTCGAGCCAGTGGAGCAGGTTGCCCGTGACGAGGCGCCAGAGATCGCCGTCGCGCACCAGTGCCCAGTTCGCCTCGCCGGCGCGCGAGACGTCGCTGCCGAGCAGGAACTGGCCCGCAAAGACCGCCGAGCAGAGGCCGAGCAGCGCCCAGGTGGCGCGCACCGGACGCGGATCGCGGCCCGCGCGCTCGACGGCCGCCATGCGCCGGAGTTGCTCGGGGCCGCCCTCGCGCAGCGCGAGCCGTGCGAGCAGCGCGCGCACCAGGGCTTCGGGACCCTCCGGATCCACGAAGCGCTTGCGCGCGACGGCGAAGGCCGATTGGCGCGTGCCGAGTAGCCAGCCGCCGCGGCTCGCGGCCAGGTGCGTGAGGTCCTCGAAGCGCGTGAAGACCTGCGCGTCGCCGCGTGCGCTCTGAGGATGGCGCAAGCCATCGTCGTCCAGCTGGATCGCAGGCTGGCCGTGGAGTGCAAAAGTGTCGCGACCGATCACACCCGCAATGCTAGCCACTTCGCCGCGCAGCGAGGCGCAGCGGAGTGCGGGCAAGCCGCTTCGGCGCGCAGCGAGGCGAAGCCGAGCGGAGAGCGGGTGGGACCGGGCCGCTCCCGGACCGGGACCCGCAAGGCCTGCGCTCGCTACAGCGCCTCAGTGGCGCTGCGGCAGCGGCAGGCTCGGGAAGACGCGGCTGAAGATCAGATACACCAGCGCAAAAGCGCCGAAGAAACCCGCGGCGATGCCGAACTGGATCCCGCCGGCCCAGGAGCTGCCGTCTCCCGGAACCAGCGATGGCCACACCAGCGCATTGCGCTCGAGCCAGAAGCCGGCCAACACGATTGCGGCGACCGTGCCCAGGATCACCGGTGTCTTCTTCGGCGCCTGGCCGAGCAGCACCCAGAAGGGAACCCACCAGCAGCCGACCCAGGCCGTGAGTGCGAGCTTCACGTAGGGCTCGTTCAGTCGCTCGGCGTCGAAGAGCTCCCAGTAGTCCGCCAGGAACTGCGTGCCGAGGCGCTGCGAGTAGAATTGGGTCTCCTCGGGAATGTTCCCGTACCAGATCACGATGTACTGCGAGAAGAACAGGTACATCCAGAAGATCGAGAACGCGAAGATCATCTTGCCCACGTCGTGCATGCGGGCCTTCGTGATCTCCTCGCCCCAGCCGGGTGTGGTCGCGCGCAGCAGCACGCAGATCAACGCGGTCGCCGAGACGGCCGAGAGCCAGCCGCCCCACGCGAAGTACCAGGCGAAGAGGTTCGAATACCAGGTTGGATTCAGCGACATGACCTGGTCGAAACCGAGGAAGCCGTAGCCGAACGCATAGAGCAGCGCGAGGATCGGCGCGAGCTTGTGGAGCGTGCGGCCCGAGGCCTCGCGCTCGGCGGCCTCGCCCTGCCAGCCCTCGGTCCAGGCCGCGAAGCGCGACTTCGCCGCGGGCGCGCGCTCGGCCGCTCCGTGCAGCGAGGGCCGGAACGACGCCTTCAAGTAGACGATCGTCAGCAGCGTGAACACGCCTAGCAGCGCGCCGTCGACGAGGTAGAGGCGCGGAATCGTCAGCCAGCCTTCCTTGCCGGGCGGTGCGCCGTGCACCCAGTTCGAATAGATCGACTCGCGACCGAAGTACGACACGCAGAAGAGCACGAAGGTGACCGGGACCCACGCGGCGAGGCCCTCGGCCACGTGGCGGATCGGGCCGGCCCAGCGCGCGCCGACGATCACGAGTGCGCAGGAGAGCGCGAGACCCGCCTGGGCCATACTCCCGAAGTAGAGATAGTTGACGTGAAACGCGCGCCAGGCGGCGTTCGCGTCGGATCCCAGCCCGCCGAGGAAGCAGACGACGCCCAGCAGGATCAGCGCGCCGCAGACGACGACGGCGGCCTTGGGCAGCGGCTGCGGATTCGCCCGCAGCCCGGTGGCGTTCGCGCTCACTGCGTGACCCCTGTCTTGCCGTTGATGTAGCGGACGTAGTTGACGATGTCCCAGCGGTCCTGGGACTGGATCCGCGCGTAGGACGGCATCCGGCGCCGGCCGTAGCGGATCGTGGTGTAGAGGTGCCCGTCGCTGCGCACGTTCGCGATGCTGCCCGGCCCGGCGATCGGGAGTACACCCATCAGCGGCCCGCGCAGCGCGCTGGTGACGGACACGGGGCCGTCGCCCACGCCTCCGGCGCCGTGGCAGGGCTGACAGAAGCGCAGGTACTGCTGCTTGCCGTTCTGGATCGATGCCAGGCTCGCGCCGCGCGGGTTCTTCAGCCCGTCGGAATCGGCGTCGATCAGGTTCGAAACCGGCGCCTCGCCCCCGCCGACCGGAACCGCGCCCTCGGGCGGCAGGAAAGCCGCGAGGCCGTCCGCAGCCGGATACTGCGTGCGCTCGAAAGCCTGCACGGCCTTCTGCCACTTCATCTGCGGGAACCACTCGACCGACCACTGCTCCCAACAGCCGAGCGACGTCGTGAGCGAGAGCGATAGCCAGGTGAATAGCAACCGCGGCAAGCGCCGCGCCCCTGTGGCTCTAGGCGTCGACAAGGCTCACCTCCCTCGCGTGGTGCTGGCGCAGCAGCGCC
>CAYTJA010000006.1:0-4620 GCA_964437835.1 uncultured Spirochaetales bacterium
CCGAGGCGAGCTACATCACCGGCACCACCCTGATGCTCGACGGCGGCCAGGCCTACCTGCGCTGAGCGGGAAGCGGAGCCATGAAAGTCGACGCGGGCATTCTCGGGCAGAGCCTCTCCGAAGTCCCGGCGCGTGTGCGCCGGCTCGAGGCGGAAGGCTACGACGGCGCGGTTGCGGCCGAGCTTGCGAACGACCCCTTTCTGCCGCTCGCGCTGGCGGCCGAGCACAGCCAGCGCCTGGATCTGTCGACGTCGATCGCGGTCGCGTTCGCGCGCAACCCGATGAGCCTCGCGGTGGTCGGCCACGATCTGAATGCGTTCTCGCAGGGGCGCCTGATCCTCGGCCTCGGCTCGCAGATCCGAGCGCACATCGAGAAGCGCTTCAGCATGCCGTGGTCGAAGCCGGCCTCGCGCATGCGCGAGTTCGTGCTCGCGATGCGCGCGATCTGGCGCTGCTGGTACGAAGGCGCCCCCCTGCGCTTCGAGGGCGAGTTCTACCGGCACACGCTGATGACGCCCGTCTTCACGCCGCCCGAGAAGCGCTTTGGCGCGCCGCGCGTGTTCCTGGCGGCGGTCGGTCCCCGGATGACCGAGGTCGCCGGCGAAGTCGCCGACGGCCTGATCGCGCATGCGTTCACGACGCCGCGCTACCTGCGCGAGGTTACGCTGCCGGCGCTCGAGCGCGGCCTCGCGCGTGCGGGCCGCAGCCGCAGCGATTTCGAGATCGCGGCTCCGGTCTTCGTCGTCTCGGGCCGCGACGCCGAGGCGCAGCACGCTTCGGCGCTCGCTACGCGGCGTCAGATCGCGTTCTACGGCTCGACGCCTGCCTATCGCGAGGTGCTCGAGCTCTCGGGTCGTGCGGGTTTGCAGCAGGAGCTGAATCGGCTCTCGAAGGCGGGGCAGTGGGACGCGATGGGCGAGCTGATCGACGACCGCTTGCTCGCGGAGTTCGCAGTCGTCGGTGCGCTGGAGGATCTGCCTCGCCTGGTCGCCGAGCGCCTCTCGGGACTGACGCAGCGCGTGCTCTTCAGCTTCGAGCTGCCGGACCGCGACCAGCGCATCGAAGCGCTCGCACTCCTGCACCGCGCCTAGCTCTCGCGCAGGAGAAGCCGGATGCCCACTCCCTGGAAGCGCGACCTCGAGGCCGCGCGCGCGAGCCTGGCTGCCTGGATGCAGCGACAGCTGCCGGGCGTGCGCAACTTCGAGCTCTCGGAGCTCACGGCCCCGCAGTCCTCCGGCTTCTCCAACGAGACGCTGCTCGCCGACGCGCGATTCGAGCGCGGCGGCGAGCCTGTCGTGGAGCGCCTCGTGATCCGCGTGCAGCCGACCGGCTTCCAGGTCTTCCCGGAGTACGACATGCGCCTGCAGTTCCGCAGCATGCAGCTGCTCGCGCAGACGGATGTCCCGGTGCCGCGCATGCTCTGGATCGAGGAGGAAGATCGCTCGGTGCTCGGCGCGCCCTTCTACGTGATGGGCCGCGTCGAGGGCCGCGTGCCGTCGGACAATCCGCCCTACAACGCGGCGGGCTGGCTCAAGGAGCTGCCCGACGCCGACGTCGCGGCGATCTGGTGGGGCGGGATCGAGTGCCTGGCGAAGGTCGCGCGCCTCGACTACCGCGCGGTGGGATTTTCCTTCCTCGAGCGTCCTCAACTCGGCCGGACGGCGCTCGACCAGAACCTCGCGTACTACCGCAAGTACCACGACTGGGCGGCGCGCGGGGAGCCGCAGCCGACGGCCGACGCGGCCTGGGAATGGCTCTCGGCGCAGCGCCCGAGTGGCGAGCGGACGGGTCTGGTCTGGGGCGATGCGCGCATCGGCAACATCCTCTTCGACGGCACCCGGCCCGCGGCCGTGCTCGATTGGGAGATGGTCACGCTCGGCAGCCCCGAGGTCGACCTCGGCTGGACGCTATTTCTCGACCGCTACCACTCCGAGGGCGTCGGAGTGCCGCGGCTGCCGGGCTTTCCGTCGCGCGAGGCGAGCGTCGCGCGCTTCGAGGCGCTCTGCGGGCAGCGCGTGCAGCATCTGCACTATTACGAGGTCTTCGCGGGCTACCGCTTCGCGGTGATCATGATGCGCCTCGCGCAACAGGTCGGGCACTACGGGGGGCTCGAGCAGCAGGGCGTGCGCGCGCTCGAGATCGACAACCCGATCACGCGCTGTCTCGCGAAGCTCCTGGAGCTGCCCGAGCCGAAGAGCTTCCTGTAGCGGCGCCTCGACTCGGGCACGCCGCAGCGGCCGCGATGCGGGCTCTCTGGCGTCAGGCCTTGTGGGGGTTGATCAGGAACTTCTCGCCCGTCGCCTGCTTGCCGTAGGCGGCGATGGCGTCGAGGGAGAGCGCTTCGGCGAGGGAGACCTCTCTCGAATAGTGACTCGCGAAGGTGGTCCGGATCTCGGCGGCGACGCGATCTCGCAGCTTCTGGCCGGCTTCGAATCCGATCTTCTGCAGGAAGGGCGTGAGCAGCCAGCCTCCCACTCCCCAGGCCATGCCGAAGCTGCGCGTGAGCTCGGTAGGCGAGCGGTCGAGACCGCCGTAGATGTAGACCTGCTTGTGGGTCGAAGACCCGTAGCGGCTGAACTCGGCGTTGGCGCTGAGGGCGGCTTCCATGGCCGTCAGGATCTGGCTGGCGAGGCGGCCGCCTCCGGTCGCGTCGAACGCGAGCGTGGCGCCGGTAGTCGAGATGGCGGCGACGAGTTCGTCCATGAACGACGGGGCGCTCGAATCCACCACGAACTTCGCGCCGAGTGCCCGCAGCAGCGCGGCCTGCTCCGGCCGCCGCACGACGTTCACCAGGTCGATGCCCTCCGCGCGGCAGAGCCGCACCAGCATCTGCCCCAGGTTCGAGGCAGCCGCCGTGTGCACGAGCGCCTTGTGACCCTCCAGGCGCAGGGTCTCGAGCATGCCGAGGCTGGTGAGGGGATTCACGAAGCAGGCAGCGCCTTCGGCGGGCGTGGTTCCGTCGCGCAGCGGCAGGCACTGCCTCGCGTGGATCGCACGGAATTGCGAGTACATCGCGCCGCCGATCAGGCCCACCGTCTTCCCGAGCAGCGCCTGGGCGGCCGGGGACTTTCCGGCGGCGACGACCACGCCCGCGCCCTCGTTGCCGACCGGGAGCGATTGACCGAGGCGGCCGCTCACGCCCCGCATCAGGCTCGCGGGAATGCGAGCCGTGACTACCGGATCCTGCGCCGAACCCGAGGCCTGCGCGCTGCGCATGTCGGCGGGTCCGAACAGCAGCCCGAGATCGGACGGGTTGAGTGGCGAGGCCTCGATCCGGACCACGATCTCGTCGGCTCCGGGGTCGGGCACCTCGACCGTGGCGAGCGAGAGCTCGAGCTGCCCCTCGCCATCGCCGGCCGCGCGCAGCGTCGAGCGGATCTGTCGTCCGGTGTAACCCATGCTGTCGCTCTCCTATTCATTCGCCGTGCGGCTCGGCAACGCAACCAGCGATCTCTTACCACACCGCGGCCCGATGTTGGCTGCGAGCTGCGAGCCGCGGGCCGGCGGCCGCTCGAGCTCGAGGCGGTCGACCTGTTGATTTTCATGGATTTTCCGCAGGTTCATGTTTCACCGCCGCTGGCTGGGAGCCGCACTCGGGGGGTCGTCTCGCGCGGCAAGCCGAGGATCCTGGTCGGGGCGCGGCAGACGGGAAAGACTGCCCTGCTCGCGCAGCTTCTCGCCGGATCCGGCACGCACGTCGTGGATCTCCAGGAGGCCGCAGCCCGACGGCGCTACTCGGAACCGCCGTAGCGCAGCAGCGTGAACAGGTTGGTTCCGACGATTTCGTCGCGCTGGTTGTAGTAGGTGTTGAGGTTCGTCTGAAAATAGCCCGGCCCCAGCTTGGTCTGTTTGCGCGGCGAACAGTTCAGCACTTCGGTGGTCTGGAAGATGCGGTCCCCGGGCCGCAGCGGCGGTCCATAGGCCTGCACCGAGCCCTGAGCGATCGTCTCGCGCGCGCCGGGCGGCATCGGCAGCTTCCAGGCGCCCGGGCGCTCCTCGCGCGGCGGCCACGGCTTGCGCTCGGGGCAGTTCGGGTCGGGCGCGGAGGCGTCGACACCCTGGTGGCCGCCGCGCAGCATCGCGAAGCTCAACAGGGCCATCGGCGGCGCAATCACGCCGCCGTGTCGGCTCGCGCGCGCGTATTCGCCGTCCGCGTAGAGGGGATTCGAGTCCTCGACCATGTCGCACCAGTACAGGATCTGGACCTCGCTCACGGGATAGGCGCCGGGCTCCTTGGGCGACACCGATCCGAGCCACGGCCTCGCGAAGTCGGGCAGCTCCGGATGCCGCTCGACCTCTGGCTTCGCGAGCGAGCGCAGCGGGCGCAACGGGCCCGCGCCGCGCGACGGCATGGCGAGCGTCGCGGTGCCGGTCGCGCAGATGCCGAGGTGATTCGAGCAGCGGATCTGGATCCAGACGCGGTGCTCGTCGCCGACCTGCTGCTTGCGGGTGACCGTGCCTTCGACGAGCGCGATGTCGCCCGGGCAGAGCTGGTTCAGCATCTGCAGCGACGTCTCGCGGAAGTCGCTCTCGGGGCCGCTCCAGTCGCTGACGAAGCGGCCGAAGAGCGCCTGCTCGAACATCGTGTTCACGAACATGTCGCGGTTCCCGATCGACTTC
>CAYTJA010000007.1:0-6859 GCA_964437835.1 uncultured Spirochaetales bacterium
CCGGGAGCGGCCCGGTCCCACCCGCTCTCCGCTCGGCTTCGCCTCGCTGCGCGCCGGGCCTTGCGGGTCCCGGTCCGGGAGCGGCCCGGCCCCACCCGCTCTCCGCTCGGCTTCGCCTCGCTGCGCGCCGAAGCGGCTTGCTCAGAGCGCGGAGTTCGCGAGTTCGGGATCCGGGGCGTCGTCGCTCGGAATCGGCTCGAACTTTCCGGGCGCATGCCGCGCGACCAGCAGCACGGCCGGCAGCGCAACCACGAACGCGGTCGCGAGGAAGAGGTAGGCGTCCTGGAACGCGAGCGACATCGCGACCCGCTCGAGCTGGCGCTCGAGCACTGCGGTCGCCGCGACGCGTGCGGTCTCCACGTCGAGGCCGCTGCGCGCGAGGCCCTCGGCGATGCGCTCGAGCGCGCCCATCGCGTTGGGTTCGAGCGGCGAGAGATGCGGAGCGAGCGCGGCGCGGTGCAGGTCGGCGCGGTTCTCGAGCAGCGTCGTCAACATCGCGATGCCGAAGGCCGCGCCGAGCTGGCGGGTCAGGTTGAAGATGCCGGTCGCGCGTGGGATGTCGCGGTTCGAGATCCCGCGCAGCGCGGCGGTCGAGATCGGAACGAAGAGAGCGCCCATCGCGAGGCCGCGCAGCACCTGCGGCGGCCACAGCTGATCCCAGCCCGCTTCGAGTGTCCAGCCATGCATCGCGAGCAGCCCAGCGATCATCAGCCCCATGCCGGCGGCGAAGAGGTGTCGCGGCCCGAGTCTCCAGACGAGACGCCCGACGAAGAGCATCGAGACGGCGGTCGCGAGCGTCGCCGGCAGGGATGCGAGCCCCGACTCGAGCGCGCTCCAGCCGAGCAGGGTCTGCGTGAAGATCGGAAACAGCAGGATCGAGCCGTAGAGACCCATGCCCGAGAGCGCGCCGAGCCCACAGCCGACTGCGAGTTGGCGGTGGCGGAGGATCCGGAAATCGACGATCGGCTCGTCGATCGTGAGCTCGCGCCACAGCAACGCGGCGATGGCGATCCCGCCGACGACTGCCAGCGCGGTGACTTCGGAGCTCTCGAACCAGTCCTTGCGGTGGCCTTCCTCGAGCAGCGCCTGAAGCGACCCGACCCCGATCACGAGCAGCGCCATTCCCTGCCAGTCCACGCGCCCGCGCGCGCGGCGCCGCAGGTAGGGGGGATCCTTCAGGAAGGCAGTGCAGACAGCCGCCGCGAGCAGGCCGAGCGGCACGTTCACGAAGAAGATCCAGGGCCACGAGTAGTGGTCGGTGATGTAGCCGCCGAGGGTCGGGCCGATGCTCGGCCCCATCATCGCGCCGATGCCGAAGATCGCCTGCCCGGTTCCCTGGCGACGCGGGGGGAAGCTCTCGATCAGGATCGACTGCGAAGTCGACACCAGCGCTCCGCCGCCGAGGCCCTGCACGATGCGCCAGAAGATCAACTGATCGACGCTGCGCGAGAGGCCGCACATCAACGAGGCCGCGGTGAACGCGAGAATCGAGGACACGAAATAGCGCTTGCGCCCGAAGCGCTCCGACATCCAGCCGGTCATCGGGATCACGATCACGTTCGAGACGATGTAGCCGGTGACGACCCAGTCGATCTCGTCGAGAGTGGCCGAGAGGCTGCCCATCAGCGTCGGCAGCGCGACGTTGACGATCGAGGAGTCGATCAGCTCCAGCAGCACCGCCGAAAGTGCCGAGAGCACGACGAGCAGCGTGCGGAGATCGAGCTGCTCCGGGACCTCGACGGCAGCAGTCTCGGCCTCGGACCCGGCCTCAGCTCCCGCCAACCCAGACCTCGGCCGAGAGGCCGATCGGGAGGCTCGGTGGGGCGGCCTTCGGATCCGCGCCCTCGGCGATGCCCTCGAGCGCGATCTTGACCGGGATCCGCTGCACGACCTTCGTGAAGGTGCCTGCGGCGGGCTCCGCGGGGATCAGCGCGAACTTCGCACCGCTGGCCGGCGAGAACGAGTCGATGCGGCCGCGCCAGATCAGGCCCGGAAACGCGTCGACGTGGACTTCGACCGGGCTCCCGATCGCGAAGTTCCGGATCTGCGTCTCCTTGAAGTTCGCCAGGATCCAGGTGTCATCCGCGCGCGTCAGCGCGAGCAGCGACTGGCCTGGGCGCACGATGTCGCCGACAGTGACGCGCTTGCGGCCGATCCAGCCGTCGAAGGGCGCGCGCAGCAGGGTGTGCTCGAGGTCGAGCTCCGCCTGGCGCAGGCTCGCCTCGGCCTGGCGCAGCGGCGCCTCGTTGCCTAGCACCGCGCGTTCGGCCTGCGCGCGCAGCGCGAGCGCGCGCCCGCGCGCCTCGGCGGCATCGCGCGCCGCGCGCGCGGCGTCCTGCTGCTGCTGGCTCGCGGCACCGCGCTGCAGCATCGAGGCGACGCGCTCGAGCTCGCGCTCGCTGCGCCACAGCTCGACCGCGGCCACCTTCTGCTCCGCATCCGCCGCTGCCGCGCCGGCCTCGGCCGCGGCCATCTGATTCGCGGCCGCCGCGAGATCGGCGCGCGCGCGCGCGAAGCGCGCTTCGAAGCCGCTGCGCTCGAGGCGCACGAGCTCCTGGCCCACCCGTACCCGTGCGTGGTCGTCGATCAATACTTCGACGACCCTGCCGGAGACTTCCGGCGCGAGATACGAGAGCGTCCCCTCGACGAAGGCGTCGTTGGTCCATTCGGTGTCGCGGCTGCGCCAGCCCTGGAGCAGCAGCAGCGACGCGATCAGCAGCACGAAGACCCCTGCACTCGCGATCGCCCGCTTGCCGCGGAACAGGTCGCGCAGACTCATCGGCGCTTTCCTCCGCGCAGCGCCTCGGGCTCGCGCACGCCGGCGAGGAAGATCTGGACGAAGGTCTCGACGACCTCCTCGAGCGGCTGGGGGTAGACGTGGCTCTGGCCGAACACGACGCGCATCGCGAGGTGGTCCTGCAGCATGCCGAGAAACGCGCGTGCCGCGAGCACCGGATCCATCGGGCGGAAGGCTCCGTCGGCGATGCGCCCCGCGACGTAGGCGGTCAGGAACTCGCGCATGCGGCGGACGCGCGCGGCGAAGAAGGGCTCGGCGAGCTCGTGGCCCTCGAGCGCCGTGAAGTGCAATAGGCGCAGGAACTCGGGATCGCTCTGCCCGCGCTCGAGGATCGCGCGCGCGAGCTCGCGAAACAATCCGAGGTCGTCGCGCGCGTCGGCCGACGGGCGCAGCGCATCGATCAGATCGGGACCGGCCATCTTGCGATCGATGATCTCGGCGTAGAGCGACTGCTTGCTCGGGAAATAGCGGTAGAGCGCCGCTTCGGTGATGCCGGCGCGCTCGGCGATCAGGCGCGTCGTGGTGCCCGAATAACCGCGAGACGCGAAGCAGGCGAGCGCCTCGCGGACGATCTGGTGGCGGCGCTCCTCGCCCGCGAGGCGCAGCGTGCGGCGCGGGCCCGGGGCCGGAGAGGGGGAAGTCATCGGTAGCCTCGAGGAACTGATTAGTAAGTCTTTACTAGACTACTGGACGACCGAGCGCGCGCCAAGCCTGATCGGGCGGGGCAGGCTCGAGCCGGCAGGGAGGGAGCCTCTTCATCCCGCGGGGACGACGACTTCGATTCGGGCCTGGTGGCTGCGGCGGAGCCAGGCGATCCCGTTGTCTTCCCGGTAGCGGCGGCCCTGCACGTTCAGCAGCCGGACGCTGCCGCTGCGCGTGAGAGGGAAGGGACCCCAGTGCCAGGTCCCGAGCTGAAGCGCGAAGCACTCGTAGCGCCGGACCCGGAACGCGCGGATCTGCTCGAGCTGCTCGGGCTGCGAAAAATCTGCGGCCGCCGGCGCGACCACGACGAGCGCGTCCGCGTCGAGCGGCATCAGGACCTGGGTGTGGGTGTCGTGGCGGTTCAGCAGGTCGCAGAGCGGGCCTCGGGAGCTCCAGTCCACTTCGTCTCCGCGGTGGGAGATCGTGTTCAGGTGGGGATCGCTCCAGCGGAATTCGAGCTCCGCGCAGTCTGCGGGATCACCCTCCTCGTGCGGCAGACGCCCGAAGGCTGCGAAGGACGCCGCAGTGAGCGGAGCCAGTGCCAGTGAAAGGAAGCTCTCCGGCATCGCGTCGCGGGGTCTCTCAGTGATGGGTGTAGTCGACGGGGCCCGCGTCAGGGACGCCGACCGCGAAGCAGAAGCAGTGGATCGCGGCGTTGTCCGAGACGGGGCGCAGGCTGTGCACCGCGTTCGGCGGGATGTGGACGAGGTCGCCCTGGCGGATTTCGCGCTCCTCGCCGGCGATCGTCATGAGCCCGCGCCCGGAGGTGACGTAGTAGAACTCGTGGGTCGGATGCTGATGCGGATCCACGAGGCCCCCACCCGCGACCTCGAACTCGCTGACGAGTTCGAGATGACCGCCGCGGGTCAGCTCGAACATCTCGCGCGGCTTCACCAGCCACCAGACGGGAACCGTGCCGTTGTGCTCCACGCTGGGCTCCACCTCTTCGATCGAGCGCACGTCCATGAAAACCTCCGTCGGAAAATCGCCGCGGCGCCTATCTTACAGCGCTTCGCGAAGCGCGATCGGAGGATCGGAATGCAGAACGACGAGATGGCGGCCGAATGGCTCGAGCTCGGCGCGGCGACCCTGGGAGAGTCCGGCGCCGCGCTGCTGCCGCCCCGGATTCGCGCGGCCTGGCCAGGGGCTGCGCTGGCGGCGCCCGCGTACCCGGTGCGCTGCGGCGCGAATGACAACCTCGCGCTGCACGTCGCGGTCGCTCGCGCGCCGAGAGGCTACTGCCTGGTGGCCGACATGGGCGGCCTGCGCGAGCGGGGCTTCTGGGGCGAGGTCCTGACCGTGGCCGCGCAGGCGCGCGGGCTCGCGGGCCTCGTGATCGACGGCGGCGTGCGCGACATCGCCGCGCTCGAGCGGCATCGCTTCCCGGTCTTCGCGACCGCACTCGTGCTGCGCGGCGCGAGCAAGCAACTGCCCGGCAGCGCCGGGCTCCCGATCTCGCTCGAGGGAGTCGCGCTGGCGCCGGGGGATTGGGTCGTGGGCGATGCCGACGGCGTCGTCTGCATCCCGAGCGCGGCGCTCGCAGACGTGCGCGCCCGCGCGCGCGCCCGCGCAGCGCGCGAACAGCAGATCTTCGCGGCGCTGCGCTCCGGCCGCACGACGCTCGAGCTGCTCGACCTCGACGCGAGCCTCGTCACGCTGGAATGACGAGCACGGACGTCAGCGGTTCACGGGCGTTCCGCCCGGGCGGACGGGCCAGAAACCGGCCAGGGATGCGCGCGCGGTAGCGTTTGGGCGCATCCGAGGGCTGAGGCCGATCGATCAATGGTGGTCCGACCCCGGACGTCAGCGTGGTCCATGGGATGCTACGAGATGGACACTGGTGACACGCTTGCGCGTGATCCCGTTTAGGAGAATGTGCCTTCTTCGCATCCCTGCCCTCGGATGCTCCCACCCGCAGCGTGAAGGAGCAGAAGGTGAAGCGCAAGAAGCAAGATCCGGCCCGTTGCGTCGAGAGCTCGCGAGCCAGCGAGCAGCAGCGCGAGCGTTTTCTGGAGCACGTCCATCTGCATGCCGCCGGCATCGACATTGGCTCCCGGAGCCACTGGGCGGCCGTGCCGAAGGATCGCGACGAGCAGCCCGTGCGGGAATTCTCGAGCTTCACGCACGATCTGCATCTGCTCGCGGACTGGCTGGTGGCCTGCGGCATCGACACGGTGGCGATGGAGTCGACGGGCGTCTACTGGATCCCGCTCTACGAGATCCTGGAGGCGCGTGGCTTGGAAGTGCTCCTGGTCAACGCGCGCCACGTCAAGAATGTGCCGGGTCGCAAGACCGACCTGCTCGACTGTCAGTGGCTCCAGCAGCTGCACAGCTTCGGGCTGCTACGCGGGAGCTTCCGACCGAAAGCCGAGGTCACCGCCCTGCGCAGCTACCTGCGTCACCGCGAGACGTGGGTCGAGAGCACCTCCACCTGTGTCCTACGGATGCAGAAGGCCCTGGTGCTCATGAATCTCCAGTTGCACCACGTGATTAGCGATCTCACGGGGCTGACCGGCATTCGGATCTTGCGGGACATCGTGGCGGGCCAGCGGGATCCCGAGCAGCTCGCGGAGTATCGGGATCCCCGGGTCCGCGCCTCGAAGCAGCAGATCGCGGACTCCCTGCGTGGGCACTACCGAGACGAGCACCTCTTCGTACTGAAGCAGTCCCTGGAGCTCTACGATTTCTACCAGCAGCAGATCCAGGCCTGTGATCGCGCAATCGAGACGAGCCTGCGAGCGCTCGAAGCGAACTGCGAGCGCTCGCAGGTCTCGTTGCCCGCGCCCCAAGGCCGCAAGCGCGTGTACGGACCCCGCTTCGAGATTCGCTCTCCGCTGTTCATCCTGTGCGGCGGAGTCGATCTCACGCAGCTGCCCGGCATCGGCGCCTACGGAGCACTCAAGCTGATCTCGGAAGTCGGACTCGACATGAGCCGCTGGCCCAGCGAGAAGCATTTCACTTCGTGGCTGACGCTCTCTCCCAACGCCAAGATCTCGGGCGGCAAGCTGCTCTCGTCCGCCACTCAGCCCTCCGCCAACCGAGCGGCCCGATATTTTCGCATGGCTGTCATGAGCCTCGGCCGCACCGACCACCAGCTCGGCGCGTTCTACCGGCGTTTGGCGATGCGCATCGGCAAGGCCAAGGCCATCACCGCCACCGCCCGAAAGCTCGCCGTGCTCTTCTACCGGACCCTCCGAGACAAGCAACCCTACCGGCCGCAAACTGCAGCGGACTACGACGCGGGACAGCACGCCCGAGCGCTTCGCGCTCTTCGCCACCGCGCCAAAGCGCTCGGCTGCCAACTCGTGGAAAACACCACGGGAGAAGTGCTCGTGTGACGGTTTCTTAGGAGATTGTAGG
>CAYTJA010000008.1:0-2054 GCA_964437835.1 uncultured Spirochaetales bacterium
CGACACCGGCCGGATGCGGAAGTGGCGACTCGGCGCGCGCTGGTTCCTTCCGTGCCTGCGAGTCCTGGCGAAGCTGAAGTTTCTGCGCGGAACTCCGCTCGACCTGTTCGGACGCACCGCGCACCGGCGTCTCGAGCGGCAGCTGATCCGCGACTACGAGGCCGTCCTGGAGCGACTTCTCGACGCCCTCGACACCGACAACCTCGACATCGCGGTCGCGATCGCGAGCCTGCCCGAGCACGTGCGGGGATTCGAGTCGGTTCGCGAGCAGCACATCGATCAGGTGCGCGCGAAGCAGCAGGAGCTGCTCGACGGGTTCCGGCTGCGCGCGTGAGCGGCCGTCTTCTCCCGTGTCTCGGGCTGTGCCTCGCGTTCGCGGGCTGCATCACGACGCCGCTCCAGAATCGCGAATGGCTGGCGCTAAGCACCGCGCACTACGACATCTGGAGCTCGCTCGGCGAGCACGACACGGCGCGCCTCGCGATCGAGATCGAGCGCTTCCGCGCCGCGGCCGAGTTCATCTGGGGGCGCGCGATCCCCGCGGCGCCGGTCCGCACCCGGATCTACGCGTTCGACGACCGCGGCGTCGCGCGCCTGTTCGCGTTCCGCTCCCAGCGCAGCTATTTGCTGCCGCGCCAGCGCGGCGACGTGATCGTGCTGCGCACCGGCGAGGGCTGGGAAGGGGACGCCCGGACCCCGCTCAAGCTCGAGTACGCGCGGCGCCTGTTCTGGAACGCTTCGCCGGACCCGCTGCCGCCGTGGTTCGAAGAAGGCCTGCCGCAGCTCGCGAGCACGCTCGAGATCCGCGGCGAGGGTGCGACGGTCGGCGCGCTGCGTCAGGACCACGTCCACACGCTGCGCGAGGGCCAGTGGATCCCGTTCGACCGGCTGCTCGCGGCCTCCGACCTGATCCACTGGTCGTCGCGCGAGCGCACGCTCTTCGAGGCCGAGGCCTGGGCCCTCTGCCACTACCTCGTATTCAGTGAGGAGCGGCGCGCGGGCGCCCCGCGCGCGCTCGCCGAGTTCCGCGCGCTGCTGGATCGCGGGATTCCCGCCGCGGAGGCCGCGCGCACGGCACTGGGCGAGAACCTCCAACAGGCGGTCTGGACCCACGTCAGCGCGCGTGAGCTCGATTCGTTCTCGGTCCGGATCCGGGCCGGTGGGACTCTCCCGGTAGCCCGCGCCGTATCGCAACAGGAGATCCTGGAAGAGCTGGGATGGCTCTCGCTCGCGATCGGCGAACCCGACCAGGCGAGGCGCTATCTCGAGAGCGCCCTCGCGCTGAACGCCGACTCCGCGCGAGCGCTCGCCGGCCTCGGGGACGCGCTGGCCGACACCGGCGACCGGTCGTCCGCCGACGCCCGCTACCGGGACGCGCAAGCACTCGACCCCGAAGATCCGCTCCTCCACCTCGGCTGGGCGAACGCGCTGCGCGTCCGCGCCGCCGAAGCCGGCGATCCGGCCGAGCGGGCGCGGCTCGCGAGTCAGGCCCGCGACCACTACCAGCGCAGCCTCGATCGGGTCGGCGATCTTCCCGAGGCGCACGCGGGTATGGCCGCCACCTACCTGCTCGACGGCGAGGACGCGGCCTCGGGCACCGCGCACCTGCGCGCGGCCCTGGCACTGCTGCCCGGCGACACCGCGATCCGGATCATCGGCGCTAGACTCGCGCTCGCCGTGGGTCATCGCGGAGAAGCCCGTAGCGAGGCAACACAGCTGCTGACCCGTGCGCGCAGCGAGCCCGACCTCGAAGCGGCCCGGTCGCTCCTCGAACGGATCGACTCCCGAGCCGCCATCCCCTGATGTCCAGCGACCGCTCGTTTCCGCTGCTGTTGCTCTGCTTCTTTCTGTCGGGGATGGCAGCGCTGATCTATGAGACCGCGTGGACGCGGGAGTTCGCGTTCGTCTTCGGCACCTCGGAGCTGGCGATCGCGACGGTACTCGCCGCCTACATGGGGGGCCTGGCGACCGGCGCGGCGGTAGCGGGTCGCATCGCGCATCGGCTCACGCGTCCGGTACTCGCCTACGGGCTGCTCGAGCTCGGCATCGCGATC
>CAYTJA010000009.1:0-8940 GCA_964437835.1 uncultured Spirochaetales bacterium
CGGGCGGATGCTCACACCCTTGGCGTCGATCGGCACGATGAACAGCGAAATGCCCTGGTGCCGCGGCAGATCCGGACCCGTGCGCGCAGCGAGCCACAGATGTGTCGCGTACTCGGCGAGCGAGGTCCAGCTCTTCTGGCCGTTGATCACCCACTCGTCGCCGACCTTGATCGCGCGCGTGCGCAGCGCCGCGAGATCGGTGCCGGCGTTCGGCTCGCTGTAGCCGATCGCGAAGCGGACCTTCCCGGCGAAGATGCCCGGCAGGAATTCCTGCTTCTGCTGCTCGCTGCCGTGCTGCACGATCGCCGGCGCGATCGAGGTGTAGGTGAGGTTGCCGTAGGGCATGCCCCAGTACTCCATCGTCTCGACGAAAATGAACTGGTAGAGCGGGTTGCGGCCGAGGCCTCCGTAGGCGGCGGGCCAGCACATGCGGCTCCAGCCGCGCTCGTTGATCGACTGCTGAAATGCCTGGATGCGCGGCCCGACCGCTCCGTGATGGCTGCGGTACTCGTCGAGCAGCTCGGGCGTGCGCCACTCCTGGATGAAGGCGCTGAGCTCGTCGCGGAAGCTCAGAAATTCGGATTCCCAGCTGAAGTCCATGCCAGCTCTCCCGTAGGCGCGATTGGGGAAGCGCGCATGCTAACACGCGAGCCGCTTGCGCAGGCGGAACTTCTCGATCTTGCCGGTCGCGGTGCGCGGGAGCTCGGGCAGCGAGATCACTTCCTCGGGCAGCTTGTAGTCGGCGAGGCGGCCCTTCGCGAAGACGCGCAGCTCCGCGGGCCCGGGCACCGGATCGCCCGCCTGCGCCGGCACCGCGAACGCGACGACCCGCTCGCCGAGGACCGGATCCGGCTTTCCGACGATCGCGACATCCGCGAGCCTCGGGTGCTCGCGCAGCAGCGTCTCGACCTCCAGGCTCGAGATGTTCTCGCCCGCGCGGCGCACGACGTCCTTCAGCCGGTCGACGAAATAGAAGAAGCCGTCGACATCGAAATAACCCAGATCGCCGGTGTGGAACCAGCCGTCGCGGAGCGCGACGCTCGTCGCCTCGGGGTCCTCGACGTAGCCCGCGAAGGCGATGCTGTCGGCGCGGAAGCAGATCTCTCCGACCTCCCCCGGAGCAGCCGCGCTGCCGTCCTCGCGCAGCGCGCAGATCGTGCTGCCCGGGAAGGGGCGGCCGGCCGAGCCGGCTCGGCGCTCTTCGCCGAGCCGCGTGTAGCTGCCCGAGCCGGCTTCCGTCATGCCGTACCAATCGATCACCGGCACGCCGTAGCGCGCCTCGATCGCCGGCGCCGACGCGCCCGCGCCTAGCGCGATGATCACGCGCAGACTGTGGCTCGTGTCGGTCGGCGCGGGCCGCAGGCCCATCAGCATGTGGACGATCGGCGCGAGCGTGAAGAAGGTGGTCGGCCGCGTGCGGTCGACGAGCGACCAGAAGCGGCGCGCCGAGAAGCGGCGCTGAAATACCGCCGAGCCGCCGTAGATGAGCGCGGAGCTGAGCGCGCCACTCGCATTGCCGTGGAAGAGCGGCGTCACGAAGATGCAGCGGTCGCGCGCGCTCGCGCCGAATACCGCATGATAGTCGACTCCGCTGACCGCCACCTCGCGGCGCATCGAGACGGCCTTCGGACGTCCCGTGGTCGTGCCCGACGTGTACATCAGCTGGCCCGGAACCCAGTCCGGGATCTCGCGCAGGCGCGACGGCGCATCGGCGGGCGCAGAGTCGACGAGCTCCGCGAAGGCGAGCGCGCCCGCGGGTGCGGAGCCTCCGGCGACCACGACGTTGCGCAGCTCCGGGCAGCGCCCGCAGAGCGCGAGCGCGCGCTCTGCGAGCTCCGCTTCGCAGACGATCGCGCGCGCGCGCGAGTGCTGGAGCACGAAGGCGAGCTCGGCATCGGCCCACTCGGGGTTCATCGCCACGATCGGGCAACCTGCAGCCGCGGCGCCGAGCGAGGCCTCGACCCACTCGGGCCGGTTCCACATCCAGATGCAGACGCGCTCGCCGACCGCGAGGCCGAGCTCCGTTGCGAAGCCGTAGGCGAGGCGCGCCGCGTCGTCGGCGAGCTCCAGGTAGCGGCGCTCGCCGTCCTGCTCCGAGATCAGCGCGAGCTTCTCCGGCGTGGCCTCCGCATGCGCCCTCACGACGTCGTAGAAACTCGGCACGCGCGCTCCGATCTGGCCCCGGCGCGGGGCGGCCCGATCCTGCACGATGCGCGGCGCGAGAATCAAGGCCATCGCGCGCCGCCGCTCAGGCGGCGCGGTGGCCGCCGCGGGCTACGCTCCGCGGCCTCGTGACGACCGTCCCCGCTTCCGGTTCCGAGCGCAGCCCCGCGCTCACACGCCTGCTCGAGCTGCTCGACCTCGAGTCCATCGAGCGGAACCTGTTCCGAGGCGTGTCGCCGCAGGACGGCCGCGACCGCATCTTCGGCGGCCAGGTGCTCGCGCAGGCGCTGATGGCCGCGCTGCGCACCGCCGAGGGCCGCTTCGCGCACTCGCTGCACGCGTACTTTCTGCGTCCCGGAAATCCGAAGCTGCCGATCCTGTTCGACGTCGACCGCATCCGCGACGGCCAGAGCTTCACGACGCGCAACGTGATCGCGATCCAGAACGGCGAGGCGATCTTCCAGATGGCGATCTCGTTCCAGGTCGACGAAGAGGGTCCGGAACGCCAGATCGACGCGGTCGATCTCGGCGAGCCGAGCGGGCCCGTCTACGAAGACGAGATCGGAGAGCTGCGCCGGCGCCTCGAGGAGCAGGTCGAGCGCGACGACCGGCGCTTCCAGCTGCCGGTCGAGCTGCGCAACGAGGGCGGGCTGCACCTGTTCTCGAAGCAGCGCCACTCGCCGCAGCTGCGCACCTGGATTCGCGCTCGCGGCCCGCTGCCCGACGATCTCGCGATCCACCAATGTGTGTTGGCCTACGCATCGGATTTCACGATCTCGACCGGCGCGGTGCGCCCACTCGACGTCACCTTCGCGGGCGGACTCATGGCCGCGAGTCTCGACCACGCGATGTGGTTCCACCGGCCCTTTCGCATCGACGAATGGATCTGCCACATCCAGGAGAGCCCGATCACCGCGCGCTCGCGCGGCCTCGGCCGCGGGACCTTCTACACGTTGGGGGGATCTCTGGTCGCGTCCTGCGCGCAAGAGGGGCTGGTGCGCATGCGGCGCAAGCGCTGAAGCGCGCGCGCCGCTCCAAAGCCGCTTGCAGGCGGCTCAGCGGAGCTCGAGAGACTGCCCCGAGAGCCATAGCGCCTGCCCCCGCGCCCCGCGGCGGAGGATCCCGATCCGATACAGACCCCTTTCGAGCGACGCAGTCGAGGTAACGACGCGAAAGCGCGACCGCGGCGGCGCATCGCGATCGGCTGCCCCCGGGCAGCAGACGCTGCGGGTTCGGATCTCGTAGCTGCGCTTTTCACCTAGCAAGATCAGCACGGGGTCCTGCAGGGGGCCGCTCCTGGGCGCGAGCGCAGTGCCATCGGCGACGAAATAGCTTCCGCTCTGGACCGCGAACGCGAGCGCTGCGTCGAGCGCTTCCGGATGCCCGGGAGGGCCAGCCGCGAGCGCCGGCTCGGCCGCGCGCCGCAGCAACGCCTCGGGCAGCCGCCACGAAGCGCGCTCCAGGGCCTCGATCAGGGTCGCTTCGGCGCGCTCGGGCCGGGGGTGCAGCAGACCGCCCTCCCCGGTGAACCACCAGCGTTCGAGCTCCGACTCTGCAAATCTCGCGTGCGAGCGGATCTCGTCGGAGCTCTGCGCAAAGCTGAGCGCCGAGAACGCGAGCGCCAACGCGAGTGCCGCACGCGCGAACGCGCGTTCGCAGCGGAGCCCGCGCAGCAGCTCGACCAGCCCCAGGTACACCACGGCGAGCAGTACAGAGGCGTAGAACGTGTAGCGCGGCTGGTCGAGCGGCGAATCCGGGCCGAGCTCGACTCGCAGCAGCGCATTCAGCGCGACGCTGCCTAGCAGAAAGAGCAGCATCGCCGCGAGTGCAGACGCGCGCCGCGCGATTCCGAGCCAGACGATCGCGGCGCTCGCGCCGAGCAGTCCGACACCCGCGATCGGTGACGCGACCGCATTGCGGAAGCCGGCCGCCGAACCCGCGAAATTCAGCGCGTAGAGGAGCAGCGCGAAGGGATCCGCCAGCGCGACCTCCGCAGCGCGCGGGGGTCTCTGATACGAGATCGCGAACAGCGCGGCCATCGGGACGCAACCCAGCATCCAGTGCCATGCGCGTGTGCGGCGGCCGGAGAGCCACAGCATCGCTGCGCCAGCCGGGAGCACGAGGATGCCGTTTCCCTGCGAGAACAGTGCGAGCAGAGCCAGCAAGAACGCGCACACGAGCGAGCCGCGCGAAGTCCGCGCGAGCGCCGCGAAGCTCCCGGCCGCGCAGGCCGTGACCCCTACGTTCGGCAGCGATGCCATCGCCCAGCTGAAGATCTGGCCGTATTGCGGCTGGAACGCGAAGAGTGCGGCCGGCGCGAAACGCAGGGCGCGGGATCCGAAGTCGCCGGTGCCACGCGCGGACGCAGCCAGTGCGAAGGCCAGCGGGATCGAGCAGAGCGCGCCGATCCGGTTCAAGCAGCCGAAATCGACCTGCCCGAGTCCCCAGCCGGAGAGGACTGCAATCGCTCTCGCGACCGCGGGGCGATGCTCGATGTGGTTCGCAAACAGGAGCTCGAGCCTCTCGAAGCCCGTAGGCGCCGCCGCGAACGCGGTCGTGAAGTGCAGGAGCGCGTCGAAGTCATCGAGCACCGGGACGTCCGCAGCCGCTGCAATCACCTGCGCGATCAAGGCGACGAGCGGCAGCGCGACCAGAGCGAGGCCGGCGCCTGCGCGCAGCGCTGCGCGGGCGCGCGCGCTCATCGACTGCACTGGCCCGGCAGCATCGGATTCGAGACCGGCGACGGGTTAGGGAAGCCCCGCGCCCGGCACCGCGACCCGCGCGAACTGGATGCGCCCGCTGCGCGGCCCCCTGCTCTCCGCCTCGGCGATGTGCGTGGTGCCGCAGGTGATCGCGAAGAGCGTGCGCCGATCCGCGCCGCCGAGCATGCACGCGATCGCGTGGAAGGGCTCGCTCGAGATGCGCTCCGAGATGCGGCCGCCCTCGTGCACGCGCAGAAACTCCTTCGACATCGGGCTCGCGACCCAGACGGCGTCCTCGGCGTCGATGCAGATGCCGTCGGCCGCGACGCCCTTCGGCAGCGCGGCAAAGACGCGCCGATTCGCGAGCGAGCCGTCCGGCACGAGATCGAAGGCCGTGAGACAGCCGCCCGCGCTCTCGGCCGCGACGAAGCGCCGCCGGTCCTGTGTGATCACCATGCCATTCGGACACATCACATTCTCAGCGACCGAGCGCGCGCGGCCGTCGGGCTCGACGCAGACGATGTGGGTCGGGTGGATCTGCATCGGCTGTGCCTCGAGGTCGAAGCCGATGTTGCCGACATACGCGCGGCCGTGGTCGTCGACGACCATGTCGTTCGCAAAGCCCCCGCACCACCGGGAGAGATCGGCGACCTCCGCCAGGGCACCACTGGCCTCGCGGCGCAGCAGCATGTGATCGACCATCGAGACGATCAGCAGGCGCCCGTCCGGCAGCCAGCCGAGGCCGGAGGGACGGCGCGCGCCGAGCTCGACCTCGACCTCGAGCTTCCCGGCTTCCGTCACGCTCTTCACGCGGTGATCCGCGATGTCGGAGAAGATGAGGCGGTCGCCGCGCCAGCGCGGCCCCTCGCCGAAGGCCACTCCATCCACCAGGGGCTCGAGCTTCGCCATGGGCTCCTCCGAATGCGCCTCGCGCGCGCGGGTCGTGTCAGCCTACCATGGGGGGCGAGACGGATCGCATCATGCCACGAGGGGAGTCACAGCGGGCAGCCGATGCGGCTGCCGAGCTGCGGCTGCCCAGCCCAGGCGACTTTCAGGAGGGCGCGACATGCAATGGCAGATCGGCGACGTCCGCATCACGCGCGTGCGCGAGACGGACCTGAACCAGTTCACGGCCGAGGGCTACCTGCGCATCCAGCGCCGGGATCTCGACCCCTACCGCAGCTGGATGAAGCCCTACCTCGGCCCGCACGACGAGCTGCTGATGAGCGTGCACGCGTTCTGCATCGAGGCGGACGGACTGCGCATCATCGTCGACACCTGCATTGGAAACGACAAACAGTTCGGACCGGGCCCTTTCATGGAGATCTTCAACGGACTGCAGACCAGCTTCCTCGACGACCTCGGCCGCGCCGGCTTCGGGCGCGATTCCGTCGACGTGGTCGTCTGCACACACCTGCACGTCGATCACGTCGGCTGGAATACCGTGCAGGAGGATGGAGCCTTGCGCCCGACCTTCCGCCGCGCGCGCTATCTGATGTCGAAGCCCGACCTCGCGCACTGGGAGGCAGATCCCGGGCCTCTCAATCCCTTCGAGATCTCGGTCCGACCGCTGCTCGCCCTCGGGCGCGTCGACGCGGTCGACTCGGAGCACCGCATCAGCCCGAGCGTCTCGCTGTGGCCCTCGCCGGGGCACACGCCCGGGCACGTGAGCGTGCGCATCGAGTCGCGCGGCGAGGTCGCGATGATCACGGGAGACATGCTCCACACGCCGGTGCAGCTGGCGCGACCCGAGTGGTCGTCGATCGCGGATATCGATGGCAAGGAAGCCGAGCGCTCGCGCCTGCGGCTGCTCTCGGAAATCGGCGGAGGTGCGGCCCTCGTGTTCGGCACGCACTTTCCGGGCAGGACCGCCGGGCACGTGCTGCGGGACGGCGCGGGCTGGCGCTTCGAGTAGACCCGCGCGGCGGATCCCAGTGCTGCCGCGCCTACCAGAGCTCGTCGAGGTATTTCTCAGTTCCCGGGACCGTCGGCAGGAAGGGCGCCGCGAGCGCGACGGTGGCCAGGCCCGAGGCCTTCAGCAGGTCCGCATAGCGCGTAATCCGGTCCCAGCATTCGCGCGGGTCGGACTGCGCGAACCAGAGCTGCAGCTCGCGTTCGGGACCGCCGGTCGGCGAGCCGAGGTCCATCGGCGCTCGCTGGTTCGGATCGCCTTCGCGCGAGATCGGCCGGAAGCGCGCGGCACAGGCCAACGGCGAGCCGCGCAAGACCTCCGGCACCGCAGCGCGAAGCCAGTCGGAAAGCTGTTCGACCGTGACTCCCGGAGCGCGCTCGAGGAATAGCGACACGAGCCCAGCAAAGGGGTGGTCGAGCGCGAGCTCGATCGGCACCGGATCGGCGTCGCGGTAGAGGGTGTCATGATAGTTGAAGAGCACCGTGTGCACGTGGTTGCGCTCGGCGAAGCCGCGGCCGTGCTGGTAGAGCCAATGCACCTGCCGATTCGCCCACTCGAGGTGATCGCTGTGGTGATCGGCGAGGATCCAGTAGATCGCGAGATAGGAGCCCGCATCGACCGGCACCGCGACCGGACTCTGCTTCGGAAAGCGCAGATCCTTGAGCGCGCGCGTCGCGACGAAGCGGCGCCCCGCGAAGAGCCAGGGACCGATCATGCAGCCCGCGTAGAAGTGATCGCGCTCGTACCAGCGGTTGTAGGCGCGCTCGTGCCCGCGCTGCGGATCGACGAGTGTGAACAGGATGCTGCCGAGCGCCACCGGGGGCTTTGCCTCGGCCGGGGCCGCGCTGTCGGATCGATTCGCCACGGATGCCTCCTCCGGATCGCAGAGTCGGACCAGTATCATCGCGCACATTCCAGACTCAGGAGGTGTGTGCCGTGATCCTCGAGGGAAAAACGCTCGCCGTCTGCGGCGTGGGCGGCGGGCTCGGCCAGGAGATCGCGCGGCTCGCGCTGCGCGACGGCGCGAACGTCGTGCTCGGTGCGCGCACGCAGGCGTCGCTCGAAAAGATCAGCGCGAAGCTCGACCCCTCCGGCAAGCGCGTGGCCTGGGTTGCGACGGACATCACCCAGGCCGGTCAATGCGAGCGCCTCGTGCGCACTGCGAGCGAGCGCTTCGGCCGCATCGACGGCCTCGCGCAGGTCGCCGCGCTCGACAACGTCTTCGGCGGCATCGACACGCCGCTCGAGGACTGGCGCCGCACCTACGAAACGAACGTGTTCGGTACGGTCGCGGTCGTGCGCGCCGCGGCGGCGGAGATGCGCAAGTCCGGCGGCGGCTCGGTGGTGCTGATCGGCTCGCAGTCGATGTACCTGCCCCAGGTTCTTCAGGCTGCATACGCCTCCTCGAAGGGCGCGCTGCTCTCGGCGATGTACTACATGGCCAAGGAGCTCGGCCCCTCGAAGATCCGCGTGAACACCGTCGTACCGACCTGGATGTGGGGACCGCCTGTCGAGAACTACATCCAGGGCGAGGCCAGGCGCAGCGGCAAATCGATCGACGAGGTCAAGCAGGGCATCACCGCGAGCATGCCCCTCGGCGAGATCCCGGCCGACGAAGACGTCGCCGAAGCCGTCATCTTCCTCTGCTCCGACCGCGCGCGCATGATCAGCGGCCAATCGCTGATGGTGAACGCGGGCGAGCTGATGCGCTAGGCCCGCTAGATGTACTGCGCGAAGCTCTGCGGATGGGACTGCTTGAAGGCCCGCCAGGCGGCGCAGACCGGGTAGAGCGCGATCAGCGTGCCGAGCGCGGCGAGCCAGGTTTCGGGCAGGCCGCGCTGCTGCATGCCGCCCGTGAGCGCGAGCGCCGAGCCGCCGAGCACGAGAAAGTGGATCAGGTAGAAGAAGTAGGCGCTCTGGCCGAAGAGCAGCAAAGGGTTCCAGCGCCACGGCGCGGCGCGCAGGCGGCGCTCGAGCGCGGAGCAGGCGGCGAGGCCCAGCGCGAGCAGGCCGAGCTCGAGCGCGCTGTAGGCCAGGGCCGGCGGGTACTTGCTCACGTGCAGCCACTGCAGGAGCGAGGCGTCGTCGCGGTGCAGGCCCATGTTGCCGTAGCCGTCGAGGCCGCGGACCAGCGCGAAGAGCGCGAGCGCGGCGAGGCCGCTG
>CAYTJA010000010.1:0-20505 GCA_964437835.1 uncultured Spirochaetales bacterium
CGTCGCCGTCGTCGTCGATGAAGTTCGCGCCGTCCTCGTGGGACGTGCCGTCTTCGTCGTCGTCGTCTGTGACCGACTCATCCACGACGCCGTCGCCGTCGTCGTCGAGCCCGGGAAGGCCCGCAGCCCCGTCGCTCCCCGCGTCCCGGTCCGGATCCTCGTCGACCGCGCCGTCGCCGTCGTTGTCGGCGTCGGCGTTGCCGTTGCCATCGCGGTCGATCGCGGGGTCGAGCTCGACGGCGAGCACGTCGCGCACGGACTCGGAGTGGGCCGTGCCGAGGTTCTCGGGCAGCGGGATCAGCAGGCGCGGGGTGCCCTGAACGCCGCGGACCATGCGCTCGAGCGCAAAGCGCGCCTGCTCGGTGCGTCGATGGCTGCGCGTCACGATGTCGCGCGCCCCGAGCGACCGGCTCACGACCCCGTTCAGTCCCAGCAGGATGAACGCCCCCAGCACGAGCGCGACCAGTACCTCGACGAGCGTCAGCCCAGCGCTCGCCCTGTACCGGCTCGGGACGGATCGTGTCCGCATCGTCGCACCGCGCGCGGCCTCAGGGGCCGGCGAGCGACTCCATCCCTGGCGGCGAGCCCTCGACTCGCACGCGGACCCAGATCAGGCCCGCGTCGCCGCCGGTGAACGGGTTGCCATCGCCGTCTGCGCCGTCGGCGTCCCAGCGCGCCAGGTAGACCAGCCGCCGCTCCGGCGTACCCGATGGATCGGAATAGCTCGTTGCGACGCTCGGGCTCGCCGCGGCCTGCGCTGCGGCGTCGAGCTCCGCGACTGGGCGCGCGAGCAGCTCCTCGAGGCGCGAGGCGACGCGCGCACTGCGCGCCGCTTCTTCCTGGTGTACGCGTGCGCCGAGTACACCGGTCGAGAGCGCGCCCAGCGCTGGCGCGAGACAGACGCCGAGGAGCAATACAGCGACGAGCACCTCCACGTAGGCGAGCCCCGCCTCGCGCGCGCTCCAGCTCGCCGGGGAGCTCACTGGGCACTCACCTGGCCCACGGGTCCGAGGGTGACCACGCGCGTCTCGCTCCCGGCGAGCAGCGTCACCGCGCCGCTGCTGAGCGGGTGGCGTGTTCCCGCGCTCGGAAAGAAAGGGATGCCATCGAGGTCGAAGACCACGTCGGGCTGGGACGAGCCGACCCCGCTGAAGCTGAAGGGGTCGCTCGCGTTGCTGACCGTGACTCCGGCAGCGCCGGGGAGCGCGCCGAGCGTGAAGTCGTAGCTGCGCTTGTCGAGCGGCTGCAGCAGGAGCGCTCCCAGCGCCACGCTCCCGCCCGACAGATCCGCCGCGTACACCCGCACGCGGCCGCTCGCGCGCTCGACGCGCACGCCGCGCTCCGAGCCGGTTCGCAGCGCATCGGCGCGCGCGAAACGCAGCGCCGAGGCCAGCTCGCCCGCGGCGACATCCACCCGCAGCGCATCGGTTGCGGAACCTGCTCGCAAGACGAGCGCTGCCGCCAGGATCGTGAGCAGCGTGACCACGATCAGGAGCTCGAGCAGCGTGAAGCCCTGCGCGCGCCCGGCGGCCCTGCCGGCGGCCCAGGTCCGCGCCAGCCGTCTAGCGAGTCTGCCAGGTCGCGTGGTTGACGATGAACTGGCCCGTGAGGTCGTCATAGCGCCAGCCGCCGGGGTTCGTGCCCTCTGCCGCGAGCCCGAGCGTTCCGGCCGTCTCGATCTTGAGCGCGATGCTGCTCGTCATCGGCTCGAGCGGCACCGCGGCCTTGGGCAGATAGGGCCCGTACTTGAAGACGACGGTCTTGGAAGTGCTCACGTTGCCGCTGGCGTCCGTGTAGCGCGAGAGCTGGCTCAGGAAAGCAGCGGAGCTGTTCGCCGCGCCGCCTGCACCGTCGGCATTGCGGCTCGGGTATGCGCCGTGCTGCTGGTAGTAGAGGGCCAGCCCAGAGCGCATGTTCGCCAGCGTGGTGTCCAGCGCGGCCAGCTTGGCGTCGTCGGTGGAGTTCGCGAACTGGGGAATCACGATTGCAGCCAGGGTCGTCAGGATGATCACCACGATCAGCAGTTCGACCAGGGTGAATCCATGCTCTGCCCATGTTGGACGCCGGCGCCGCGTCATCGGGCTTCTCCTAGGGATGCTCAGTCGTCGGCTGTCTATCGTCCGCGACGTTGCCGTGCTTTAGGTCACCGCAGGAGACGCATCGGCGCCGTGCAGCTCGCGCGGTGAACCTCGTGGGACAGCTCGAAGATCGGCAGCACGAGCGAGGCCACGATCAGGCCGACGACAGCCCCCGTTACCAGCAGCAGCATCGGCTCGGCAATGCGCCCGACGAGCGCCAGCTTGCGGCGCCACTCGCGCTCGTAGCACTCGGCGATCCGGCGCGAGACCAGCGCGAGGCGGCCGCTTTCCTCGCCCGTGGCGACCAGCTCGCGGACCAGCGGGGGCATCAGCCGGGAATCGCGGAAGCCCGCGGCGAAGGGCTCGCCTGCCTCCGCCGGTCGATTCCCAGGGATTCGTCAGCTCGACCTGTATCGGCCGTCGATTCCACGCTTTTTCTTCCTGCGCGCCCGCAGCGTTTCCGAGAGGCCGTCGAACACTCCAGACAAATCCCGCCCCCGGAGCGAAAACCGTCCGGTCAGCCTCATCCTGAAACCACCTTCTTGCGGGGCGGTTTCCGGCGGCTGATTCCAAGCGTTATACAGACGAAGGCTTGCTACAGGCTGTATTCCGGAGCTACCTTGGAGCGTCCTATTCAGGAGACGCAGATGGCCAAGACCCGGCGTACGATGCGGCGCAAGAATATGCTCATGGATCAGCGGAAGCTCGACGCCGCCAAGGCGGCACTTGGCGCGCTGTCTGAGACGGCGGCGGTGGATGCCGCGCTGGATCTCGTCATCTTCCGGACGGAGGTATTTCGGGGTCTGGACGAGCTGGCGGCCGCCGGCGGCCTGGCGAGCATCGAGCCGCTCCGTCGCACCGGGTGATCTACACGCTCGATACGAATATCCTCGTCGATGCGCTCCGGCAGCCCTTGGAACTCGACCGCCTGAAGGCGTTCCTCAGCTGGGCGCTCCCTTCGACCGTCCTGTCCAGCGTCGTCGCAGCAGAACTGACCGCCGGTGGCAAGACCGAGCGGTCGCGGCGGCTCCTCGACGAGGCGTTGCTGGCGCCCTTCGAGCGCCGTGGGCGTATCGTGGCCCCGACCTCCGGCGCCTGGCGCCGGACCGGCGCCGTTCTGGCGCGGCTCGGTGCCGCCGGGACCAGCGCCAGTCGGCAGAACGACGTGCTGCTCGCGGTGCAGGCGCGCGAGCACGGATGGACCGTGGTCACGCGCGACCAGGACTTCCGGACGCTGCGCCCGCAGGTGAGCGGACTGCAGCTGAGTGCCCCGTTCCCCGAACGTCCGTAGCGCAGTGTCGCGCTGCATAACGACCGTCGGACGGTGCATCACCGCTGGACAGTAGCGAGTCTAGCGGCGGTAGAGACCCGCGAGGAGGGGGTAGCTCAGGCTTCCTCAGGCCCGGCTCGCGGACTCGGGTGTGGGCTCGCGGCGCTGCAGCCCCGCGGCTTGGTAGATCGCGTCGATGACCCGCATGTTCGCGACGCCGTGCGCGGCGTCGGTAGGGACGGGCTCCCCGTCCTGCACGGCGCTCTGGAACGCGCGCAGCTGGCAGCGGTAGCTGCTCGGGCCGGCCACGCGCTCGCTGCGGCGGCCGGCCGCGCTGCGCAGCGTAAGGCGATGGAAGAACTGCGGTGCAATCGGATTCAGCAGCGAGAGCTCGCCGCACTCGCCCACGACCCGGGCCGAGATGCTGAGCAAGCGCGCGGAGAGCAGCGAGGTCGTGATGCGCCCCGTGACGCCATTCGGAAAGCGCAGCTCGGCGCGCATGCAGCGGTCGACCCCCGGGCGCAACAGGCGCGCGCGCGCCGACAGCACCTCGGGCTCGGCAGCGGCCAGGAAGCGCACGATCGAGACCGGATAGCAGCCGGCGTCCATCGTCGCGCCGCCGGCCAACGCGAGGTCGTAGCGGATATCGCGCGGCAGCGGCAGCGGAAAGCAAAACGAGGCTTCGACATGGCGCAGTCGGCCTAGCTGTCCGGCGTCGAGGATCTCGCGCACACGCGAGGCCAGCGGGTGGTAGCGCCAGTGGAACGCCTCCATCAGCACGCGCCCGGATTTCTCCGCCGCGCGCCGCAGGCGCAGGGCTTCCTCGGCGTTCGCGGCCAGTGGCTTCTCGCACAGCACGTGCTTGCCCGCTTCGAGCGCGCGGATGCTCCAGCTGCCGTGGAGTCCGTTGGGCAGCGGGACGTAGATCGCGTCGAGCTCGGGATCCGCGAGCAGCGCGTCGTAGCTCGCGTGCACCCGCTCGATCCCGTGCCGGGACGCGAAGTCCCGCGCGCGCGCGGCGTCTCGCGCGGCCACGGCAGCGACTCGCACGCCGGGCAACTCGCGCGCGGGACGCACGACTGCAGCCGGCGCGATCCGCGCCGCCCCGAGGACTCCGATCCGCAGCTCTCGCGACACCCCCCCTCCTACCACCCGGAGCAACCCGGCCACAAGCTCCCCGCAGCGGCAATTTCAGTGCAGGCGCAGGCCGGCCGATCCATCCATATCGAGTGCACGGACACTGGGGCCGGCGCATTGGGGGAGTGGTGTGACTGCGCAATCGAAGCCGGCGGGAGGCATCCTGTTGCTCCACGACGGCGAGCTCGAGGACGTCCGGCTGCTCGCAATCGGGGCCGGAGCGGACTGCGTCGAGCTGCGCACCGGCTCCGCAGGCCCGGAGCCGAGTGCGCGCTTCCGCATCGTGATCGGAAGCGGCCAGCGCCTGGCCGCTTGCTCGTTGCCCGCTCTGTGCAGCAGCGAGGCGCGCATCGCAATCCTCGAAAAAGACTCGAAGACGCTGCGCTCGATGCTGAAGCGCGCGTCCGTCGACTATCTGGTGTTCCGCCCGGTGCATCCGACCGCGCTGAGGCTGCTCGTCACGCGCCTGCTCTACCAAGGCCCGGAGCGACGGCGCGGCCAGCGCTTCCCGGTCGGTGCGCCGGTCTCGTTTCGCACCGGCCTCTGGCGCCGCCAGGCCCTGCTCGCAGAACTCTCGCTTCAGGGCTGCAGCCTGATCTCGGCGTACTCGGCGAAGTTCGGTGCCAAGGTCACGCTGTGGCTGGCGTCCGAGATCACGGGCGACAAGCCGCTGTGCCTCAGCGGGCGGATCGTGCGCATCGGCCCGGCCGGCAATCCCCAGCCCGGAAGCGAGGCGCTCGGAATCCGCTTCGATGCGCCCGGAACGAGAGAGCTGGCCGAGCTGCGGCTGCTCGTCGCACGCTTCCGTGCGGGCCCCGCCGCCTGGACCGGCCAGGCGCTCGGCGCTGGCCCGGCGCCAGTCGCTCGCACAGAGCGTCCCGGCTCGCCAGGAATGCCCGCCGTGGCTGCAGCGGCCACCACGCCGAATTCGGCGCCGACGCGCCGCGAGCTTCCGCTTCCCATCCGTTTCGCAGCCGACGACAGCAGTGGCAACGCTCGAGCGCTCGCAGCAGCCGACGCCGACGCTGCGCCGCTGCTGCTCGACGAAGTGCTCGAGCCGACGGCCGCGCCGGAGCTCGAGTCGCAGGATCGCCGGCAGGAGCAACGCCGCACCTATCCGCATGGCGTGATCTCGCGAGCCGATCAGAAGCCCTGCGTGCTGATCGGCCGCGACCTCTCGGTCGGGGGCATGCGCGTCGAGGCGACCGACCGCCTCGAGCTCGGCCTGAACGTCCAGGTCGCAATTCACGTCAAGGCGGGCGAGGTCCCGCTCGTGCTCTCCGCCCGGGTCGAGCGCGACGACGGCGAGGACGGCTTCGCGATGCGCTTCTCGGGAATGTCCGGGACCCAGGAGGCCTATCTGCGCGCGCTGCTCGCCTCGATGCCGGCGCTCTCGAGCATCGTCGGCGACGACGAGCCGATCGTGCTGTGCGAGATCAGCGCGGCCTGAACTCGTTCGCTGGCCGCTCCTCGGCCCGCTCCGGCATCAGGATCCACAGCAGCAGGTAGACGATCAGCCCGGGGAACGCGGCCGAAGCAATCGATACGACCGAAAACAGGATCCGGACCAGCAGAGGCTCCCAGCCGAGCCACTCGGCGATGCCCCCGCAGACGCCGGCGATCATCCGGTGCTCGACGGAGCGCTGAAGGCCTGCCTTTGCCTCTCCCATGCCCCCTCCACCCAGGAGTAGAACATAGCGGTGGGGTTCAGGGACCAAGGGCGCCCGCCCAAATCGCGTGCAATCCACCACACTGAGACTATATTCGGGTCCAGAACGATGTAAAGTTGACAGTTCGAAGGCCCTTGGCCACCCTATCGGCGATTCTAAAGGTGACTTATAGTCACTCCGCGGATTTTGGCGCTCCCAGCTGCGGTCCTCGAGGCCGCCGCAGGCTTTTCAGCCGACCGGCTCCGCTGGCTTGCTTCCGGATGGGCGTCCGGCAACTTTCATTGGAACCGCAAAGCGCGTCTCCCGCTGCGGCCCCCCGGCCGGTGTGCGAGCGCTGGGGGAATGACTTGAGCCACCGCTTCGATCGCAACTACTGGGCCGTGATCTTGGGCGGCTCCAGCGGCTTCGGCTTGGCGACGTCCCGCAAGCTCGCCGCCCACGGCATGAACCTCTGCATCGTGCACCGCGATCGCCGCGGCGCGATGAGCCGCATCCAGCCCGAGTTCGACAAGCTGCGCGAGACGGGCGTCTCGCTCGTCACGACGAACACCGACGCGCTCGACCCGGAGCGGCGCGCGGAGATCCTCCGCAACCTCACCGAGCAGATGAAGGGCGGCCGCGTGCGGGTGCTGCTCCACTCGATCGCATTCGGAAACCTGAAACTGATCGCCCCCGAGCTGCTGCGCCAGCGCCAGACCACGAGCGGCATGAACGCGCGGGATGCGCTCGCCGGAAAGCTCGGCGTGGACACCGCGAAGCTCAGTGCCGCGGCCGACGAGCTGCTCGCCGCGGGCCACGACGAGCTCGCGGAGATCGCAACGCCTCCCTCCTATCCCGACCGCTCCTATCTCGATGCGGACGACTTCTCGCGCACCATCCACAGCATGGGCACGAGCCTGCTCGACTGGACCCAGGACCTGCTAGCGCGCGGCCTCTTCAGCGCGGATGCGCGCGTCTTCGGCCTCACCAGCGAGGGCAACGCGATTGCGTGGAAGGGCTATGCGGCCGTCGCGGCGTCGAAGGTCGCGCTGGAATCGGTCGCCCGCGCGATCGCAGTCGAGCTCGCGCCCTACGGGATCCGCTGCAACGTGATCCAGGCCGGGGTCACCGAAACCCCTGCCCTCGCGGCGATTCCGGGCAGCACCCGGCTCAAGGCCAGCGCGCGCCTGCGCAATCCCTTCGGCCGGCTCACGACGCCCGAGGACGTCGCGAGCGCGATCTATCTGCTGTCGCAGGACGAAGCCGCGTGGATCAACGGCGACGTGATTCGCGTCGACGGCGGCGAGCACGTTTCCGGAGTCACGCGGTGACGCTCCACCTGCATGCGCTCGGACACTTCCACCCCGAGAACGAGATCACGAATCGCTTCCTCGAGGGGCTCGACATCGGCACCAACGACGAGTGGATCCTGGATCGCGTCGGCATCCGCTCCCGGCGCACGGTGCTCTCGCTCGACTACATCCGCGAAACCCGCAACCGCGATCTGCGCGCCGCCGCCGAGGCCGCGCAATACACCACCTCGGAGCTCTCGGCGCGCGCGGCCGCGCTCGCGATCGAGCGCTCCGGCATCGATCGCAGCGCGATCGGCCTCGTGCTCTCCGGCTCGAGCGCTTCGGACTCCCAGTGCCCGGCCGACGCCACCTGGCTCGCGCGCCACCTCGGCCTCGAGGTGCCGGCCTTCGACGTGAACTCCGCCTGCACCAGCTTCCTGGCCGAGCTGAACCTGCTCTCGATGCTCGACCCGGCAAAGGTCCCGGACTTCGTGCTCGTCGCGGGCGTCGACGCCGTGACGCGCACCTGCGACTACAGCGACCGCAGCACGGCCGTGCTGTGGGGCGACGGAGCGACGGCCGCGGTGGTGTCGACGCGCATCCCCGGACGCGCGCGCATCCTCGGTACCAAACTCGAGGCCAGCCCGGCCGGCTGCGACAAGGTCGTGATTCCGCGCGCGGGCTACTTCCGGCAGGAAGGCAAGACGGTGCAGGCCTTCGCGATCAGGAAGACGGCGCGCATGCTGCTCGAGCTGCGCGAGGGCTTCGAGGTGCCGGGCCGGCGCTTCCACTTCGTCGGTCATCAGGCGAACCTGCGCATGCTCGAATCCGTCTGCCGGCGCTGCGAGATCCCCGAAGATCGCCACCACAGCAATGTCGAGTGGTTCGGCAACACCGGCGCCGCGAGCTCGGGCACGGTGATCTCGATGCACTGGGACAAGTGGGAGCCTCGAGACGACGTCGCCGTCTGCGGCGTCGGCGGTGGCCTGGCCTGGGCGCGCTATCTGATCCGCTTCGGAGCAGACGAGTGAAGTACGCAGACTTCGTCGCCGCCGCGGGCTTCGCGAAGCACGACCTGCTCGCGCTCGCGCACGGCAGCTTGCTCGAGGACGCCCCCGAGGGCTTCGACTCCTATCTGCCCGCGCCGCCGATGCTGATGCTGCACCGCGTCACCGAGATCTCGCGTCAGGGCGGCCGGGGCCGCATCGTCGGCGAGCGCGACATCGCGATCGACGACTGGTTCTTCCAGTGCCATTTCCTCGGCGACCCGGTTCAGCCGGGCTGCCTCGGCCTCGACGCCGTCTGGCAGCTGATCGGCCTCTACTGCATGTGGTCCGGAGGGCTCGGCGCGGGGCGCGCGCTCGGCGTCGGCGAGGTCGAGTTCAGCGGCCAGATCCGCCCGCACGACCGCCTGGTGCGATACGAAGTCGACATCCGCCGCATCTCGGTGTTGCCGCAGTCCGGCTCGACGATCGCGATCGGCGACGCGACGCTCTTCGTCGACGGCGAGCCGATCTACAAGATCCAGCGCGCGAAGGTCGGACTGTTCCGCGGCATCCGCTACCCGGACTATCCGAAGCTCTCCGAAAACGCGCGCGGCGGCCGACTGGAGCGCTAGGCCGATGGCAAAGCAAGCTTCTCTCACCCCGCAGCAGGTGCTGGATCGGCTGCCTCAGCAGCCTCCGTTCCGCTTCATCGACGAGATCCTCGAGATCGATGCGGATCACGTCGAGGCAACCTATCGCTGGCGCCCGGATGCTGATTTCTACCGGGGGCACTTCCCGGGCAACCCGGTCACGCCAGGGGTCCTGCTGGTCGAATCGATGGCCCAGGCGAGCCTCGTCGCGCAGGGCATCTATCTGCTCGCGGACGAGCAATCCCCGGACGAGGCGCTCAAGTTCATCACGGTATTCACGGACGCGAACGTCGAATTCTCGGGCATGGTGCGGCCGGGGGAGCGCGTGCGCATCTCGTCGAAGAAGGTCTTCTACCGCCGCCGCAAGCTGCGCTGCGAGGCCTCGATGCGGCTCGACGACGGCACGCTGGTCTGCTCAGGCGTAATCTCCGGCATGGGAATTCCGAAGTGAGCCGCCGCGTCGTCGTCACCGGCCTCGGCGTGCTCGCTCCGAACGGCAACGGTCTGCGCGACTTCGAGCTCGCGCTGCGCAAGGGCCGTTCGGGGCTGCGCGCGAACGAATCGATGTGCGAGAGCGGCTTCGCGTGCCGCGTCGCCGGGGTGCCCCAGGGCGTCGACGAACTCGCCGCGGCGAGCTTCGACGAAGACCTGCTGCTGGCGATGAACATGGGGCACCGCTACGCCGCACTCGCCTGCGTCGAGGCCTGGCAGGACGCCGGATTCGCCCGCCCCTCGCGCGACGACGACCGCGTGGATTGGGAGACCGGCGCGGTGCTCGGCACCGGTATCGGAGGTATCGACACGATCGCCGAGCGCGTCGTGCCCTACGTCAACGAGAAGAAGATCCGGCGCATGGGCAGCACCGCCGTCGAGCAGGTGATGTCCTCCGGCATCTCGGCACGCGTGTCGGGCATCCTCGCGCTCGGCAATCAGGTCACGACGAATTCTTCCGCCTGCAGCACCGGCACCGAGGCGATCGCGATGGGCGCGCAGCGGATCCGCGACGGCCTCGCCACGCGAATGCTCTGCGGCGGCGCCGAAGCCGCGAGCAGGTACATCTGGGGCGGCTTCGACGCGATGCGCGTGCTGTGCCGCGACTTCAACGACGCTCCGGAGCAGGCCTCGCGCCCGATGAGCCGCAGCGCCGGCGGCTTCATCCCCGGCTCCGGGGCCGGCGTGCTGCTGCTCGAAGAACTCGACAGCGCGCGCGAGCGCGGGGTGCGTATCTACGCCGAGGTGCTCGGCTTCGCGCTGAACTGCGGCGGGCATCGCCAGGGCGGCAGCATGACGGCACCGAATCCCGTGAGCGTCGTGCGCTGCGTGCGCGGCGCGCTCGCGAACGCGGGCATCCGCGCGGACGAGGTCGACGTGATCAACGGCCATCTGACAGCCACCGGCGCCGACCCGAAGGAGGTCACGTCCTGGGCCGAGGCGCTCGGCCGCGGCCCCGGCGAGCTGCCGTGGATCACCTCGACGAAATCGATGATCGGGCACGCCCTGGGTGCCGCCGGCGCGATCGAATCGGTCGCGAGCGTGCTGATGCTGCAGGGAGCCTTCGTCCACGCCTCGCTCAACTGCGAAGATGTGCACGAGCAGATCGCGCCCTTCGAGGCGTCGATCCCGCACAGCACCAAAGAGCTGCCGGGCCTGCGCACGATCATCAAGGCGGGCTTCGGCTTCGGCGACGTGAATGCCTGCGCAGTGTTCCGGAAATGGGATCGGGAATTGGGATAGAGCACAGAACGAGTAACGAAGTAGCACTGAACGAATGGCCCCTCACTGGCCAGAAGGAGAGCTGACATGAGAGAGTCGGAAATCTTGGAACGGGTCGTGAAGATCCTGACCCCGCACGTGCGCAACCAGGATGCCCTGGCCAGGATCTCGAACGCGACGAACATCCTCGACGACCTCAAGGTGAATTCGGCGCGCCTCGTGGACGTCGTGCTCGCTTTCGAGGACGAATTCGACATCGAGATTCCGGACGAGGACGTCGACGCGGTGAATACCGTCGGAGATTGCGTGAAGCTGATCGTCGAGAAGACGAGCTAGCGAGCTCCGGGCTTGTCCGAACGGGAGGCCACGGGGCTGTCCCTGCGCACGCGCGCGCTGCTGCTGGTGCAGCGCGAGATCGGCAGACTGCTCGGTCCGATCTGGATTCCGCTCGTGATCGCGAGCATGCGCCTCTACGCCGGCTGGCGGATCGAGGGCATGGCGGCTGCGCGTGCGGAGTTCCGCCGGATCCGGCGGGAATCGGAGGGCGGCCTCTTGATCTGCGCGAACCACCTCACGATGCTCGACTCCTTCGTGATCGCGTGGGCGCTGGCACCTGCGTGGTGGTATGTGACGCATTACTCGTCCCTGGCGTGGAACACGCCAGAGGCGACCAACTTCGCGACCACCTGGTACTCGCGCGTGCTGATCTACCTGATGAAGTGCGTGCCCGTGCTGCGCGGCGGCGACCGCGGAGAAATCGGAGAGGTGCTCGCGAAGGTCGGGTGGCTGCTCTCGCGGGGCGAGACTGCGCTGGTGTTTCCCGAGGGCGGCCGGAGCCGGCTCGGTCGCGTCGACGTCGACGCGAGTACCTACGGCGTCGGACGCCTCGTCAAGCTGGAGGGCTGTCGCGTGCTGTGTGTGTACCTGCGCGGCGAGCGCCAGGAGAGATTCTCTGTCGCGCCCGCTCGCGGCGAGCGCATCCTTGTCGAGGCCGTCGCATTCGAGCCGAAGACGGAAAGGCGCGGTCTGCGGGGATCCGTCGAGCTCTCGCAACAGATTCTGCGCAAGCTGGCGGAGATGGAGCGGCGCCACTTCGATGCTCGGTAACGACGTCGTCGACCTCCGGGATCCCGAGTCGCAGGCGGGCACCCGGCACCCGCACTTCGACCGCCGCGTCTTCGCAGCGGCGGAGCGGGCCTGCATCGCGCGCAGCGGCGCGCCCGAACGGCTGCGCTGGATCCTGTGGGCCGCAAAGGAGGCCGCCTACAAGGTCGCGCGCAAGCTCGATGCGCGTACGCTGTTCACACCGTCGCACTTCGCGGTGCGCGTCGACGAGACGCTGCGCGGCGAGGTGGCACTGCCGGGGGGCCTGCAGCTTCCGGTCTGGATCCGCGAAGAAGCCGAGTGCGTGCATGCGATTGCGAGCGAGCGCCCGGATTTCGAACAGCGGCTCGTCGCGGGGCTCGGAGCGCTGCGGTCGCACGCGGCGCGGGACGAGAGCCGTTGCACGCGAGAGTTCGCGGCGCGCGAGCTGGCGCGCGAGCTGGGCCGGCCGGCGGACGAAATCTCGATCGAGAAGCGCGGCCGGATTCCGCATCTGCTCCTGGCCGGGGTCGACGCCGCAGTCGATCTCACGCTTTCGCATCACGGCCGCTTTGCTGCCTTCGCCTGCGAGCTGCCGAACTCCCTGAAGCGGATCGAGGAGGAATCAGCCCGGTGAGCGCGGCGCGCCCGATCCGACGCATCGGCATCGTGAATCGCGGCGAGGCGGCCATGCGCTGCATCCGCGCGATCAAGGCGCTGCGCGCGATCGAGGGCTCGGATCTGCGCAGCGTCGCGCTATTCACCGCCGCGGACCGCGAGGCGCCTTTCGTACGCCATGCGGACACCGCGATCGAGCTCCCGGTCGCGAAGAGCGACGTCGCTTCGTTCCTCGACCACGATCTGTTGATCGAAGCGCTGAAGCGCGGCTCTGCCGACGCCGTGTGGCCGGGCTGGGGCTTCGTCGCCGAAGATCCCAGCTTCGTGCTGCGCTGCACGGCCGAGGGCCTGATCTTCCTCGGCCCCACGGCCTCCGCGATGCGCCTGCTCGGCGACAAGATTTCCGCGAAGCAGATCGCGGCCACGGCGGGCGTTCCGGTCACGCCCTGGAGCGAGGGCGTCGTCGCGAGCGAGAGCAGCGCCGCGAGCTGGGCCGAAAAGCTCGGCTACCCGGTCGTGATCAAGGCTTCGGCCGGGGGTGGCGGCCGTGGCATCCGCATGGTCGACGACCCAGGAGAGATCGCCGCGGCCTTCCGCTCGGCGCGCTCCGAAGCCGCAAACGCCTTCGGCGACGACCGCCTCTTCCTCGAGAGCAAGGTTTCGGGCGGTCGCCACATCGAAGTCCAGATCATCGCCGATCAGCACGGGAACATCGTCGCAGCAGGCATGCGCGATTGCTCGGTACAGCGCCGCCACCAGAAGCTGCTCGAAGAAGCGCCGCCGCCGGGCCTCGACCCCGAACTCCGGCGCGAGATCAAGCTCGCCGCGGAGCGCATCGCGCGCGCCGTGGAGTATTCCGGCGCGGGCACGGTCGAGTTCCTCGTCTCTCCCGATCGCTTCGCGTTCCTGGAGATGAATCCGCGCCTGCAGGTCGAACACGGCATCACCGAGGAGCTCACCGGCCTCGATCTCGTGCAGCTGCAGATCCGCGTCGCGCGCGGCGAATCGCTGGCCGGGCTCGAGATCGCGGAATCCGGCTGCGCGATCGAGGCGCGCGTCTGCGCCGAGGATCCCGACGCGGGCTTCCTGCCCGCTCCGGGCCGGATCGCCCGCTTCGAGCCCGCGCTCGGCCCGCGCCTGCGCGTCGATTCGGGTGTCACGACTGGCAGCTCGGTGCCGCCGGCATTCGACTCCCTGGTGGCGAAGGTGATCGCGACCGGTGCCGATCGCGCCGAAGCGATCGCGCGCCTCGCCTGCGCACTCTCCGACTTCGAGCTCGTGATCGAGGGCGGTGCCAGCAACAAGGGCTTCCTGATCGAGCTGCTGGGTACCGAGGACTACCGTCGCGGGGGCGTCGACACCGGCTGGCTCGATCGCTACGTGGCCAGGCGCGACGCTTCGCACACGAAATTTGCCTCGCTCGCGCTGATCTCCGCCGCCATTCTCGCCTATCAAGAGACGCGCCGCTCCGCACGCCTCAACTTCTTCGCCGATACCACCGTCGCGCCGACGCGGGTGCCGCCTTCGCGCGGCCAGCGCATCGATCTGACACACGGCAGTGAGCAGTACGAGCTCGAAGTCTTCGCGGTCGGCGGCTGGCGCTACCGCGTGCACGAGGGCGGCCGTGTCTCGGAAGCCGCACTGCGCGAGGAGGGCGCGAACGCCGCTCGTCTCGAGCTCGACGGCCGCAGCTACCGCGTGAGCTACGACGCGACCGAGGCGGGTCTGCGCGTCGAGGTCGAGGGACACCCGCACCGCTTCGGCCTGCAGACGATGGGCCAGGTGCGAGCCGGCACGCCCGCGATGGTCGTCTCGATCCACGTGCAGCCCGGCGACCGCGTCGCCGCGGGGCAGACCCTCGGCGTGCTCGAAGCGATGAAGATGGAGATCGGCTTCGACGCGCCGGTCGCGGGCGTCGTCAAGGAAGTCCGCGCCCTCAAAGGACAGCCGATCAAGGCCGGCGAAGTGCTGCTCGTGATCGAAGCCGAGAACGAGAACGGATTCGCGGCCGCGACCTCGGTGCGCGTCGTGCTGCCCGAACAGCGCGACCGACTCGCGCCGCTCTTCCGCGCGAACCCGGACGGCAGCCTCGGCACACCGGACCTCACTGCTGCCGACGCGCTCGCGGGGGCCGAGCGCCGCGGCGCGCTGCTCGCGGTGCGCCAGGAGGTGCAGCGCGTACTGCTCGGCTACGACGCACACCCCGAGCGTGCAGAGCTGCTGGCGCAGTTCCTCGACCAGCCGCTGCCCGAATCACTCTCGGATGCGTTCCGCCGCGAGCTCGCCGAAGTGCGCCGCGAGCTCACGCTCTTCGCCGACGTCGATCAGCTCTTCATCCGCGCGCCTGGTGCCTCGGTCGGCGGGGAGCTAGGCCCCTCGAACAACGCGCTGCTGCGCACCTATGTGCGCCGGATCCGCGCGGGCGGCACGGGCCTGCCCGAGCAGTTCCTGGCACTCGTGCGCAAGGCGCTCTCGCACTACGGCTGGAATTCCGCGGAGCCGGATGCCGCGCTCGAGCGCGCGGTGCTGCGCCTCTTCGCCTCCCAACAGTCGCAGGCGCTGCGCGGGCGCCTGGTGCGCGCACTGCTCGGGCGCATCACGAAGCTGGCCGAGAGCGGCTTCGCGTTCGCGGGCGATGCAGAGCTCGAGAACGCGCTCTCGCGCATCGTCGGCATGCGCGGCCTCGAGAGCAACGCCGTGGCCGATGCGGCCGCAGACGCCGGCTACCTGCTCTTCGAACGGCCGCGAATCGAGAAGCTCGCCGAGCGCACCAGCCGGATGCTCGAGCACTGGATCCGCGCGGCGGTCGTCGAGCCGAGCCCGCCGCCCGACGACGTGCTCGATCACCTGGCCGAAGCCCCGCGCGGCGTCTTCGACCGCGTGGGTTCCTGGCTCGAGGACGGCAACCCCGGCCGGCGTTCAATCGCGCTCGCCGCGCACCTGCACCGGCTCTATTCGCAAGTTCCGGTCGAGCGCAGGGTGCCGGCGCTGGACGCGGACGGCCGCGTGCGCGCGCACGAGCGCGTGTTGCTGCGCGACGGGCGCAGCGTAATCGCGGCGCTCTATAGTGTTAGTCATCTCGATCGACAGGGCCGCTGGATCGAGGAGCTGCTCGCCGAGGCGTCGCACTCGGAGGTCCTGCCCGCCGCGGGCGTGGTCGAGGTCTTCGTTCCGGTCAGCGGACCCGAAGCGGTCGAGGAGCTGCTTCCGTCGCTGCGCCGCAACGCGGCGAAGATCCGCGCAAATCTTCGCCTCACGCTCAACTTCGTGACGCCCGCAGGCAGCGACAACGATCTCCACGAGAGCTTCCTGCCGGGCGATGCCGGGCTCGTGCTCGACCGCCACTTCCAGGGCGTCCACCCCGAAACCGCGCTGCGCATCGACCTGCCCCGCCTCGATGGCTTCGAGCTCGAGCGCCTGCCCGGTGCCGAGGGCATCTACTGCTTCCACGGGCGCAGCCGCGAGGTCGAGAGCGACGAGCGCATCTTCGTGCTCGCGGACGTGCGCGGCCGCTCGCCCGATGGCGATCGCGACGTCACGCTGCACCTGCCCGCTTTCGAGCACGCGTTCTACGAGGCCTGCCGTTGCCTGCGCGCGAATCTCTCGCGGCGCGACCCGAAGCGCCGGATGCAGTGGAATCGCATCGCGCTCTTCGTCGGCCCCGAGCTGCTGATGGATCCGCCGCTGATCCAGCTGCTCGCACGCAAGCTCGCGCCCGCGACGCGTCACCTCGGCCTCGAGAAGGTCGTGGTGCGCATCAAGCTCCTCGACCGCGAAGAGCCGAGCCGCCCGGCCGAGCTCGTCGAGGTGATCCTCTCCGACCTGACCGGCTCGAACCTTCAGATCCACACGCGCGGGCCGCACAGCGAACCGCTCGAGCCGCGCAGCGAGTACGAACGCAAGGTCGTCGAGGCCCGGCGCCGTCGCCTCGTCTATCCCTACGAGATCGTGCGCATGCTGACCGGCGGCGGCCGCGGCCCCAACGAGGAGGCGCTCGGCCGCCGTGTCGAGCTGCCGCTGGGACGCTTCGAAGAATACGACCTCGACCCGAGCGCCGGGAGACCGCTCGCGCGCAGCGTCGCGGGCCGGCCCTACGGCCAGAACCAGGCGGGAGTCGTGTTCGGGATCATCGACACCCCGACCGCGAAGCAGCCCGAGGGCATGCGCCGCGTGCTCGTGCTCTCGGACCCGACGCGCGGCATGGGATCGCTCGCAGGGCCCGAATGCGATCGCGTCGTGGCGGCGCTCGATCTCGCGGCGCAGCTGCAGCTCCCGCTCGAATGGGTGCCGGTCTCGAGCGGCGCACGCATCGCGATGGACAGCGGCACCGAGAACCTCGACGCGACCGCGCGCGTGGTGCGCCGCATCGTGCAGTTCACGCAGGCCGGCGGCACGATCCACCTGATCATCCAGGGCGTGAATGTCGGCGCGCAGAGCTACTGGGACGCGCTCTCCGCGATGGGGATGCAGACGCGCGGCTCGATCATCATGACGCCGCGCGCGTCGATGGTACTCACGGGCCGCGCCGCGCTCGACGCATCGGGCTCCGTCTCGGCCGAAGACGAAGAGGCGATCGGCGGCTTCGAGCGCATCATGGGCCCGAACGGCGAGGCGCAGTACTTCGCCGAGAATCTCGCCGACGCCTATCGCGTGCTCTACGAGCACTACGCATTTACCTACGTCGTCCCCGGCGAAGCCGGCCCGCGCCGCTTCGCGAGCGGCGATGCGCCCGATCGGTCGATCGAGAGCGCGCCCTGCCGCGACACCGAGAGCGGCTTCGTGACCGTCGGCGAGATCTTCGACGACGCCTGCAACCCGGGCCGCAAGCGCCCCTTCGCGATGCGCGACGTGATGGCTGCGGTCGTCGATGCCGACGGCGGCCAGCTCGAGCGCTGGCGCGTCTGGCAGGGCGCCGAGACCTCGATCGTCTGGGATGCGCACATCGGCGGCCATCCCGTCTGCCTGATCGGGATCGAGAGCCGCAACCTGCCGCGCGCCGGCTATCGCTCGCTCGACGGCCCCGCGAGCTGGAGCGGCGGAACGCTGTTCCCGCTCTCGTCCAAGAAGACCGCGCGCGCGATCAACGCGGCCTCGGGCAACCGCCCGGTGGTCGTGCTCGCGAACCTGTCGGGCTTCGACGGCTCGCCCGAATCGATGCGCAAGCTGCAGCTCGAATACGGCGCCGAAATTGCACGCGCCGTGGTGAATTTCGAGGGTCCGATCCTGTTTCTGGTCGTATCGCGCTACCACGGCGGCGCCTACGTGGTGTTCTCGCAGGAGCTGAATCCGGGCTTGCGCGCGTCGGCGCTGGCCGGCAGCTATGCCTCCGTGATCGGCGGCGGCCCCGCGGCAAGCGTCGTCTTCGCGCGCGACGTCCAAGCCCAGACGACTACGGACACGCGCGTAATCGACGCCGAAAAACGCCTGCTCACGAGCAGGGGCGCGACGCCCGAGCTGCGCGAGGAGCTGGAGCGCACCGTCGCGGAGGTCACGCTCGAGAAGCAGGCCGAGATCGCCGAAAAATTCGACCGCATCCACAGCGTCGAACGCGCGCGCGAAGTCGGCTCGCTGTCCCAGATCGTGGATCCGCAGCGGATGCGCGCCTTCCTGATCGAGGAGCTGGAGCGGAAGCGCTAGCCCGCGTCGACCCGCGAATCCGTGTACGACCGACCTGGTTGGCCGTGATCACGAGGCCAGGATCGCGCTCCGTTCCGCCCGCCGCGAACACGAGCGCGTGGCGCATCGAGGAGAAGCCATTGGGATTGCGCCGACCTGGACGTGCCGAGTTCGCGCTATTGCTCGGCTCCACGATCTTCTCGCTGCTCGCCATCGAGCTCGGCCTGCGCCTCTTCAATTTCCAATACTCGCCCGTCAAGATCGAGGTCCACGGCGTAGTCACCGATTGGCGCTTCAAGCACTCGTTCGAGGACGGCCACTTCGAGTTCGATCCCCTCCAGATCTGGCGCCCGCGCGCCGGTCGCAAGGTGTTCAACGCCCTGCGCTATCGGGGCGAGCTGCTCGGCCCCTCGAAGCGCGACGGGGAGCTGCGGATCCTCGCGGTCGGGGATTCGAACACCCTGGGCTGGGCCTCCGACTCGGTCCACTGGCCGGGCTATCTCGAACAGAACCTGCGCGCCGAGGGCTTCGATGTCCGGGTCATCAACGCAGGAGTGTGGGGGCACTCGTCGTTTCAGGGCCTGGCGCGCCTGGACGAATACATGCCCCTGCATCCCGACGTGGTGCTGATCAGCTACGGCGGCAACGATGCCCACCGCGTCTACGTCAGCGACGCCCGCTATGTGGCCGAAGTCGCCACCTCGCCCAGCCGGATCCGACTCTACCGCTGGGGCATCGGACGCTTGCTGCTCGCGCTGCGGGACCGCATGGGTGGCGACGTGCCCACTTCGGACGACCGGAGCCTCGTACACCGGGTCAGTCCGGCGGAGTACGAGGCCAACCTTCGACAAATGGTGGAGACGGCCCGAACCGGTGGAGCGCGGCCCTACCTGCTCACGCGGCCCTTCGTCGGCGAGTCGCCGACCCCCGAGTGGTGGAAGAACTTCGCCCCGATCTACCTGGAGTCGACCCGTTCCGTCGGCCGCGGGCTCGGCGTTCCAGTGATTGACGTATACGCAGCGTTTGCAGACCAGCCCGAGTGGTTCGAGGACGAGTCGCACTTCACGGAGGCGGGACATCGCCGAGCGGCCACGCTGATTGGCGATCCCATCGCGCGCGATCTGCGGCGTGGGCTCGCCGAGGGCGGCTGAGGCGGCGGCCCCGAAACGCAATCGCAGCTTTCACTGCTGGAAGATGATGCGCGCACTGCATTGGGTCGCGCGCGCCGTTCAGGTGCCGCAGAAGGTCCGATAGCGGGCTGTCACCTCGCGCGGCGCGGGCTCGGTATAACGTGCGTCTCCGGCGTGCTCCTCGAAGGGGTGCGCGAGCGCAGCGAGCAGGCGATCGAAAGGTGCCATGTCTCCGCGCTCGACCGCGGCCGAGAGTGCCTCCTCGACGCGGTGATTGCGTGCGATCACGCTCGGGCTCGCGCGCTTCATCGACTCCGCGCGGGCTGTGGCTGTGCCGCCTTCGGCCGCACAGCGCTCGTGCCAGCGCGCGAGCCACGGCTCGATCGCTTGCGGTTCCGCGAAGAGCGCGCGCAGCGCTGCAGCGTCGCCCGCGGCCGCATCGGCCAAACGGCGCCAGCCCAGCGTGAAGTCGACACCAGAGGTTCCGAGCAGCGCCAACCAATCGTCGGCGAGCGCGGCGTCGCCTGCGCGCTCGCTCGCGAGGCCCAGCTTCGCGCGCTGACCCCCGAGCAGCTCCGCTGCGTAGAGCGCCGAAAATTCGCCGATCGCCTCGGTCGCGACCGCGACCGCATGCTCGCGGTCGTCGGCCAGCAGCGGCAGCAAGGTATCGGCCAATCGCGCGAGGTTCCACTGCGCGATCGGCGGTTGGTTGGCGTAGGCATAACGCCCACCGTGGTCGATCGAGCTGAATACGGCGCCCGGGTCGTAGGCCTCCATGAAGGCGCAGGGTCCGTAGTCGATCGTCTCGCCCGACAGGGTCATGTTGTCGGTGTTCATCACGCCGTGGATGAAACCGACGTTCATCCACTGGGCGACCAGCCGGGCCTGGCGGGCCGAGACGGCGCGCAGCAGCGCGAGGTAGCGGTCTTCCCTTCCGGCGAGTTGCGGGTCGTGGCGCGCGATCACGTAATCGGCGAGGCGCTGTACCTGCGCCGATTCGCCGCGCGCGGCGAAGAACTCGAAGGTGCCGACGCGCACGTGGCTCGCCGCGATGCGCGTCAGCACGGCGCCGGGCAGCGCCTGATCCCGCTGCACGGTCTCGCCCGTCGTGGCCACCGCGAGCGCGCGCGTCGTCGGGATGCCGAGTGCGTGCATCGCTTCGCCGAGCAGGTATTCGCGCAACACCGGGCCGAGCGCTGCCTTGCCGTCGCCACCGCGCGAGAAGGGCGTTCTGCCCGAGCCCTTGAGGGCGATGTCGCGGCGCCGGCCACGGCGGTCGATCA
>CAYTJA010000011.1:0-2137 GCA_964437835.1 uncultured Spirochaetales bacterium
GCGAGATAGACCTCACCCATCCCGCCGCTGCCGAGCGACTGCAGGATTTTGTAGACGCCGATAGTTCGCCCCACGAGTGACTCGGCCCGATCGGCTTCGGCGGCCTCGTTCGAGAGGTCCCAGGCCGGCGAGGCGAGGAACGTTCCGGCTTGTTCGTGTGCCGTAATCAGCTTCTCGACTTCGCCACGCAGCGCCGAGTCTTCGCCGCACGCCTGGTCGAGGAAGGCGGCACGCTCGCCGGCGGGGCGCTCCAGCGCCCCGTGATAGAGCTCGTCGATTCGCCGCCAGGTGTCACGATTCATACTCCCTGACCGAGCTCGCAGTACAACCAGGCGCGCGCGAGGCTCCACTCCCGTTTGACGGTTCGAGGCGACACGCCCAGCACCTCTCCGGTTTCCTCGACGCTCAACCCGCCAAAAAACCGCAGCTCGACGATCTGGCTCTTCCGCGCGTCGAATGCCGCCAACTTGCTCAACGCGTCGTCGATCGCCACCAGTTCCCTGGATCGCTCCGGGGAGACCAGGGCCGACTCGTCGAGGGAGACGTGGACCGCGTCACCGCCGCGCTTGCGGTAGTCACGCCGCCGGGCGTGATCGACCAGCGTGCGCCGCATCAGTCCCGCCGACACGCCGAAGAAGTGCGCGCGATCCTGCCAGCGCACATTCCGCCAGTCGATCAGTCTCAGGTACACTTCGTTGATCAGCGCCGTGGCTTGTAGCGTGTGGCCCGGCTGCTCGCGCTTCATGTAGCGCTGCGCCAGCCGCTGTAACTCCCCTTGCACGAGAGGCGCCAGCATGTCGAGAGCCACCTGATCGCCGTCACTCCACGCCCGCAGCAGTCGGGTGATGTCGTGCGAAGACAGGGTCGCCATGGCGCGATCAGTGATGCCCGCCGAGCAAAGCCTGGAACTCCGCAAACGAGCGCTGGATCCGGTGCCGGAAGGCCGCCTCGAACTCGACCCCGTCGCCGAGGTCGCGCAACAGGTTGGCCACCGCCGTCCCACCGGCGTCGTCGAGCAGCCGCCGCGCAGCGAGCGCGCTGGCGGCATAGGCGACTTGCGCGTCACCACCGCTCAGCCGCGAGAATGGGCCGGCCAGCCGCGTCAGCGTTGGCACCGACGGCACTTTGGCCAGTCGTGTCTCCGCCCAGCCGAGGTCTTCGCTTTCAAGCACCGAGGCCAGGCCCTCGTTCAACCAGGTCGGGATGTTCCGCGTCGCCAGCGATCGGATCAGCGCGTGCGCGAACTCGTGCGCCAGCACGCGATCGAGCTCGTCGCCCTTCTCGAGCGCGCCGCGCATCGGCACGCGGATCGTGCCGTCGTACGCGCCGGCCGCCCACGACGGCGAGCGCGTGATGTCGCGAAACTGCTCGCCGCTGTACAGCACCACCGGGATCGACCTGGGTGGGAATGCGCCCAACACGTCGCTGATGCGCCAGAACGCGCGGTTGAGCGATTCGAGCGCCTTCGCCGCCATGTCGGCGTCTTCGCGCCCCTCGAACGACACGGTGAAGTGGTCGCCGACGGCGAGCCGCATGCGCTCGTGGAGTTCCAGCTCGCGCTTCCAGCGATCGAGCGTGTCGCGGGCACCCTGATCGCCGGGCACCTCCGTCACGACCACCTCGTAGAGATTGATGGCGCTCTGGAAGTCTTGCTGCCGGCGCAGTACATGCGCGAGCTGTGCGCGCGCGTCCGTCAATTTCGCATCGAGCTGCAGCGCCTGCTCGAGCGACGCCTTCGCATCGGCGTCGCGCCGCTGCAGGTACGCGGCCACGCCGGCGCCAAAGTACAGCCGCGCATTCTTCGGATCGAGCTCGATGGCCGCCTTGAACGCGTCGGCGGCAACCTGGGCGCGGCCGGCCTTGATCGCGCTCCAGCCGTCCTGCTCCAGCATGCCCGCACGGGGACTGTTCTGGGCAAAAGCGGGGGCGGCCATGCAAAAAACGATAGCCGCCGCAAGAAGTCGGGGGAGCACGCTTTCAGTATAACGACGGGACAGCAACTCTTGACGGGATGGCATTGCTTGACGGGATAGCAACTCTTGACGGGATAGCAATTCTTGACGGGATAGCATTTCTCGACGGGATAGCACCACGTGACGGGATCGCACTTCTTGCCGGGATCTTGTTCAGCAGGATT
>CAYTJA010000012.1:0-6083 GCA_964437835.1 uncultured Spirochaetales bacterium
GACGTCCGGGGTCGGACCACCATTGATCGATCGGCCTCAGCCCTCGGATGCGCCCAAACGCTACCGCGCGCGCATCCCTGGCCGGTTTCTGGCCCGTCCGCCCGGGCGGAACGCCCGTGAACCGCTGACGTCCGTGCTCGCGGCGAGCGCGCGCCCGTGGCTCGCGATCACACTCGCGTAGAAGCGCGCGCTGTCCTTCTGCGTGCGCTCTTGCGTCGCGTAGTCGACGTGGCAGAGCCCGAAGCGCTTCGAAAAGCCGTGGCTCCATTCGAGGTTGTCGAGCAGCGACCACGCGAAGTAGCCGCGCAGGTCGACGCCCTGCCGGATCGCATCGAGAACCGCGAGCAGGTGGCTGCGCAGATAGTCGACCCGCTGCGGGTCGCGCACCCGCCCCTGCGCGGCCGTCGGCGGATCCGGAAATGCCGCGCCGTTCTCGGTCACGTAGAGCGGAATCTCCCCGTAGCGGTCGCGCACCCAGCACAGCACGTCGCTGAACGCGGCTGGGAACACCTCCCAACCCGTCTCCGTGTAGACGTGTCCCGGTTGCGGCACGCTCGAAGCCCGCAGCGGCCACTGCTCGGGGTCGTGGCGCGTGACGCCGCGCGTGTAGTAGTTGATCCCGAGATGGTCGATCGGCTCGCGCAGGTTCTCGACCTCGCGCTGCGGGAACTCCGGCCAGGCCTCGCCAAAGATCTCGCGCAGCTCCTCGGGATACCGGCCGAGGAAGACCGGATCGAGGTATTGGCGGTTCATGTAGGCGTCCGCGCGGCGCGCTGCTGCGACGTCTTCCGGCGACTCCGAGGCCGCGACCTTCGGCTCGAGGTTCACGACCAGCCCGATCGCGTGCTTGCCCTCGGCGCGATACGCGCGCACCGCTTCTGCGTGCGCTTGCAGCAGGTGGTGGCTCGCGAGCGGCGCCTCGAAGAGGTTCCGGTGACCCGGCGCGAGCGAGCCGAAGAGGTAGCCGCCGTCGGCGACCACCCACGGTTCGTTCAGCGTCGTCCAGTGCAGGACGCGGTCGTCGAGCGCCCGGTAGACGGCGCGCGCGTAGTCCGCGAACCAGTGCGCGATGTCGGGATTCAGCCAACCGCCGCGGTCGTCGAGCGCCGCGGGCAGGTCCCAGTGATAGAGCGTCACGCAGGGTTGGATGCCGGCAGCCAGGAGCGAATCGACGAGGCGGTCGTAGAAAGCCAGGCCGCGCGCGTTCAGCGTTCCGGTCCCACCCGGAAAGACACGACCCCAGGCGATGCTGAAGCGATACGCGTTCAGCCCGATCTCGCGCATCAGCGCGATGTCGCGCTCGGGGTGGCGGTAGTGATCGCAGGCGATGTCGCCGGTCGCGCCGGCGTGCGTCATGCCGCGCGTGTGGCTGAAGCGATGCCAGATGCTCGGCCCGGCGCCGTCCGCGAGCGGCGAGCCCTCGATCTGATACGCGGACGTTGCGGCGCCGAACAGGAAGCCGGGGGGAAACTGCGTCCCTCCGGCGGGAGCCCGAGGCGGCATGGCTTCCTCCTGATGCGAGCGCGCATGATCCGCGGGAATGCGACTCCGGGCAAGAGAGGATCCGCGATCTGAGATCTCGTTGTGGTAGTTTCGGGCCCGCAGCAGCGTCTTCCGCGGCGCTGGCCTTGCGGGGCTCGCGTGGTCCGGAGGTGCTTCTCGATGACAACGGCGGCGCACATGATGAGGAGCTCCGGTTTGATTCCCGTGCTGCTGGTCGCGGCCAGCTTCACCGGCGCGGCGGCCGGCGGCGAGCATCGGATCGATTTCCAGAGCGATGCCGTCGGGGCGCTGCCGAAGGGGTTTACGATCGCAGTCACGGGGCCTGGCGGTCCAGCGCGCTGGGAGGTTCGCGAGGATTCGACGTCACCCAGCGGCAATCGGGTCCTGGTCCAGACCAGCGACGACGCGACGCGCGCCCGCTTTCCGCTCGCGATCTACGAGGGGCCCCCCTTTGCCGACGGCGCCGTCTCCGTGCGCTTCAAGACGATCTCGGGAAAGGTCGATCAGGCCGCGGGCATCGTCTGGCGCTACCGAGACCCCGACAACTACTACATCGTGCGCGCGAACGCGCTCGAGGGGAACGTCGTCCTCTACAAGGTGGAGCAGGGCAAACGCTCGGACCTGAAGCCGATCGGCGCCGGCCTGTTCGCCTACGGGGAGAAGGCGAACGTGAGCACGGGCAGCTGGCAGCAGCTGCGTGTCGAGTTCGCCGGGAACCGCTTCCGGGTCTTCCTCGACGCAAAGGCGTTGTTCGAGGTCGAGGACGACAGCTTGGAGGGCCGCGGTCGCATCGGGCTGTGGACCAAGGCGGACAGCATCACAGCCTTCGACGAGCTCACGATCGCTCCCGCCCCGCCCCCTGCGAGCCCGGGCGCAGTGTAGGGGCGGGCCCGATTGGGACCTCACGCGGGGCCCACTGCCGCGATCCGATCGCGATCGCGAGGATAGTGTGCGAGCAATCCTGCTGATCGCGTGGCTCGCGATCTCGAGCTGCACGCGCGGACCCGAGGTGGTGGTCTACACGTCCGTCGACGACCTCTTCGCGCGCCCGATCGCCGAGCGTTATGAGCAGGCCAGCGGTGTCGTAGTTCGCCTGGTGCCCGACACCGAGGAGACCAAGAGCACGGGGCTCTCGAATCGCTTGATCGCGGAGCAGGCGCGGCCCCAGGCCGACGTGTTCTGGAGCGGAGACCCGCTGCGGGTCGCGCAGCTCGCGCGCAAGGCGATTACAGTGCCGTATCGATCCCCTGCTGCCGAGGGGCTTCCGTCCGCGTACTCCGACCCAGATGGAAACTGGACCGGCTTCTCGGCGCGCGCACGGGTGCTCGTCTACCACCGCGAGCGCGTCGCCACGCCGCCAGCGTCCGTGCTCGATCTGCTCGACGAGCGCTTCCGCGGCCAGGCTTGCCTCGCAAATCCGCTCTTCGGAACGACGTCGATGCATGCCGCAGCGCTCTTCGTGGCGCTGGGGGACGAGCGAGCGCGCGCGTTCTTCGAGGGCTTTCTCGAGAACGGGGGGCGCATGCTCGCTTCGAACGGCGAGGTTCGTCGCAGGGTCTCCGCCGGCGACTGCGCCATCGGGATCACCGACACGGACGACGCGAACGTCGCGCGGATCGAGGGGCGACCGCTGGGCGTCGTGTATCCGGACCGCGGCGGAATCGGCACCCTCGTGATCCCGAATGCGGTGGCGCTGATCCGCGGCGCTCCTCACGCCGAGCAGGGCCGGCGCTTCATCGATTTCCTGCTGTCGCCGGAGGTCGAGCTGGCGCTCGCACAGAGCGAAGCGGCGCAGATGCCCCTGCGCGCTGGCGTGGCAGCGCCCGACGGCGTGCCGGCTCTAGAGACGCTCGCACCGATGCGCGTCGAACCCGCTGCGCTCGCCGCAAAGCTCGAAGAGCTCGCGTCCGGCTTCCTCGCGGACTGGACGCAGCGAGCCGCGCAGGCGGGCCCCTGACCTTGCCCTCCTGTCTCGACCTCGAGCGGCCGGAGCGCTGGCGCATCCTGCTGATCGGCGCCGTCGCCGTGCTCGTGTCGGCGCCTGGTCTGCTGCTATTTCGCTACGGAATGCAGGGAGAGCTGCCAGGTGTTCTAGTTTGGGGGAACTCACTCGAGTCGAGCCTCGCTCTCGCCGCAGCCGTCGCTGCGGCTGCGTTCCTCTGGGGCTGGCCGCTCGGCACCGCAGCCGCGCTCTACCACTTTCCGGCCCGCGGCCTCCTGCTCGCTACCACTTCGCTACCGCTGCTGGTGCCATCGCTGCTGCTCGCGCTCGGCTGGTCGTCGCTGTCCCTCGCCACGGGGTTCCCGCCGCGCCACTGGCTCGAGGGTGCCGGCGGCTGCCTGCTGTCGTTCGCGGCCCCGGGCGCGGCTCTCGTGATGTTGGCGGCGCTCGCCTCAACGACTGCGATCCCGGAGAATCAGCGCGAGGCAGCGCGGCTCTTCGGCGGCGAGCGCGAGCTGTGGCGGAACGCGCTGCGCAGCTCGCTCGCAGCGGCCGGCATGGCCGCCCTGCTCGCGGGCATCCTCACGCTGTCGGACCCTGCCCCCGCCCTGATCTTCTCGCAGCGCACGGCGGCGACCCATATCCTCGAGAGCTTCGCAGCCCGAGGCGACCTCGCCTTCGCCTCACGCCAGTGCGCCGTGCTTGCGCTCGCCGCGCTCGCGCTGTCCGTCCCGCTGCTCGTCACTTCGCTGAAAGGGCTCGGTCTCGCCACGCTGACGCGCGTGCCGAGGAGAGCTGCGCTGCGCGCGGTCGCGCCCGCGTCGGCGTGCACAAGAATTGCGCTGCTGAGTGGCAGCGCGCTGCTGATCTTCCCCGGCGTCGGACTCGCGCTCCCGCTCTGGCGCGAGCCCACAGCGTCGCTCGCGCGCGCGTTCGAGGTTGCGCTCGGGCGCGCGTCGGAGACGGCCCTCGATTCCCTCGGCTATGCGCTCGGGGCCAGTGCGCTCTCGGTCGGGCTCGCACTCGCGCTGGCGGCGGCCGCGGGGCGCTCGCCGCAGCTGCGAGGCGCGGTGCTCGCGCTCGCGGTGCTACAGCTCGCGATCCCGGCGGCCGCCCCGGCTCTCGGCATTGCATCCCTCGCCGCGTCTGCGCCGGACTGGGCGGATCCCGTGCTGCGCGGTCCCTTTGCGGTCTGTCTCGTGCTCGGGATCCGGTTCCTGCCGGTCGCTTCGCTCCTCGTACTGCGCGCATGGAGCTCGACCGCGCCCGCCTGGTTCGATGCGGCGGCGCTGCACGGGATCTCGCTGCGAGCCTTCGCGGGGCGCATTCTGCTTCCCGCGCTCGCACCTAGCCTGGCCGTGGCGGCGGCGCTCGTGGCGCTGCTCGCGGCTTCGGATCTCTGCGCCGTGCAGCTCCTGCATCCACCGGGTCGGCCCTCGTTCGCGCTCTCGATCGCGACGGTCATGGCGAACGCACCCGAGTCGATCGTCGCCGCGCTCTGCGTCGTGTATCTGATCTTCGGCGGCGCGCTCGCGCTCGGGATCGCGGCTCGCGTCCGCGCGCTCGGCCAGGCGTGACGGCGCTCAGCCTGCGTCGCATCTCCCGGACGCAGGGCGCCAGAGCCGTGCTCCAGGAGATCGACCTCGAGATCGCGAGCGGGGAGCCGCTCGCTGTGCTGGGCGCATCCGGCGCCGGCAAGTCGACCCTGCTGCGGCTGCTCGCGGGTCTCGACGCTCCCAGCGAGGGCGAGCTGTGGGGCGACGGGCGCCTGCTGTCTCGAGCGGGTCGCGTGATCGTCCCGCCTCACGAGCGCCGCCTATCGATGATGTTCCAGGATCTCGCGCTCTGGCCGAGCCTCTCCGCGCTCGACAACGTGCGGCTCGGCCTCGCGCGCTCGCCCCTCTCCGAACGAGACCGACGGACACGCGCTTCCGCAATGCTCGCGCTCTGCGGCATCGAGGCGCTCGCCGCCCGGCTTCCAGCGGAGCTCTCGGGCGGCGAGCAGCAGCGTGTCGCGCTCGCGCGCGCGCTCGCGCCAGCGCCGGACTGGCTGCTGCTCGACGAACCCTTCTCGAATCTGGACCCGATGCTCCGCAACCGGCTCGTCGCGGACGTGCTGGGTCTCGCGAGCGATCAGCGCGCGACGATCGTGTTGGTGACCCACGAGCTCGCCGATGCACTCGCGCTCACGCGACGCGCGATCGCCCTCGAGCAGGGTCGCGTCGTCGAAGCTGGACCCTGGGAAACGCTGCTCGCCGCCCCGAGTTCGGAGGTCTTGCGTGGGCTCACCGCGCGCGCCTGCGGCTCGCTGCGCGCGGCAAGGCCGCTCGCATGACTCACTCCGCTCGCCTGCGGCTCGCTGCGCGCGGCAAGGCCGCTCGCATGATGCTGGCGCCCCGGGCAGGAATCGAACCTGCGGCCAGCTGCTTAGAAGGCAGCTGCTCTATCCACTGAGCTACCGGGGCAGGCCTGGAAGCTAGAGCCCGCAGCGCAAGCCCGCCCTGCAGGCGCACTCACAGCACACCCGCCCCGACGGGTCGTCCGCTCTCGCTGTGCCGCAGACCCTCGTTTGACACCCCCGGGCCCCCTCAGTAGCTTCGCTCGACTGCGCGGTGGGCGTAGCTCAGTTGGTTAGAGC
>CAYTJA010000013.1:0-7975 GCA_964437835.1 uncultured Spirochaetales bacterium
GAGGCCGAGATCGAGCAGGGGCAGCCCAGCATCCTGCACATCGCCTCCCACGCGCGCATCACCGGCGACCCGCGCAAGAGTGTGATCCTGACCCGCGACGGTGAGCTCAGCCTCGAAGCCTTCGGGGCCCTGGTGGGGAAGACTCGATTCCGCGAGCGGCCACTCGAGCTGCTGACGCTCTCGGCCTGCGAGACGGCCGCCGGGGATGAGCGGGCCGCGCTCGGGCTCGCGGGGATCGGCATCCGAGCTGGGGCGCGCAGCGCGCTCGGGAGCCTCTGGTCCGTCTCCGACGTCGCGGGTCCCGAGCTGATCGTCGAGTTCTATCGCGGCCTCAAGGACCCCGAGCTCTCGCGCGCCGAGGCGCTTCGCCGCGCGCAGCAGAAGCTGCTCGCCGACACCCGCTTCGAGCACCCCTACTACTGGGCCCCCTTCATGATGATCAGCAATTGGCTCTAGACCGGATGGGCCCTGGAGGGAGACACAGAATAGAGTCAGATGGATCCGGGTTGCCCGTGCCCGACGCCACGATGCTGCTCGGCTTCGGCCTGGTCGGGTGGGTGGCGATCGAACGATTCCGTCGATCTGGCTCTGCTCCCGATCGCTCGTCACGAGGCCGGGCGCTCGCGCGCCGCCGCTGACAGCTCGCGGGCGCTCTCGAGCGCTGGACAGGATCTCCAGATTCGAGCCCACTCACACCGGGCGCGCTCGTATACTGCGCCGCGATGACGCGTGAGGAAGCGCTGGCGCGGGTCAGCGGCCCGGGAACTCCCTTCGAGATCGGCGTGCGCTGCGTGCGCGGGCGGCCGCAGCGCGTGTATCTGAACGCGCCGCAGACGCTGCGCGCGCTCTTCGAGGCGAGTGCGGAGCACGCCGAGCGCGAGGCGCTCGTCTACGAGGACGAGCGCTGGAGCTATGCCGAGCTGCACGCGCGCGTCGCGGCGCTGTGCCGCGTGCTCGCGGAGGACGCCGGCATCGCGCGCGGCGACCGCGTTGCGATCGGGATGCGCAACCTCCCCGAGTGGCCGCTCGCGTTCTGGGCGACGCAGTGCCTCGGCGCGATCGCAGTGCCGCTGAACGCGTTCTGGACCGGCCCCGAGCTGCACTACGCGCTCGAGCACTCGGGTGCGCGCGCCGCGATCGTCGACGGCGAACGGCTCGAACGGCTCGCGCCGCTGCTAGCGGGGCTGCGCGGGCTACACTGTTATGCGACGCGCGCGCCTGGGGCGCTGCCGGCGGGCGTGCAGCGGCTCGAGGCGGCGCTCGCGGCGGTCCCGGCGGGGTCAGGGCTGCCCGCCGCGCAGATCGATCCCGACGACGACGCGACGATCCTCTACACCTCGGGCACGACCGGCCGGCCGAAGGGCGCGGTGCACTCGCAGCGCAACCACGTGCACAACGTCTGGAACGGGGCGGTCGGAGCGGCGCTCGCGGCGCTGCTGCACGGGCCCGGCGCAGCGCCGCCGCGCGGGCCGCGGCAACTGGTCGCGCTGCAGACTTTTCCATTCTTCCACGTCGCGGGACTCGGCTTGCTGCAGGCGCACAGCGCTGCGGGCGCGAAAATCGTGCTGCTGCACAAGTGGGACGCGCGGCGTGCGCTCGAGCTGATCGAGCGCGAGCGCGTCGCCTGGGTCGCCGGGGTGCCGACCGTGCTGCGCAGCCTGCTCGAGTCGCCCGAGCGCGAAGAGTTCGATCTCTCGAGCCTCGAGATGCTCGGCTCTGGTGGCGCGCCGGTGCCGCCGGACCTGATCCGCCGGATCGGCGCGGACTTTGCGCGCGTCGCGCCGGTGAATGGCTACGGGCTCACGGAGACGACGAGCTCGGTCGTCTCGAACGCGGGCGAGCAGTACCTCGGCGCGCCCGACAGCGTCGGGCTCCCGAATCCGACGGCCGGGCTGCGGGTCGTCGGCGGCGATGGGCGCGACGTCGCGGCGGGCGAGGTCGGCGAGATCTGGCTCGGCGGGCCGCAGGTCGTGCGCGGCTATTGGAACGACGAGAAGGCGACCGCCGACGCATTCGACGGCGACTGGTTCAAAAGTGGCGATCTCGGCAGCATCGACGCGCGCGGGATGCTCCACGTCGTCGACCGGATCAAGGACATGGTGATCCGCGGCGGCGAAAACGTCTACTGCGCGGAGGTCGAGGCGCGGCTCTTCGAGCACCCCGCGGTGGCGGACGTCGCGGTGATCGGGCTGCCGCACCGGGCGCTCGGCGAGGAGGTCGCGGCCGCGATCGTGCTGCGCGCGGGCGCCGAGACCTCGGCGGACGCGATCCACGCGTTTGCGGCCGAGCGCCTCGCGGCCTACAAGGTGCCCACCCGCATCGTGTTCCGCAGCGAGGCGCTGCCGCGCAACGCAGTCGGCAAGGTGCTGAAGCGCCAGCTGCGCGAAGAGCTTGCGGGGCGCTGAGGAGACGACGCGATGCCGCTGGACCTGCGCCCCTACCTCGCACCGGCCGAGTGCGCGCTGCTCGTCTTCGAGTGCCAGGAGAACGTGATCGGCAAGGGCAGCCGGCTGCCGACCCTCGTCGCGGCGGTCGAGCAGAGCGGCATGCTGCCGCGTCTCGCGCAGTTGCTCGCGGCCGCGCGGCGAGCGGGCGTGCTGGTGATCTTCTGCAACGCCGAGTCGCGGCCCGACGGCCTCGGCTCGCCGATCACGCCGCTGCACGAGCGGCAGGCGCGCGCGCCGACGCCGGCGGGTGATGCGCGCGACACTTCCGTCGTTGCAGCGCTCGGCCGGCAGCCGGGAGACGTCCTGATCGGCCGCTGGCACGGCATGAGCGGCTTCCACGGCACCGGCCTCGACCCGGTGCTGCGCAGCCGCGGCATCCGCACGCTGCTCGTCTCGGGTGTGTCGCTCAACATCGGAGTGCTCGGCACCGCGCTCGAGGCCGTGAATCACGGCTACCGCGTCGTGATCCCCTCCGACTGCGTCGCCGGCGACCCTCCCGAGTACGGCGAGCAGGTGCTGCGCTACACGCTCAAGAACCTGTGCTGGGTCGCGCCCGCGGAATCCGTCCAATCCGCCTGGTCGCGCCCCTAGGAGTGCGGAGAGGCCCGTCCCCGTTGCTGGAGGTGAGATGAAGTTCTCGGTGACGTATCCGCTGATTGCGCACCCCTACGATCCCGAGTTTCTCGAGAAGCGGAACATCATTCGCTTCGCGCAGGCCGCGGAGGCGGCCGGCTTCGATGCGATCGGCTTCACCGAGCATCCGGCGCCGAGCGAGAAATGGCTCCGGAACGGTGGGCACGACGCACTCGACCCCTTCGTCGCGCTGGCGCTCTGCGCGGCGGTGACCGAGCGCATCCGGCTGATGCCGAACATCGTGGTGCTGCCGTATCGCAACCCCTTCCTGCTCGCGAAGGCGATTGCGTCTCTCGACGTGCTCTCCGATGGGCGCTTCATCCTCGCGACCGCGGCCGGCTATCTGCGCGCGGAGTATCAGGCGCTCGGCGTCGACTTCGAGGAGCGCAACGAGCTCTTCGACGAGTCGATCGCGGCGATGCAGGGGATCTGGTCGACGGACGACTTCAGCTTCGACGGCCGCCACTTCCGCGGCCGCGGCCTGACCGCGAACCCGAAGCCGGTGCAGCGGCCGCACCCGCCGATCTGGATCGGTGGCAACAGCCAGCGCGCGCGGCGCCGGGTCGCGCGCTATGCGCAGGGCTGGACGCCCTTTCACGCGCCCGCGGCGATGGCGCGCACGACGAAGACGCCCGTGCTCGAGACGCACGAGCAGCTGCGCGGCTTCCTCGCCGAGCTCTGGCAGATGTGCAAGGAGGAGGGGCGCGACCCCTCACAGCTCGACGTCCACTTCCACAACGATTCGGGCGGCTCCCCGGCCGATGCGAAATTCGAGGTCGCCGCGCACCTCGCGGGGATCCGCGAGCTCTCCGAGATGGGCGTGACCTGGATCGGCGTCGGCATGCCGGGCGACAGCATCGGCCACGCGATCGAGACCCTCGCGCGCTACGGCGAAGAGGTCATCGCGCGCTCGCGCCCCTAGATCCGCATCAGGCCGCGGCGCGGCGTGCTGGTTCCGTAGCTCGCGGCCGAAATCGGCGCCCCTGCGGCCGCGAGCGCCGCGCGGGCATCCTGCGGCGGCGTGCGCAGCGAGAGCTCTTCGAAGGGCCGCAGCCGCGCGAGCGCATCGCAGTCGAGCACGCGCGCGACGTAGGCCGCGCTGCGCGGCCAGCGCGCGGCATCGATCTCGAAGCGCGCGAATGCGGCGTTGCGGAAGGGCGCCGCGAGCGCGAAATCCGCGCTGCCGGGCGAGCCGAACAGGAAGCCCTCGGCGGGCAGCTCGCGCTCGAGGAAGTCGAGCACCTGCGGCAGCTCCACGCGCAGCATCTGCTGCACGATCGCCTCGTCCTCCGCCTCGCGCCAGATTGCGGGGCGGATCACGCGCTGCTGGAACAGGCCCCAGATCAGCACCTCGCCGAGGCGCGAGTCGGCGTACTCCTCGAGCCAGCGGGCCCGCGCGCGCCGCTCGGGGCCCTGCGGCAGCAACGGCGGCTCGGGCCACTTCTCGTCGAGGTATTCGCAGATCACGCTGGAATCGCAGAGCGCGGTGTCGCGATCGATCAGTACCGGGATGCGCCGCAGCGGCGAGAGCCGCGAGAATTCCTGGTTGCCGAAGAAGGGCACGATCGGATCGATCTCGTAGGCGATGCGTTTCAGGTGGAGCGCGCCGAGCACCTTGCGCACGTAGGGAGAGATGTAGCTGCCGATCACGGTCAGTGAAGCCGTCACGACGGGTTCCTCAGTCCTTCAGGCCGAGCTTCGCGTTGTGCCAGGAGAGCACGCGGGCTTCGGGTTGGATCTCGATCACGAGCGGCCGCTGCTGCAGGTAGTGCTGCTGCGTGGCCGCGGGCATCGCGCTGCGCGCGGTCCGGAACGCGGCGTACTTCTCGTCGAGGCGGGCCTGCACGCGCGCGAGCAGGGCCTCGTCTGCGACGAAGCGCGCGTGCCCGTGCAGGTGCACCGCCTTCAGATCGCGCCAGTGCAGGCCCGTCTCGGCGAGGAACGCGACGCGGTCGTCGCGCCGCAGGCGCGCGAACTTCTTCGTCTGCGCGGGGCCCGAGACGTAGACCTTGCGCTCGAGCACCAGGAACCAGACCGGCAGCGAGATCGGCCAGCCGTCGCGCCGCAGCGTGGTCAGGATCCCGGTGTGGGACTGCTCCAGAAAGGCCCAGATCTCTGCATCGGACAGGCGGACGCTCATCGCGGGGTCTCCTCCGGCTAGCAGCAGCCCGGGCCGTGCCGGTGATCGAGGCGACAGCTGGGCCCGGGAATCTCGCGGCCCTCGAAGAGCCCCTGCTCGGCCGCACAGCGCAGCGCGCGCGGGACGTCGATCACGAAGGGGCCGTCGCGCCTGACGCAGATCTCGACGCTCTGATGGGCTGCGAGTGTGCGCAGGCGATCGCCATCGCAGGCGATGACGCCCGGACCGCGCGCGATCACGGGCTCGCCCAGCGCGACCTTGCGCACGCCCGAGATCGGCGCGCTCTCGAAGAGCCCGGGGGACATCGGCACCAGCAGGCGCCGCACTGCACGCGCTGGGTCGCAGCGCACCTCGACGCCGAAATCGTCTTCGGCGCCACAGGGCTGGAGCAGTCCGCCGAGCGGGGACAGTCCGATCGCGGCGGGCTCCGCGCGCGCCAGCAGCAGGTGGCTCACGCGCGCGGGATCGAGCGGCAAGAGGCTCCCCGCGTGGTCGTCTCGCAGCAGCGCGAGATCGATCACGGCAATCTCTTCGGAGCTGTCCTCGAAGCGCGCGTGTACGAGCTTCGCGCGCTTTGCGACCTGAGCGAGCGGCAGCGCGCCGCTTGCGACCAAGCCGAGCGCAGCGCCGGCCACGGTCGGCTCGCACATCACCGGAAAGGTGTTGTTGGTGCCGGTCGAGAGCGCGACGAGCGGCGCTTCGGGCCAGGCGCTCGCGACGATCCGGCAGGTGCCATCGCCGCCGAGCACGAGCAGTGCGCCGCAGCCGGCGTCGCGCATCGCGCGCGCGGCGCGCGCGGTGTCCGAGGAGTGCGTAGCGACGGGCCCGGCGAGCCACTCGAAGCTCGCGCCGACCTGCAAGTGCTCGAGCGCAGACTCGGCAATCCGGAAGCAGTCGCGCGCGACGACGAAGTGGCGCGCACCCGCGGCAGCCGCCCCGACCACCGCGCGTTCGATCTGGCTGCGCTTGTCCTCGGGCGTCTCGCGCCGCGCGCGCGCGACGTAGCGGCGCACGTCGCGGCCCGACATCGGGTTCAGGATCAGGCCGACGGGGCGCGGCTCCAGAGCGCTCATGCAAGCCGAGCCTAGTCCAGAAGCGGCGCCCCGCGGGCCGCGCGGTCGCGAATCGCGTCAGGTTCCGCTTGACCCGGCGCCGCGCGCGGCGGGACAATCCGGCGACCCGAGCCACCGGAGGTTCCCCATGCCCGCCCCCCGACCGCGCATCGTCGACGCCGACGGCCACGTGCTCGAGCACCCGAACGCGATGCTCGCGCACATCGAGGCGAAGTACCGGGACCGCTGCTGGCACTTCGAGACCGACCGCGAGGGCACCGAGTGGCTGTGCTTCGATGGCCGCAAGCGCCTCGGCAACGGCATGTCGCTGGCCGGCGCGGGCGGCATGACGCTCGAGGAGCGGAAACGCGCGCTGGCGGGCGAGTACCGCTACAGCGAGATGAAGAGCGGCGCCTTCGATCCGGCCGCACGGCTCTCGGAGCTCGCGGTCGACGGCATCGAGCAGGCGGTCGTGTATCCGACGAACTTCCTCGGCATCTCGAGCCTGCGAGACCAGGACTTCGCCGAGGCGCAGGCGCGCGCCTACAACCGCTGGGTCTCGGAATATTGCTCGCACTCGCCGAAGCGGCTGTTCGGGATCGCGGCGATTCCGCAGATCGAGATCGAGCGCGCGGTGCGCATGCTGCACGAGGTGCGAGAGCTCGGCCTGGTCGGCGTGTTCCTGCGCCCGAACCCGAGCCGGGACCAGCTCTGGTTCTCGGACAGCCACTACGACCCGCTCTGGGCAGCGCTGCAGGAGCTCGACCTGACGGTCGGCTTCCACCCTTTCCTCGCGCCGGACATGCCAGGTGCGGTGCGCTCGCTAGGCCTCGCCGAGTACGTCGCGCCGGGCGCGCAGGCGAACCCGGGCGGAGTCGACCCCGACTCCGAGACCTACGGCATGCGCAACATCTTCTTCAGCCAGGCGCTCGGCAACGTCTTCGACATGCAGATGACGCTCAGCTGGCTGATTTGCGGCGGCGTGCTCGAGCGCTTCCCGAAGCTGCGCGTGATCTTCCTCGAGGCGAACGGCGGCTGGATCGTGCCGCTGCTCGAGCGCCTCGATCACCACCACGAGATCTTCCAGTGGGAAGTCCCGGGCATGAAGCAGAAGCCCTCGGAGTACTTCCGGCGCCAGTGCTGGATCTCCTTCGACCCGGACGAATCGACGCTGCGGCTCACGGCCGAGAGTCCTCTCGTCGGTGCGGACCGGATCATCTGGGCCAGCGACTATCCGCACCCGGACGCGAAGATTCCGGGCGTCGTCGACGAGCTGCGCGCTCAGATGGAGGGCCTGCCGCAGGCCGCGCAGGAGCGGATCTTCGGCCTGAACGCGGTGGATCTGTACGGGCTGCCAGAGCCGGCCTGAGCGGTTCGATCTTTCGGGAATTACTGGGCTTTTGCACCCGATCGCGCCCCCGGTGGCTCGGTCGGGCCCACGCGGCGCGAGTCGGCTCCTCGGATTTTTTTGCCACCTGTCCCACGCGGCGCCCACATCCCGAGATGGGGGTAGAGGAGACCCTGGGAGGCCGCCGTCCGTGGAGATCGATCGTCGAAGGGTGCTGCTGTCTTGTCTCTGGGTGCTCGGTGGCGCGCTCGCCCCATCCACCACTCGCGCGGGTTCGGTCTGCCCCACGGAGGCTCGAGCATCGGGCGGCTACAGCTCCTGTGAGATGATCGCGCCGCTGGATTCCGTGGCGCTG
>CAYTJA010000014.1:0-3103 GCA_964437835.1 uncultured Spirochaetales bacterium
ATGATCACCGCCACGCCGGCGGCGAGGCCGTCGAGACCGTCGATCAGATTGATCGCGTTCGTGATGCCGAGGATCCAGAAGACCGTGATCGCGACCGACAGCCACTCGGGCAACGCAACGGATTCCTTCGAGATCGGATCCGTGACGTAGTCGATCGTGAGGCCGGCGCCGATCGCGGCGAAGGCCGCGAGCAGCTGCACGGCGAACTTGATCCCGGCGCCCAGACCGAAGCGATCGTCGCAGATGCCGAGCAACACCACGAGCAGCGCGCCGGCCAGCAGTGCAGCCTGGCGCGGTTCGGGCGAAACTCCGCTGATCCAGAGGCCGATGGCCAGCGCGGTGCAGAGGCCTGCGACGACCGCGAGGCCGCCTAGCAGCGGCATGTCGGCGCGATCGCTGACATTGCGTTCGTTCGGCCGATCGATGACCCCGTAGCGGCGCGCGAGCCGCGCGACCCAGGGTGTGGCGACCGCCGCAACCGCGGCTCCGATCCCCGCGGTCAGAAATGTGGTTCCGAGATCCATGGCTCGCGCTAGCTAGCGTAGCCGTAGCGCCCGCCGCGTTGTTCCACCCCGTTCAGGACGAGGCCCAGAACCCGCCGGCGATCGACGAGATCGAGCAGCGCCTCGAGGTCGGCCTGCGGCGTCGAGCTCGCCCGCGCGACCACCACGACGCCGTCGCAGAGCTCGGCGACGGCCTTGGCATCCGGGAGTCCGAGTGCGGCCGGCGTGTCGAGGATCACGCGGTCGTAGCGCTGCGCGAGCTCCTGGATGAGCTCCTTCATGCGCTCCGAACCGAGCAGCTCGGACGGGTTTTCGGGCTTCGCGCGGACGCCTAGAACCTCGAGGTTGATGCCCTCGACCTTCGTGATCGCCTGATCGAGTCCGACGCGATCGGTGAGCACCTCGGCCAGGCCGGCCTCCGGCCGCAGCCCCAGGGACTGGTGGACCTGCGGGCGGCGCATGTCGCAGTCCACGAGCAGCACGCGGCGTCCGAGCGAGAGTGCGGTCACGGTCGCGAGATTGATCGCCGCGGTGGTCTTGCCCTCGCCGGGCAGCGGACTCGTGATCGCGATCGTGCGAACCGGCCGCTGCGCCGCGAGCGCATCGATGCGCCCGCGCAGCGTGCGGTACTGCTCGGCGACGTAGGAGTCGGGCTGCAGCAACGCGATGCGCCGCTTGTTGAAGTCCGCGACCGCGGGAGTTGCCGCTCTGCGTCGCCGGAACGCGCGCTGCCAGAAGCGCGGCTTCGTCGGCGTGACGACGTGACCGACCGGCTCCCACTCCACAGCGGCCGGGGCCGTCCGGGGATCGTCCTCGGCTCCGCTGCGCTTGCGCCGCTCCTGCTCGGCCCGTCTCAGTGCGTCGTAGATCTTCGCCATGGGAAATTCTCCAACGCCCCGCTACCGCGCCCAGCGCAGCCAGGAACGCCAGCCGCGCGGTGCTGCCGCGCGGCGCTTCTGCACCGCCACTCGCCGCGGAGTCGGCAGCGCGAGATCGCGCGCCACTTCGAGCACGACGTCTCCGCCGACCACCGACTGGGCGCGGCCGTAGGCCGTCAGCAGCGCGCCGTCACAGACGATGTTCACGAGGCGCGGCACGCCGCCGGTGACCTCGAAGAGCCTTTTTCGCGCGGAGCGCTTGAACACGCCCTGCCCCGTGTAGCCCGCGAGGCGCATGCGCTCGTCGATGTACTCGTCGAGCTCGCCGGCGTCGAAGGGCCGCAGGTGGTGCCGCAGCACGATGCGCTGGCGCAGCTGGCGGAGCTCGGGACGCGCGAGCAGGGCGTTCAGCTCCGGCTGTCCGACCAGCATGATCTGCAGCAGCTTGTGCGAGGGCGTCTCGAGGTTCGAGAGCAGGCGGATCTCTTCGAGCATCTCGGCCGGCAGGTTCTGGGCCTCGTCTACGATCAACAGCGCCGTCTCGTTGCGCTCGAGGCGCTCGATCAGGAACTCGTTCAGCGCGATCAGGTACTCGGCCTTGCTGTGGCAGGGTTTCTGGATCCGGAACTCGTCGAAGAGCACGCGGAAGAAATCCAGGGGCGTGAGGCGCGGGTTGAAGATGAAGGCCGAGGCCGTGTTCGCGTCGAGCTGGCCCAGCAGCGCGTGCAGCAGCGTCGTCTTGCCGGTCCCGACTTCGCCCGTCAGCAAGACGAATCCCTTGCGCGCCTGAACGCCGTAGAGAAGCGTCGCCAGGCCTTCGCGATGGGCGTCGCCGAGATACAGGAAGGCGGGATCCGGCGCCATCTCGAAAGGGCGTCGAAGCAGGCCGAAGAACTTGCGGTACATGGCCTATTCGTCCTCGGCCGCGTCTGCGTCTGCGTCCGCGCCCTCGGCCTTGGCCTTGGCCTTGGCCTTGGCCGCCGCGGGCTTCGCGTCGGCCTTGTCCTCGTCTTCCTCGGGCGCAGGCCCGCCGCCGGCTTTCGCTGCGGAGCTCTGCGCGAGCGGGTTCCCGTTCACCCAGAGATAGTTCGCCACGCCTCCGATCTGCGCGAACAGGAACAGCGACACGACACCGAACGCGGCCTTCCAGCGCCTGCGGCGCTGCAGCGCGCGGTCCGACTCGAGCCAGATCTGCGGAATCGCGGCCAGCACCGGCAGCGAGAGCGTCTGCTGCATCGAGCGCGCGTCGTGCAGCGAGGTGTCCACCGTCTCGAGCAGCAGGCCGAGGCCGATCGCGGAGCCGATCGCGAGCACCGCCGAGAGCCCGAGGATCAGCCAGCGGTTCGGAGAAGAGGGCTCCGGGGCCTCGAAAGCGCTCTCGATCACCTTGAATTGCTCGCCGAGCTGGCGCCGCTCGAGCTGCGCCTGGATCGTGGCTTCGAGGCGCCGCGTGCTGTAGTCCTGATAGCTCGTGAACATATGCTCGTATTCGCGCTGGAGACCGTCGAGCTTCTCGGCCACGCGCGGCGTCTCGGCGATCAGCGCCTCGACCGCAGCCGACTCCGCGTCGAGCCGGGCGACCTCCTCGTCCGAGAGGATGCGCTTCGAGATCGCGCGCCGGGTCTCGGCGGAGGCGGCCAGATCGAAGCCCTCGTCGCCCGCTTCCGGCGCGGATTCGGCCGACGCTGTGACCTTGGCCTTGAGCTCCAGCATCTCGGCGTC
>CAYTJA010000015.1:0-18164 GCA_964437835.1 uncultured Spirochaetales bacterium
GCCCGCGCGCGCGAGCGCTTGGACGCAGCAGATCCCGGATCCGGCTCTGCGCGAACGCTCCGAACGTGAGATCGAGTCGATGGAGAAGTGGCGCCAGCGCGCGCGCGCAGCGTCTCCGCCAGTGGAGCCCGGCGAAGCTGCGCCGGAGTCTCCAGCGCATGAAAGGCCCGATCGCAGCTGAGAAGGCGTGGGGTCGGTGAAGCGCATCGGAGGCCGGTGCGCATCCACCCGGGGTGGATGCGCACCGGCCGGAAGCAACAGCGCTAGGCGCGAGCGAGCCGCGCGCGGTTCTTGCGAATCCCGAGGATCACGAGCAAGGCCACACCACAGCCGAGCGTCGCCGTGACTTCCGGCTCGGGCAGCGTGAGGCTCAAGCGCACGAGGATCGGGAAGGTGTTCCCCGCACCCGCAGAGCCCGAGATGCTCGCCGCAACCAGAGAGATGTTCCCTCCCGCCGCTCCCGCGAGGTTGTTCGTGCCCATGCCGGAGATGCTCTGCGTCGGAACCGCGCCCGTCCCGCCAGTCCGCCCCGCGTAGATCGTGCCCGTTCCCCACGGAATGCCCGCGAAGAGAATCATCGCGGTGGACGAGGCGGTCGGCGGCTGGGTGGTCGGCACAGCAATCGGCCAGAAACGGCCCACGTTCGTCTGGATCTTGTACTCGTTGAAGGGCCCGCCGATCTGGCTCAACGGAGCGGCGAAGGACCCCTTTCGCTTGCGAGCTGCGGCGTTTACCGTGCGCAAGAGAAAGCCCGGCGTACCACCGAGGAGCCGCATCGTGCCGCCGAACTGATTCGGCCCGGCCTTGAACGAGAGCAGCCCGTGGAAGGGCAGACCGCCCAAGCTTCCCACCCCTGGATCGGTGCAGTTCGGATTGCCGGTGAAGCTCGCGCAGTAGGCGTCGCTTCCGACCTGTCCGCCGGGCGCGAAGAGTCCGGCCTCGTTCTGGTGGTTCACGGCGGTGAAGATCGAGATCCACCCGAAGAAGGGCGGGTTCGTGTTCAGGAACGCATCCTGCTGTCGGATCATTCCCGGGGCTACCGCGAAGCCGCCCATCGTGGTTCCCATCGCGCTCGCGACGGCGCCCGGGAATCCGTGCTGGATCGTGAGACCACCGCCGGCCGGGTTCTTCGCGAAGGGGAAGTCGTTGATCTTCCGCAACGTCGGAATGGGCGGGAAGAAGATCGGCCTACCGCCATTCGGCCAGTTGCAGCAGTACTGCTCCAGCTTGCCCGTGAGAGCGAACTCCTGCGCGCTCGCAGCACTCCCGATGACTAACATGCAGAGGGTCCCGAGCAGGGTCGAGATCGCAGACACCCGGATCGTCCTTACGCTTGCCATGGCTACTCCTCCTGGCGGATGGACATTACGACGAGAGTGTACCCGAGTCGCAGCCACATGTGTCAAGATCTGTGATCGCCTCAACCGCGGAAGCCGCGGCTGCGGAATGGTTTTCCATCCGGGTCATTCGTATCATGAACAGTTCACTCCGTCGCGGCGCTCCCCTGATCCTGGTCGCGGGAGGGGCGCTCTGGTGCCTCGGCTTCCTCGCTCTCGGCATGCGCTCGGCAGGGAGCTACGGAGTTCTTGATCGCGATCTCGCCGGCTCTCTGCGCGAAGTCGAGCGCGTCCTCGCCAGCAGCGACCGGATCGGGCAGGCGGCCGCGCTCACCCCGATCCTGCGCGCGATGGACAGCTCCGACGCCGAAGCAATCGCCGCCGTCTTCGAACGCGCATTCAGCTCTGGAGCCGGGCACGGCCTCGCGCTGCAGCTCTTCACAGAAAAACTGAGCGCGCTCGATCCCCTGGCGGCGCGAGAGCGCATCCTCGCATGGCCGCACGAGTACCGGAGCGAGGCGCTCCCGATCCTGATCCGCAGCTGGGCGCGCCACGACCCGCAGGCGGCGCTCGAAGCCCTGAATCGGATCCGCGATCCCAAGATCCAGGAGGAAGCCTTCCCGGCCATGATCGAGGGCTGGGGCGAATCGGGCCAGCCCGGGGTCTGGCGCTATCTCGCCTCCCTCGAAACCGGGCTCGATCGAGAGCGCGGAACGGTGGTGCTGCTGCAACATCGAATCGCGCGCGGTGGTTCAGACGTCGCACTGCGCGAGATCGAAGCGCTCCCGCAGGAATGGGCCCAGGAGGAATTTCGGGCCAGCGCGCTGCGCACGCTCGTCGGTCTGGTGGCGAGGACCGAGCCCGCGCGCGCCACCGCGATCGCGGAATCTCATCGAGACGATCCCGAAGGCGGCCTGCTGATGCGGCGGGTCGCGGTGAACTGGGTGACGCAGGACGGCGCCGCCGCGATGGGCTGGCTGCTCGACCAGCCCGAGGGCAAGCAGCGCGACAGCGTCATGCGCGAGGCCTATCGGCGCTGGGTCGTCCGCAACCGCCCCGCGGCGCTCGCCTGGCTCGCGGCGCGCAGCGATCTCAGCGGACTCGGCGCGATCGTCGACATCTACGCGACCGCGATCACCCGCGTCGATCCGCAGGCGGCGATTGCATTCCTCGAGCGCATCGAGGACCCGACGCGGCGCCGGCAGGCGACGGCCGACGTCGCAGAGGTCTGGCATCACGCCGATCCGGAGGCCTCGCGCGCGTGGATCGAGGCAGGAGGTCTGCTCGAGGAGCTCCAGCGGCGAGCCGCGCGGCGCGCGGCGCTGCGCGAGCGGGGCCGCGCGGCAGCAGCCTCCGAGTCTCCGGCATTGGCACCCGCGATGGAGCCCTAACCCGCCCTGCCGAAGCGCTGCGCGCGGCGTTCGAGCTCTGACGCGCGCTCGGAGCGCGGATCTTGCTCGTGCAGCGCCTCCGCGAGCAGCTCGGCAATCCGAGCGTCGATCGGATGTCGCCAGAGCAGATCCTCGAGCAGCGCTTCGGCATCGGCAAAGCGCTTCGCTTCGAGCAGCTGGCGCGCGCTGTCGGATCCGATCGCGGCCTCTTCGGGCGACCCCTTTGGCGCACCCGCGAGCGCGCGCGTGTAGAGGTCGACCGCGGCGTCGACCTCGCCGCGCGCGGACGCGAGCTTTGCCAGCGCGTGCAGAGAGGCCGGGTGTCCGGGCACGAGCGCGAGCGCGAGCTCGTGGGCCGCCTCGATCTGCTCGCGCGGCGCCCCGTCGGCTTCCAGCGCAGATCCGTAGATCTCCTGCAGCTCGGCCTCGCCAGGCCGCTCCGCGGCTGCGGCGCGCGCTTTCGCGACTGCTTCGCTCGGGCGCCCCGCACGCGCGAGATGTTCGACGAGACTGCGCAGCACCCCGGCGTCGCTGCGCTCGGGCGCAGCGGCGTCGGCGAGCCGGCGGGTCAGCAGCTCGACCGCCGCAGCGTCCCCACTCGCTGCCGCGAGCAGGGCCGCGACCTCGACCAGCGAGCGACCGCTCTGACCCGGAAGCCGCTTCAGCCGCTCCAACACCTGATTCGCGTGCTCGCGTTTCCCGAGGCGCCCTTCGACGCGGGCATACAGCGCCCAGGCCTCTACGTCCTCGCGGTGCTTCTCGAGGTGCTGATACAGCGCGAAGCGCGCGGGTTCGAAGGCGCCCTCGAAGAAGTGCAGGCGCCCGAGCCGCAGGCCCGCGTCCGTGACCTCCGCTCCCGATCGGATCGACGCGCGGTACTCCGAGATCGCGCGCTCGAAGTCGCCGTTCTGCTCGGCGGCGCGCGCCGCGTAGTAACGCGCGCTCGGATTGTCGGGCCACAGGCGGATCGCGGCGTCGAGGGCCGCGAGCGCCTCGCGCGGGCGATGCTGTTCGAGCAGGACCCGCCCGCGCAGCAGCGCGCGATGCGTGTCCGGCAGCTTCGCGCCGACTTCGAGCGCGCGCGCGTACTCTCCCGCGAGCGCGAGCGCATCGGCGTACGAGAGCAGCAGCTCGGGGCCGGGATCCGGGAAGACCTCGATCACATGCGACCAGGCCTCGGCCGACTTCTCATACGCCTCCAGCTCGAAGTAGTGCCGCGCGAGCGCGCCCCAGTGGTTCGCGGCGAGCTCGGCGGGTTCGAGCGCGGTCCCCGCGAGCAGGATCTGCTCTGCCTCCTCGCGCCGGCCCGACGCGCGCAGGCGCTTCGCGAGCTCCTGCCGAGCCTGCACGGCCACCGGCTCGTGCTCGATCGCGCGCCGCAGGAGCTTCTCCAGCGATTCGGATTCTCCGCGCGGGTCGAAGAAGCCGAGGGCCGCCTCGAGCACGAGCGGATCGGCGGGATACTCGTCGAGGCAGCGCTCGAAGCTCTCGCGCGCGAGCTCCGCCTCGCCGCGCTCGGCGTGGAAGGTTGCGCGCGCCGCGCAGTAGCGGTCGGGCGGAAGCTCGAGCTCTCCCGCGGCGCTCCGCTGTTCGAGCTCGCGGAATAGCGCATCGGACTCCTCGATGCGGCGCAGCCCGATCAGCGCGCGCAGCCGGATCAGCTCCAGCTCGCCGCTCTTGGGATCGAGCTCGCGCAGGCGTGCCACGTCTGCCAGCGCGGCTTCGTAGTCCCCCTTGCGCACGCGCGCCTCGGCGCGGATGTCGAGCGCCGGGCGCTGGTCCGGCTCCCGCTCGAGCACGCGAGTCGCGGCCTCGATCGCTGTCGGAGCGTCGTCGCTCTGCAGCGCCGCCCGCGCGACCTCGACACCCGCTCGCAGCTCCCAGCCCGGCGCCTCGGCGGCGCGCCGCAGGGACCACAGCCCCTGACTCGAGTGGCCCGTCCCCACGCTGGCGGTTCCGTACAGGAAATGCAGCTCCGGATCCCCCGGCCGAGCCTCGATCAGGGCTTCGAGCGGCTCCAGCATCTCGAGAAATTCGCCTTGCGCGTGGAGTGCCCGGAGTTCCTCGAGCGGATCGCCTGAACAGCCGATCAGCGCCGCCGCGAATGCGGCCGCCAGGCACAGCTCCGCGCGGCCGCGCGAGACGCGACGCCCCTCGCAGGCGCGCGTCGCACGTCGAGCCGAAGCCGCGATTTCGCTATCTAGTCGCAGATGCTCCTCGACAAGCTGCGCCGCTTCTGGCCCTGGCTCGCGGCGGCGGCACTCGTGCTCGCCTTCCTGGCCCGCACGGTCGAAGTCCGCACGGACGGCGACCCGCGGCCGGTCGGCGGCGCCGGCGAGCTCGCAGCCCTCTCGCAGCGCGGCGACCTGAACCTGCTGTTCGTCCTGATCGATACGCTGCGCGCGGATCGCCTCGGCGCCTGGGGCTACGAACGCGATACGAGCCCGACCTTCGACCGCCTCGCCTCGACCGGGATCCATTTCTCCAATCACCTCGCGCAATCCTCTTGGACGAAGTGCTCCATGGCGTCGCTCTGGAGCAGTCTACATCCGCTGCGGTCGGGCGTGACGCGCTTCGACCACGTGCTGCCCTCCCAGGCCAGGCTCCCGGCCGAGATCTTCCGCGACGCCGGCTATCGCACCGCCGCCATCTACCGCAACGGCTGGGTCGCGCCTAACTTCGGCTTCGCGCAGGGGTTTGAAGTCTACCACCGCCCCGCCCCGCGCCCGCTGCTGCCCTCCGAGAGACGCGAGAGGCCGACCCTCAGCGTCGACAGCACCGACACCAGTGCGGTGGAATCCGCGATCGCGTTCCTGCGCGCCTACGGCGACCAGCGCTGGCTGCTGTATCTGCATCTGATGGACGTCCACGAATACGTCTACGACGAAGCTTCCGCGGTCTTCGGACCCTCGTACTCCGACGTCTACGACCAGGCGATCCTGCGCATCAACCGGGTGCTCGACCCGCTGATTCAGCAGCTCTGGAAGGATCGCAGCCTCGCCGCCCGCACGCTGATCGTGATCGCGTCGGATCACGGCGAGGCCTTCCACGAGCGCGGTCAGGAAGGACACGCGCGCAACGTGTATCCCGAGGTGACGGAGATTCCGCTCGTGATCGCGCTGCCCTTCCGGCTCGAGCCGGGCATCGCGATCCGCGAGCGCACCCAGAACCTGGATGTGTGGCCGACCCTGCTCGCGCTGCTGGGACTTCCGCCGCTCGAGCCGAGTGACGGGCGCTCCCTCTTGCCCCAGATTCTCGCGGCAGCGCGCGGGGAGCCGGAGTCGGAGCCGGCGCCGCCGCGCAGCGCCTACGCCTTCCTCGACCGCACCTGGGGGCAGTCCGGGCAGGAGGCGCGGCCCCAGGTCGCCGTCGCGAGCGGTGACCACCGGCTCGTGCTGACGTCGAGCCCCGACGCGAGAACGGAGCTCTTCGACCGCCGCGGCGACCGCCTGGAAATTCACGACGTCAGCGCCGAGCAGCCGGAGATCGCGTTCGCGCTCCGCACCGAGGCGGAGACCTATCTCGCCTCGAAGCCGCCCTGGGAAGAGGGCGTCCCGCGCGTCGAGCTCGACGAGATGGAGCTGAATCAGCTGCGCGCGCTCGGCTATTCGCTGCCCTGAGTCGAGCGGACACCCGGGCGGGAGTCGACGCTACCAATCGAAGCCGATCGAGAGACCGTAGGTGCGCGGCTCGCCGATCCAGTTGAGCAGCGATTGCTGCGCCTTCACGTGCGCTGCATAGCGTTTGTAGCGCTCGTCGGCCAGGTTGCGCACCCAGCCCGAGAGCTCGATCTGATCGCCGGGCAGGCGATAGGACAGGCGGAAATGGTGCAGCCAGTAGGCCCTCTGGCCGATCCCGTACTTCGGGAGCGGCCTGCTGCCCGTGCCTACGCCCTGCGAGGGATCGAAGAAGATGTCGTCCGTGTAGCTCAGGTCGTAGCGCGGCGTGAGCGTTCCCCAGCGACCCAGCTCGAGCGGGATCCAAGCCGATCCGCTCGCCTTCCAGCGCGGCGTATTCGGCAGCCGATTCCCGCTGAAGTCGATCACCTCGGTCACCGCGATGACCCCGAAGTTGTTGCGTCGAACCCTCGTGAAGTCGAGGGCCTTACTCTCGAGCCACCCGCCGCGTAGCTCGAAGACGAGGCCCTCGAAGAGGGCCGGGACCCTGTCGCGGAGCGGCTCCCAGCGGAGGTCGAGCTCTGCACCGTAGATCTGGGCCTTGGCGACGTTGATGATCACGAATTCCGGAGCGGGTGCATTGGTATCGTCCAGAAGAAAGACCTGATAGTCCCTGTACTTGTAGTAGAAGAGGGCCGCACGGGCCTCGAGCGCGCCGGCGAACCAGCGCGCGCGGGTGCCGATCTCGAAGGCATCGATGTCCTCGGGCTTCGCGACTTCGATCGAGGGTATGCCATCCTCGATCGCGGTATTGAACACCCCCGGCTTCCAGCCCCGGCTGAATTTCGAGTAGATCTCGAGCTCGTCCGTCGGGCGATAGGCCAGGATGATCGCACCCGTCGGGGCCAGCCAGGATTCCGCCATGGTGGCCGTGCCGCCAATGCAACTTCCTTGAGCGGTGCAGGATTCCCCGCGGATCCTGAGGTCCTTTCGCTCCCAATTCAAGCGGAGGCCGCCCGACAGCGTGAACTTGTCGTGGAAATCCCATTCGAGATTTCCGAAGGCCCCGGTGCTGTAGAGATCCTGCGTGTAATCCCGCTGAGGACTCCGGTTGGCCTGAAGACTTCCGTCGGTCGAGAAGTTGAAGAGGACCTGGGTGTCCGAGTCGAGCGCTTCGGTCAGGAAGAATCCGCCGACGCGCCAGGTCAACGGAATTCGATCGAACTCCGACTCGAGTTCCAGCGACTGAGTGATCTGGCGCCCGTAGTCGTGATTGTCGGAGTGGATCGCGGTGCGCGAGCTGAAGTCGAAATCGTTTGCGTTCCTGCGGTCGTAGGACTCGACGCCGCTGATCGTCTCGAAACGCAGCGGGCCCAGGTACATCTGGCCGCGCAGCGAACCGCCGAGGCTCTGGAGCTTCTCCTGCCCGACGAGGTTGTAGTCGTTCGTGAAGGGCTTCGCGAGCCCGATGTCGTCGGTGACCAGCTGCAGCGTCTCGCGCTTCGCCTGTTGCCTCGCAACGGAACGCGGCACCCCATTGGCGCGTTCTCTCTGTTCGATCGAGTCGAAAATGGCTTGGATGTCCGGATCGTTGTATCCGCTCTGCGTATCCAGGTTGGTGAGATTGTCCCCTCCCGTCCCGATCATCTGTCCGAGCTCAGAATCCTGATCGATCGCGGCTCCGTGCAGATTGAAGATCCAGTCCGAGTCGCTGCCCGATGGCTGCAGGCGGAACAAGCTGCGGAGTGCCCAGCGTTTTCGGTCACCGACCTCCTCGGGCAAGCCGGCCGGAACGGGCTCCGACCAGGTGTTGGACGGTCCATTCGTTCTGTTCCACGCCCCACAGACGCCCCGCGCAGGCGCAGCCAGACCGCCGCAGCGGTTCTCGACGAAAGCAGCCCGGTCGGAGTATCGAAAGGAGATGCGCGTCGAGAGCTCGCCTCCCGGGGTGAGCGGAAGAGCGAGCGCGCCCTCGGCGTCCCGAGAATCGAAGCGGCCGTAGTCGAAGCGCAGCGCCGACTCGTATTCTCCGTTCGGCAGCCGCGCCTTCGCACGGATCATCCCGGCCGTCGCGTTGCGCTCGTTTCCAAAGGTCTGCGGCCCCTTCAGGACGTCCGCACCCTCGAGGTCGAAGAGCTGCCCGAGCTGCAGCGCGGGCGCGTTGATCGGAACCCCGTCCTGGTAGATCGAGACCGCACCCGTTGCATTCGCGGCGAAATCGTTCAGGCCGACGCCGCGGATGTAGAAGGTCGGCGAGCTGGCCGAGATCGTGTTGATCTCGAGGCTCGGCGTCACCCTGGCGAGATCGGAGAAGTCCTGGGCGCCGAGGGCCTCGATCGTTTCGGAATCGAAGCTCGTGACCGATACGGCCTCCACCGGGGCGAGTCCCTCGCGCCGCTCGCCGATCACGACGATCTCTTCGACTCCCGGCGGCGGCGCGGGCCCAAATCCGGCCCCCGGCCCTCGATCGGCCGCCGGTTCCACCTCGACGTCATCGCGCGCCTCGGTTTCGGCTGCAGCGGCGGGGGCCGGGGCGGAGAGCCCCGCCATGAAGGGGCCCGAGAGCACGCACAGCGCGATCGCGCGGAAGCCCTGCGAAGGCCGCAGCCTGGGAAAGACCGGAAACACGTAGCTCGGACCTCACGAGCGGAAACGCGTACTCTGCCCGAGTGGGGGGGCCGCGTCAACGCGCGGACGCGAGCGCGATGAACCGTGGGAAGGACTAACATTCGAATCGGATCGCGGTGGTTGCAACGGAATGCCCCTCTGATGCACGCTTCGTTCCGGATGCACTCGAAGCCGATCCGCCGCTGCAGGCTCGCCGCGTTCGCGCTGACCATCGCGCCGGTAGCCATGGCATCCGCGCAGACGCAGGGCGTCGCCGAAACGCGCCGCTGGGTACCGGCTGTCGGAGTCACGTTGGGAATCTCCGCGTGGGACTCCGAGGCCTCGGTGGCCAGCACGGTGCGCCCCTCCGCATCCGGCAGCGAGCTGCTCTTCGACCCGCTCGCAAGCGGCACCCTCGAGCTCGCAACTCCTGGGATCGCCGGCCTCGTCGGGACCCCGCGGCTCTTCGGACACGCCGACATCGGCGTGGCCTTCGCCTTCGCGTACGACGTCGCGAAGGAAGGCGCTCCCGGGAAGCTCGCAGCTCCGACTGAGAACACCCTGGAAGAATTCTTGCTCGGTCAGGGCAGCCGAACGCGCATCGAGTGGAAAGACCTCGTCGTCGGCACGGGAATCGGCGTGGCCTTTACAGTCGCGGTCGGCGAGTGGCGCTTCCGGATCAAGCCCTCCGTGGAGTACCTGCGGCAGGAGCTCGAGGCCAGCGGCGTGGTGAATCGCGCCATTTCACTCGAACCGGGGAACACCAACGGGACCACGAACTTCCGGCTGATCGAGATTCGCGGAAATCGCAGCCACGCCTATCACTCGGTGGGGGCTGGGCTGGAGTTCGAAATCGACGCCGCGCGCTTCGGGCCCACGCTGATGTCCGTCTTCGCGTCGGGGCAGGCCTACGCCGCGCTCGGCAACCGCAGCATCGACTTCGCGGGCAGCTACACGGACGCCAGCGGCACCGAAACCGCGAACTGGCACTTCGAGCCGGCTGCGTGGTTCTACCGCGGGGCGCTGGGCTTCCGCTTCCGCTGGCTGCCGGAGCACAGCCCCGAGAACCCGGGCTTCTCGGACTAACGTCCCGTGCCGAGCGCGCGCGTGCGCCGGCGTGCCGAGATCTCCGGCGCTTCGAGCAGGCAGGTCAGCAGCAGCCGGAACGAGGTCAGGAAGGCCTTGAGCCCGGAGCGCTCGATCTGGGCCGCTGCCGCGCCGACCTCCGGGAAGCCGCGCGCGTCGGGCCGGAGCTGCTGCCAGTTCGCGAACAGGCGGCCCCAGTCGCTCTCGAGCACCTGGGCCATCTTCGCGCGCGCGAGAAAGGGGTACCAGAAGGTGTCGTGATAGGCGACGCTCGCGAGATAGGCCCAGGGCGCGAGTACCGTCTTCAGCGACCACTCGATCGGCTTCTTGAGGGGTCCCCAGTAGATCTGGTGCTGCATGCGCGCCGCGAAGGTCATCTTCTCGAAGGGACCGACGAAGTTCCAGCGCTCGGCCGCGGCGTCCGCATCGCCGACGATCTGGATCTGGCTCGGGTCGCCGCAGCCGAGGCCGCGCTCGTGTGCGAGGCGGATGAATTTTATCTGCATCGGGTCGAAGCCCATCAGGCGCGCGGCGACGGCGTCGATCGCGACCTGATCGGCGCTCGCGAGGATCACGTTCTTCACGTGAGGGATCATGCAGCGCGGGCCCGGGCCGTCGCCCGCGAAAGTGCCGTCCATCACCGCGAAGATGCCCGGGTGGATCTTCTGCTGGATCATCAGGAGGTCCACGAGCGTCTCGTGGATCACGGGATGCGTCCAGTGGCGGCGCTCGTTCAGCAGGCCGCCGAAGGCGTTCTTCATCGCGCCGGTCGTGGTCGTGAAGACGTGCGTCTTGACCGTCGGCAGATGCAGGATGTTCTCGCCGATGAAGCGCTTCGGGATCGAGAAACCCTGCGGGTAGACCTGGTTCAGACACAGAAAGCGATCCGCGAGCTCGCCCACGGCGTCGCGCACGTGGACCCACTCCTCGCCCTCGTAGAGGTGGACGTTGCGCAGGCCGTGCTTCTCGATCACGTCGATGTGTTTGTTCTCGCGCTCGCCCAGGTGCGCGTCGATCACGACCGTGCGGTTGTGGCAGCCGTGGATCAGCTTCGGGTCGTAGCCGTCCCGCAGCATCGCGCCGATCACGCCTTCGAGCTGCCACGGGGTGGTCGAGCTGCCCGGGTAGAAGAAGTGCCAGGAGATGTTGATCTTGAGCGCGGTGTCGATCTGCTTCGACAGCACCGACTGGTAGTCGGCCAGGTTCAGCAGGCGGTGGTAATCCTCGAGCACCGTGCGCGGAGTGGTCCGCAGGATCGCGACCTTGGCTGCCATGCTTCCCTCCGGGCCGGAAGACGCGCCGGGCCGCGGCGCCTGCGCCGCGGCCCGGCAGCGCCGGACTATTCGACCTGGATTTCCGCCTTCTTGATCGAGAGCGGCTCTTTGGTCTTGCCCGAGGGCGAACCGCGCTTCTCGAGCTCATCGAGCGTGCCCTTGCCCTCGATCACTTCGCCGAAGATCGAATGGCGGTCGTCCAGGTGCGGGGTGGCCGCGAAGGTGATGAAGAATTGACTGCCGTCCGTGCCGGGGCCCGCGTTGGCCATGCTGAGCAGGCCCTTGCGCGTGTGCCGGGCCTTCTTGTCCTTGCTGAACTCCCCCGCGTACTGGTAGCCCGGGCCGCCGGTGCCGTTGCCGATCGGGTCGCCGCCCTGGGCCATGAAGGCGGTGATCACGCGGTGGAACGCAAGGCCGTCGTAGAAGCCGAGCCTGGTCAGATAGATCGTGCTCGTCACGTGCATCGGCGCGATGTCCGGAAACAGCGCGATCTTGAGCGTGCCGACGTTGGTCTCGAGCTTCCAGAAGTACTGCTTCGCCGCATCGAAGCTCGCGACAGGCGGCTTCTGCAGGTGCTGGCGCCATGCCGGCTTCGATTTGTCGACCTGCTGCATCTCGGTGAAAGACTCGATCGCCTGCAACGGATCCCCCTTCTTGGCAGCTCCGGCTGCCGGCTCTTCCGCATTCATCGGCAGCGCGCTCGCCGCGAGCGCGGCCACTGCCACCCCGATCCGGACGATCAGGGATCGCAGACTCCCCATCCCCATCTTCTTCATGGCTCTCCTCAGAATCGGGCCCCAGCCTCGCGGGGCCGCGCAGCGGAGCGGTAGGTTAGCTGTCGGTCTGCGCCGCACCAGCAGCTCGCGCCCTGCACTGCCGGAGCCCGCTGGTCCGCGGAGCGCATCTGGAGCTCTATTTCGCCTACGGATCGAACTTGCTCGCCTCGCGCATGCGCAGTCGCGTGCCCACAGCGAGCTGCGGCGGGCGCGCCTGGCTTCCGGACTACCGGCTCGTCTTCGAGAAGCGCGGCCGCGACGGCAGCGCGAAGGCGAACCTGCGCCGCGAGCCCGGCGCCCGCGTCTGGGGCGTGCTCTACGCGCTCGCGCCAGGGGATTGGGCGACGCTCGACCGCAGCGAGTCCGGCTACGCGCGCGTGGCGGTCGCGGTACGCACGCAGGCCGCGGGCGAGTCCACCCGCGCCGAGACCTATCAGAGCGAGCAGCGGCTCGCGGACGAGCGCCCGCGCGCGTCCTACCTGCGGATGGTCGTGGACGGCGCGCGCGCCCAGGGCCTGCCGGAGGACTACGTGCGCGCGCTCGCAGCGACCGCGGTGCTGGATCCGGCCGACTCCGCTCCCACGGCCTCCGACTGAAACGAGCACGTGAAGCGGGCCGTGGTGCCGGCCGCATCGCGCGGCACGGGCGCGGGCCCGGCTACACTCGGCATCTGCGCGGATCTCCGCCAGCAGGAGTGAGCATGTCGCTGGTCGATGACGTGAGCCTTCAAATGAAGCAGGCGCTCAAGGCGAACGAGCCGCTGCGCCTGCGCGCGCTGCGCAACATCCGCGCGGCGTTCCTGACCGAGATGAAGAAGGACGGCTCGACGAGCCTCCCGGACGAGCTGTCGCGCGAGCTGTTGCGCAAGCTCGAGAAGCAGCGCAAGGAGAGCATCGAGGCCTTCGAGCAGGGCGGCCGCCCCGAGATGGCCGCGGAAGAGCGCGCCGAGCTCGCGGTGATCCAGACCTTCCTGCCGAGCCTCGCAGACGAGGCCACGACGCGGCGCTGGGTGCAGGAAGCCATCGCCGCAAGCGGCGCGAGCTCCGCGAAGGAGCTCGGCAAGGTCATGGGCGCACTCATGAAAGCGCACAAAGGCGAACTCGACGGCAACCTCGCGCGCAAGCTCGCCGCAGATCTGCTCGCCCCCTAGGGCGGAATAGCGGGGACGGGGCTTACGAAATGCAGCTACTGCATTTCGTAAGCCCCGCTCACGCGAGCGCGGCGGCGCGTTCGGCGATTGCGATCGCGAGCAGGTTCGTGTTCGTGCGCGGGACAACGGGGGCGATCGAAGCGTCGGCGATTTGCAGGCCGGCGATGCCGTGCACGCGGCAGTCGGGGTCGATGACGGCGTCGTGCGCTCCGGGCTCGCCGAGCCGGCAGCTGCCGACGCCGTGATAGAAGGCCGCGTGCTCCTCGGCCACGCGTTCATCGAGCTCGGCATCCGCCGCGTCGAGAATGCGCCGCAGCGCGCTCGGTTCCGTGCACAGTGCCGAGGTTTCCGCGATCCGCGCTGCGAGGCGCCAGCCCTCGCGCAGCCGCCGCACGTTCTCGGCGATTCCGGCGTAGGGCCATTCGAGCTGCGGCCGCGCGGCCGGGTCGGAACTCACGAGCGATACCGAACCGCTGCCCTCGGGCAGCTGCAGCGACACGCTGATGCAGAGCTCGAGCGCGGGGCTGCGATTCAGCCACGGGGTGAGCTGGAGATCGTTGCGGCGCGCGCTGCCGGGCGCCGTCGTGCGCAGGATCGATTGCAGCGCCGGCCCGCCGCGCGGCGCCGCGCTCGCGTCGATCGGACACGCGAAGGTCACGACGCTGTGGTCCGTCCAGTGGCGGCCCACGGCCGGCAGGTCGACCCGCAGCTCGATCCCGAGCGCGCGCAGCTCGCTCGCCGGCCCGATGCCCGAGCGCCACAACAGTCCCGGATTCTGGATCACGCCCGCGCAGAGCCAGACCGCATCCGCGCGCAGCTCCTCGCCGCTCGCGAGTTCGACGCCGACGACGCGCCCACCGTGAATCTGCACGCGTCGCACGTGCGCATCGCCGCGCACGACCAGATTCGCGCGCTCGCGCGCGGGCTCGAGATAGGCGCCCGCGCTCGACACGCGGCGGTTGCCGATCCGATTCATCGGAATCGGGCCGACGCCGGTCGTGGCGGGCGCGTTCTGATCCGCGCAGGCCGGCAGGCCGAGCGTCAGGCAGGCGTCGTGAAACGCGCGCTGATAGGGCAGGTGCTCGGCGAGCGGCGAGCGCACGATCGGGATCGGCCCGGAATCGCCGTGCCAGGGCGCGCCGCCGAAGTCGAGGTCGCGCTCGAGGCGGCGGAAATGCGGCAGCAGGTCCTGCCAGCGCCAGCCCGCGGGCCAGCACTCGAAGTCGAGCGGCTCCGGCCGCAGGGCAACACCGCCGTTCGTGCGCGACGAGCCCCCGACGCCGCGCCCGCGGAGATAGCTCAGCTCGCGCCCTCGAATCGACCGCGCGCGCTCGCCCCACTCGTAGGGCCACGCGGCCACGCGACCCAGCCTGCGCAGCTCTTCGGGAAGCTCCGCCTCGCGGCAATCGGGGCCGGCCTCGAGCAGCACGACGCGCCGCGCGGGGTCTTCCGAGAGCCGCGCGGCGAGCACGCAGCCGGCCGAGCCCGCGCCGACGATCAGGACATCCGCGATCGACACGCGCCGATCCGAGCTAAGCCACGACGCCCGACGCGCGCAACTCCGCGATCCGCGCCCCGAGCCCGAGCTCGCCCAGCACCGCGTCGGTATCCGCCCCGAGCGCCGGCGCCGGGTGGCCGAGCTCCGCGGGCGTGCGCTCGAAGCGCGCCACGTGCCGCGGCATCCGGATCCTACCGGCAATCGGATGCGTTTCTTCGCGGAACAGCCCCATCGCGCGCACGTGTTCGTTCTCGGGAAGCTCCGCGAGTGAGAGCACCTGGCCGCAGGGCACGCGCTCGGCTTCCATGCGCGCCATCGCGTGCGCGGTAGTCATCTGCGTCGCGGCTTCGAGGCAGCGCCGGAACAGCTGGCCCGTGAGCTCGCTGTTCTGGTAGCGCAGCGCAGGCGATGCCAGGCGCGGATCGTCCCAGCCCTCGACGCCGAAGGCACGGCACATGCCAGTGAAGTCGTTGTCGCCCGTCGGCGTGCAGACCCCCCAGCCGTCCTTGAACTGGAAGGGGCGCGTGTTCGCGGCGAAGGCGCCCGGCCGCGAGCGATCGGCTTCGAGGATCACCTCGTGCCCGGCGGCGTCGATCCACAGGAAGGACACCAGCGCATCGAGCATCGAGAGCTTCAGGTGCTGCCCGCCGCGCCCGCGCTCGCGCGCGAATAGCGCAGCCGTGATCGCCTGCGAGGCCGTCAGCGCGGTGACTTTGTCGGCCAGCACCTGGCGCGCGAAGCGCGGCGCGCCCGTGACGGGGTCGGCCTCGTTGATCGCGACGCCGCCGTAGGCCTGGATCACCGTATCGTAGGCGCCCTTCTGCGCGTAGGGGCCCGAGTCTCCGAAGCCGGAGATCGAGACGTAGACGAGATCATCGCGGCGCAGGTCCGCATAGCCGATGCCCAGCTTGTCCGCGACGCCGGGGCGCCAGTTCTGCACCACGACGTCGCTCTGCGCGGCGAGCGTGCGCACGATCTCGCGGCCGGCCGGCGCGTCGAGATTCACGGCGACCGAGCGCTTGCCGCGGTTGCAGACCTGGTAGAGCGCGCTGATGCCCTTCACCTGCGCGCCGACCCAGCGCGCGATATCGCCGCTGCCGGGCCGCTCGATCTTGATCACGTCGGCGCCCTGGTCCGCGAGCATCGCGACCGCGTAGGGGCCCGTCGCGGCGATCGAGAGATCCAGGATCCGGATGCCCGCGAGCGGCCCGGTTGCAGCGCCATGCCGGCTCTGTGCTGCCGAGGACTGCGTCTCCGTCATTGCTCGAACTCCGCGTGCATGCGAGGCCGCCCGCCGGGCCCGCTGTAGGCCAGGCCGTAGCCCGGCTCGCTCTCGAACTTCACCGCCGGGAGGGCCGCGCGCAGCCGCAGCCAGGCGTCCATCAGCTCGTCCTCGGCACGATAGTCGAAGGGATCCGTCAGCACCGTCTCCTCCACCGCGCCGCGCACGGGCGGATGCTCGGCGAGCCAGCGCGCGGTGCGGGCCACGGCCTCGCGCGCGGGCACGACGTCGCGGTAGCCGAGGCGCGTCTTCAATTTCGAGAGGTCGAGCACGCGGTGCGTCGGCAGCGGCTGCGAGAGCAGCGGCCAGGCGGGCCTTGCGAGGTCATAGGGCATCGAGACGAACTCGAGCTCGCAGTCGAGCGCGTTCGCGATCAGCTCTGCGACCTGGCGCAGCGAGAGCACCTCTTCGTCGGCCGCGTTGAAGACCTGCCCTGCGGCCGCTTCGGGCTGGTCGATCCCGAGCAGCACCGCGGTTGCCAGGTTCTCGGTGTAGCCGTGGTGGTGCAGCGTGAGACCGTCGTCGGGCAGGATCATGCGCTTGCGACCCTCGAGCATCCGGCGCACGAAGCACCACTCGCGCGGCACGACCTGATAGGGGCCGTAGGCGTAGGGGTAACGGAAGTGCGCCGCGCCCGGGTGGTTCGCGAAGACGAATTCCTCGCTGCGGGCGACGCGGTAGCCCTTCTCGTCCTCGCTCGGCACTGCGACGGTCGGCCCGTCCTCTGCGATCGGCACCGGCAGACCGTGCGGCTCATAGAGATAGGGATTCATCCAGCCGCGGTGCGCAGGCACGCCGCCTACCGACACGAAGCGGCCCGCGCGGCTGCGCGTGATCTCCGCGATGCGCCGCAGCCGCCCGTACATCGCGACGACGAGATCGAAGCGCTGGCCGTCGAGCGCGCGGCGCAGATCCGCTTCGTCGTAGGGGTCGTGATGCAGATGCTCGACGACCACCGGGGTTTCAGCGCGCTCGTGCGTTCCGCGGTGCAGGATCGAGACGCGGTAGCCGCGCTCGACGAGCCCCTTCACGATGTGGATCCCGGTAGGCCCGGTACCGCCGATCACGAGTGCGCGTTCTGCCACGGTTTCCGCCTCGCAGCGCGCTCGGATGCGCCGCAGCGCGGGCGATTGTACACGGCGCTACTGCTGCGGCGCGCACTCCGATTCCGACTCCGCGGAATCTGCGCCGAGCGCAGCGACGAATCGGTCGCGCAGCTGCGCGACTTCGCGTCGCAGCGTGCGCGGCAGCCACGCGCGGGTCGAAACGGGCGGCAGCACGCTGACGCGCACGCGCGCACGCCGCAGCGAGACGGCGCCGGTCGGCAGCACGTCGCGCGCGTTGTGGATCACGATCGGCACGACCGGCACAGCGGCCTCGAGCGCCACGCGGAACGGACCCGCGCGAAACGCGGCCAGCCGCGGCGTCGGCGCCGGCGCGTCTTCGGGCGCCGCGACGAGCGATACGCCGCGGCGCAGCGCTCGCAGCGCGGGGTGGCTGCGAGACAGGCGCGCCCCAGGCGCTTCTAGAATCACGGCGGCCCGCGCGACGGTTGCGACCGTGCGGGCGAGCGCGGCACCCTGCCCGCCCTGTAGCAGCGCCGCGAAGGGCTGCGGCACGACGCGGCACAGGATCAGCGCGTCGATCGCACTCGCATGGTTGAAGACGTAGAGCGCGGGTCCCCCCGGCCGCAGGTGCTCCGCCCCGTCGACGCGGATCTCGAGCTGCGCCGCGCGCGCCGCGAGCTCCGTGAAGCCGCGCACGCAGAGCGCGAGGGGGCCGGGGGTTTGCCTCGCAATGGCTGCTGCGCCGAGAGTCGCCGCTACTGCCGTCGGCAAGAGTGCCGTCAGAAAGGCCGTGCGCGCGGCATCTCCGCGCGCCGGCGGCGGACCCAGGGACAGGCTGCGGCAGCTCCAGCCGCGCTCGCGCGCTGCCTCGCGCAGGCTGCGGTCGGGATTCGTCGGCCGCGGCTGCCCGACCGCCTCGAGCAGCGGCAGGTCTTCGGAGCCGTCGGTATAGAAATAACTCTTCCCGAGATCGATCTGGTGCCGCCGCGCGAACGCGCGCGTCGCTTCGAGCTTGCCCGGCCCGAAGCAGGTCGGCCCGAGCACGCGGCCGGTCAGGCGGCCGCGCTCGACCTCGAAGC
>CAYTJA010000016.1:0-18684 GCA_964437835.1 uncultured Spirochaetales bacterium
GAGATGCGATTCGACGCAAAGGTTGCGGTAGTGACCGGCGCGGGCGGCGGCGTGGGCCGCGCCTACGCCCTCGAGCTCGCGCGCCGCGGCGCCCGGGTGGTCGTGAACGACCTCGGCGGAGCGATCGACGGCAGCGGCGCCTCGGACGCGGCGGCCAGCCGCGTGGTCGCCGAGATCGTGGCCGCCGGCGGCGAGGCCGTGCCTAGCTTCGACTCCGTGGCCAGCTTCGAGGGCGGTCGAAGGATCGTCGACACCGCGCTCGAGCGCTTCGGCGGCTGCGACATCCTGATCGCGAACGCCGGGATCCTGCGCGACAAGTCGTTCCCGAAGCTCTCGGTCGCGGATCTGCAGGCCGTGCTCGACGTCCACCTGATCGGCGCCTTCTCCACCGCGCAGCCGGCCTTTCGCCACATGAAGGAGTCGGAGCGCGGCGGCAAGATCGTGCTCACCACCTCGTCGTCGGGGCTCTTCGGGAACTTCGGCCAGGCGAACTACTCGGCGGCCAAGATGGGGATCTGGGGCCTGATGCGCACGCTCTCGATCGAGGGCGCGCGCTGTGGCATCCAGGTGAACTGCATCGCGCCCGCGGCCTCGACGCGGCTGACTGGCGGCGAATCCGAGGACGGTCCGGGCGCTCCGCGGCGCGTCGCCCCGCTGGTGCTCGCGCTGGTCCACGAGTCCTGCGAGATCACGGGCGAGACCTTCATGGCCGGCTACAACTGGTTCACGCGCTGCTTCATGGCCCAGGCGCCGGGCTGGGCGGCGCCGCCCGACGCGGACGTGACGCCCGAAGAGCTCGCGAAGCACTGGGACCAGCTGCGCGCCAGTGGCGGTTTCATCGAGGTCGACCACGCCCTGGTCAGCCTGGAGCCGCTGCGAAAGTTGCGCGGAGAGGTCCTCGACTAACCTACTCCGGCATCTCCAGCAGCACGTACACGCCCGGGTCCCGGGAGATCGGCCGCCAATCGGGGAGGTCCTGGCGGTAGAACGGATGCCTGACGCAGTACCGGGTGTTGGGGCGGTTGGGATAGAAGAGCAGGTAGCGGATGCCGCGCTCGGCGAGCTTCCGCCGGATCTCCCGCGCCGGCGTGCTTGCGTCGAAGACGAAGGCCACTTCCGGGCTCCAGATCGGCACCACGTCGAAGCCCAGCGGCTGCAGCAGCGCGTGGGCGAAGGCGTTCTCCGAGAGGATCCGCGCAGCGCGGGGCAGGGAGCGTTGCGCGAACGCGGCCAGCTCGCGCTCCGCCAGCGGCATCTCGTGGTGCCGCAGCAGTGTCGGCAACGCCGAGCCCAGCTGCGTCGGCCCCAGGTTGAACGGGAACGAGGCCGCCAGCAGCAGGCCCCAGAGCGCGTGCGCGCCTAGCAAGGCGCAGATCGCCCGGCGCGCCGCGGGCCCACGCGCCCGGTCGGCGGCGACGACCGCGACCGCCAGCGCGCTGATCACGGCGGCGGGGGCCAGCACCCGGGTGCTGTAGAGCATGCCGCCGTGCGAGAGGGCGATCGCCTGGGTCCACAGCGCCAGCGCGAGCGCCAGGGACACGATGAGAAAGGGGACCCTGCGAGCCAGCAGCAGCGCGGCCACCGGGCCAAATGGCAAGAGGATCGGCTGGCTCCGGGCCAGCTCGATCAGCGTGGAGCTCCACACCGCCCAGGGCTGGCTCAACGGCGCGTTCTCCAGCTGTGCCATGTGCAGGATCTCCGCGTAGACCGGTGAGAGCGGCGCGAAGAGCGGCAGCGGCAGGGAGTGGAATGGGTGACCCAGGCGAACCAGGTTGCGGAGGGCCCACGGCGCCGCGAGCGCGGCGAGGACCGCGCCGTAGAGGGCCAGCAGCCGCCAACGCCGCCTCGGCCAGAACAGCGGCGTCGCGGCGATGACGGCGACGGCGGCCCCATACTCCCGGACCATGGCGCCGACGCCGCACAAGAGCGCCGCCGCCACTGCGCTGCGCGCGTCGAGTTCGCGCCGTTCGGACAAGACCGCCAGCACTCCCGCCACGGCCAGCGCGGTAGCGCCCGCGTCCTGCCCGATCGCGACCGAGCGGAAGAAGAAGGCCGAGCCGGCGAGCAGCGCGGCAGCGAGCCAACCGGCGTCGCGCCCCCCCAAGTTAGACGCCGCCCGGTGTGTGAAGCCGAGCGCCGCCGACCACTGGGCCAGCACGAAGAGCGTGGTGAGGCGCGGCTCGGGCCCGCCCCAGGCGGCGTAGAGCCACCAGTACGGCGCGGACACCACGGGCGGGATGGCGTCGGGAAAGAAATAGATGTGGTAGTCGGCTGCGGAAGCCGGCGGGTAGTAGTCGAGATTCGCGTGTTCCAGGATCTGCCGGGCCAGGAACTCCCAGCGAAAGGGCGTGTCGTAGCCCGCCAGGGGCACCAGCCAGAGCCGCCAGAGGAGGACTAGAGCCGCGGCGCCGATCAGCCCGAGCAGCAGCCGGAGCTGTGCGGGGCTCCAGCCGGAGTGCAGAGCGGCGGGTTCAGGGGGTTCGGGCCCGCGTTCCGCCCGCCAGGTCAACGCCGCCAGGCCGGCAACCCCGAGCTGCCAACACAGGACGCTCCAGAAGCGGAGCGGCACACCGGCGATCTGCAGTGCGATCACGCCCAGCACCAGGCAGAGCCAGGAGAGGGCGAAGGCCGCGCACCAGATCGGGCGCACGCGCAGTGCCTTCGCGGCGAGCAGACCGGGGAGCGCGAAGCCCACTGCGTGCGCCAGGAGCAGACTCGCAAGGCCGAGAGCCATGCACTCTCCCTCGATTCAGCGCCAGCGGGTCAGCTCCCCATCGGGAGTCGTCAGAGCAGTCGCTCGCGTCGGTATCGGGACCAGCTCGCTCCTTCGACCCAGGTTGCTAGTGCGGCGGCGCAAAGGGTCCGCGGAGCCGTTGTTCCGCACCGCGGCGGCGCTTGAGTTCCGCCTCGATGCGCTGCGCTTGCGCGCGGGTCGCGTAGGGTCCGAAGCGCCGCGCGAGGCGCCAGGGCCGTCCGGCGCGCGTCGAGCGCGCGCCGCCGGGCCGCCGGCCATTGTGTTGCGCGAGACGGCGCGAGACATCGGTCGTGACGCCGACGTAGCTCCGCCGCGCCCGGCGCGAGATCAAGACGTAGACGATCCAGCGCGTGAGGAGCTCAGGCATCGCGCGCGGAGCATGGCGCATCGGATCGAGTCCCGCGCCCGAATCCCACGGCCGCCAGGATCTCGCTGGCGCGGCGCTGCCAGGAGAAGCGCTGGACCTCGCGCCACGCGTTCGCGGCCATGTGCGCACCGAGATCCGGATCGGAAAACACGTGCTCGATGCCCTCGGCCAGCGCCTCGGAGCTGTCCGGAGCGACGACCCAGGCATTCTCGCCGTGGCGCAACAGGCCCTCGAGCGCGGGAATCCGCGTCGCGACGATCGGGCGCCGCGCGGCCATGTACTCGAAGAGCTTGAGCGGCGAGGTCGTGCGCGCCTGCGGGAAGCGCGCGGAGTTCGGCAGCACCAGCAGATCTGCGGCCGCGAGGTGGACCGGCACGAGCTCATTCGGAACGAAGCCCGCGAAGGAGATCGCCTCGCAGCCGCGTGCGCGCGCGCGCAGGCGCGCGATGTCCTCGGGCCAGCCTCCGACGAGCTGCACCGCGCCCTTCGAGAGCCGGCGCGCGGCGTCCGCGAGCGTCGTGACCCCCTTCGGCTCATAGAAGTGCCCGCAATAGACCGCGAGCGGACCCGCGATCGCGAGGCCGAGGCGCGCGCGGGCGGCCTGCGGCGTGAGCGACTCTGTGAAGCGCTCGAGGTCCACGGCGTCGGGCCAGACGCAGATCTTCTCGGCCGGCAGCCCCGCACGGATCCAGTCCTCGCGCAGCGCCTGCGTGACGGTCACGAGCCGAAGCAGCGCCCCGAGCTCCGCGAGCGCACGCAGGCGCGGGAGCCAGCGAGGCGTCGGCGCGACGTGCGCTTCGAGCACGCTCGGAAGTCCCGCGCGAGCACAGCGCAGCGCGGCACCGAGCGAGCGCGAGTAGACGAGATCTGGGCGCTTTCGGCGAGCGTACGCCGCCGCAGCCAGATCGAAGCGCCAGCTCTCGAAGTGCGTGAAGAAGCTCTCGCGCGGGCGGAGGTAGAGCGGCAGCCGGACGACGCGCAGGCGCGGACTGATTCCGTACCAGCGCTGCAGGTCGACCCGGTTCAGGCCGCTCGGGAGCAGGCTGCGCGCAGTCAAGAGCTCGACCGCGCCGAGCTGCTGCGCGAAGGCGTCGGCCATCTTCATCGCCTGGAAGCTGTGCGCCCACTTCGAAGGGATGTTGCCTTGCGAGAGGTACAGCAGCCTCATGCGGCGAGCTCCGACACTGCGATCGGCGCTGCCGCGGGCTCCAGCCAGTGCCGCGCCCAGAGCTCGGCGGCGAACAGCAGCCAGAGCGGCGAGGGCTCAGCCGAGGCGAGCACGCAGGCCATGGCCTGGGGCGCGACCAGCCCGCGCGCGACGAGCACGCTGTCGCGCAGGGTCGCGTTGACGCGACGCCCGAGCTCCCCGCGCAGCCAGGCCGCGAGCGGCACTCCGAAACCGCTCTTGCGCGGTGTCAGCAGCGGGGCCGGGAGCCAGCTCGCGGCCGCGTGCTTGAGCAGTGCCTTGCGCTCGCCGTCGCCGAAGACCACACGGCTGTCGATCGAGAAGGCCGCCTCGACCAGCTCGTGGTCGAGGAAGGGCACCCGCACCTCGACGCCGTGGGCCATGCTCGCGTGGTCCACCTTCAGCAGCACGTCGTCGACGAGAAAGGTCTGCAGATCCAGCAGCTGCAGGCGCGTGACGCGCGGCAGCTCGGGGCGGTCGAAGCGCTGCAGCAGCGCGAGCGGATCGAAGGCCGGTGCCGCAGGCACGATTGCGCGAGCCAGGCGCCGCCCGAGCGGGCTCACGCGCGCGAGGTGTGCAGCGAGGAACGCGCGCGGAGAAGGTCGCGCTCCGCGCAGCGGCCAGCGCCAGCGCGCGGCGCGCTCGCGCGCTGGAGCGTCGTACCAGCGGTAGCCCGCGAAGAGCTCGTCGCCGCCATCGCCCGACAGGATCACCGGCACGCGCGCAGCGCGCGCGAGCCGGGATACCGCGAGAGTCGGCAGGCAGGAGGTATCGAAGAACGGTTCGTCGTAGGCGGCGATCCAGCTCGGGATCAGCAGCGCGGCGGCTGCGGCCGAGAGCTCCAGCTCGTGCGGATCGGTTCCGATCGCCTCGGCGGCGAGGCGTGCGAAGCGGCGTTCGTCTGCCTCGGGCTCTGCGAAGCCGATCGTGAAGCTCGGCAGCCGGCCCGACTGCGCGCGCGCCGCGAGGCCGGCGACCGCGCTCGAGTCGATCCCGCCGGAGAGGAAGACCCCGACCGGAACGTCGCTCACGAGCTGGGATCTCACCGCCTCGTCGAGCTTCGCGCGGACCAGCTCCGCCGCCTCCTCGACGCGCTGCACCGTCGGGGAATAGCGGAGCTCCCACCAGCGCTCGAGGCGCTGGCCGCGCCGTTCCCAGACGAGCCGGTGCGCGGCCGGGAGCTTCTGCATTCCGGACCAGATCGCGAGCCGATCCGGGACGTAGCGATAGGTCAGGTAGTGCTGAAACGCGCCCGGATCGACTTCGCGGCGGAAGTGCGCGTGTTCGAGGATCGCGCGCGGTTGGGACGCGAAGACGAGCCCGTTGGCGTGCGCCCAGTAGTAGAGCGGCTTCACCCCGAGGCGATCGCGCACCAGCAACAGGCGCTCGCGCCGCGCGTCCCAGAGGCCGAACGCGAAGATCCCGCGCAGTCGCGCGACGCAGTCGTCGCCCCACTGCTCGTATGCGTGTACGATCACCTCGGAGTCGCCCTCCGAGCGGAAGCGGTGGCCGCGCGAGCTGAGCTCCTTGCGCAGCTCGCGATAGTTGTAGATCTCGCCATTGAAGGTCAGCCAGATCGTCTCGTCCTCGTTCGGCAGCGGCTGCGCAGCGCTCGGCGAGAGGTCGATGATCGCGAGCCTCCGGTGCCCGAGCGCGACCCGCCCGCCGTGGAGGCGCTGCGTCCCCTCGCCGTCCGGCCCGCGCGCGGCGAGCGTCGCGAGCATGCGCGCGAAGTGCTCCGGGTCGACCGGTTCGTGCAGCTCGATCTGGCCGAGAATTCCGCACATGGCTAGGGCTCCGCCCGCACGAAGTACTGCGTCGTGCTCGCGCGCGGCGCCTGTGCGCGGCTTCGCAGCCCTGGGATCCGCGCGCGCAGCGAAGCGGCGCGTGCGCGTGCGCGCGGCGCTGGCGCCGGGCGCAGCCCGACGCTCGCCGCGAGGCGCGCGAGCGTCTCGGGTTCGAAGCCGTTCAGGTGCTCGAGCGGGTGCAGCGCGTCCTTCGCGGCGCGCCAGCCGGGCGCGCACAGCGCCGCTGCCATGCCGCGCGCGTCCGGGACGCTGACCCGGAGCTGGCCGCCGGCTGCGAGCGCCTGCGCGAGCTGACCCAGGGTCGCGCGCGGATCCGGCAGGTGCTCGAGGACCTGATGGCAGTTGATGAAGTCGTAGCGCAGGGAGGCGTCGAGCAGCGGCTGCGCGCGTAGCCCCTGGGCGCGCGCATACCGGAGCCTGCGCTCCGAGAGCTCGACACCCGTCACCTTGAAGCCGTAGGCCTCTGCCAGCCGGCACCACGCGCCCCAGCCCATGCCGAAGTCGAGCAGCGCGAGCTGGCAGGGCTTGCGCCCGAGGCGCCGCGAGATCTCGGAGAGCTCACGCGCGTAGCCGTCGTAGAGCTCGATCTCGGCGGAAGTCTTTTTTGCCAGGCTGTCCTCTGCCGAGATCCATTCCTCGTAGAGGCGCTGCATGCCGTCGGGGTCGAGGTGATAGGCCTGCCACAGGAAAGCGCAGGCGCGACAGCGCCGGATCTCGTAGCGGGCATCGCCCAGCGCGTCCGCCGGGATGCGCCCCTGGTAGTACTCCGCGAGGAAGCTCCAGACCTCGGGCGCGCAGTAGGCGGCGCTGCGCAGCCGCTCGGACTCGAGCGAGCCACATACGGCACAGACGCGGCGTTCGAGCATGCGCTCCACCTCAGGCGCTCCGCGGTGCTACGTTGCGCCGCCGGTGGGGGAGAGCTCGCTGCGAGAACGCGTGCGCCGGCGCCTGGCCGTCCAGGTGCGGCGCTTCTGCGCACGCCCGCTCGTGATCGACGGCTCGAATCGCTTCAGCCGCGAGAACTTGAACTCGTTCCTCGAGCGCGAGATCTTGGCCCTCGAGGCGCTGCCCGGTTCGAAGCGCGTGCTGAACGTCGGCGCGGGCGGCCTGCTCGCGGGGCGCGTCTCCCGGCTGCGAGAGTGCAGGGTCCTGCACGTCGACCTGTCCCCGCAGCGCCGCCCCGATCTGGTGGCCGACGTCTGCGACCTGCGCTGTTTCCCGGACGCGAGTTTCGATGCGGTCTTCCTGCTCGAAGTGCTCGAGCACGTCGCCGCGCCCGAGCGCGCGATCGCGGAGCTCCGCCGCGTGCTGGTGCCGCAGGGCCACTTCGTGCTGAGCACGCCCTTCGTGTTCGAGATCCACGAGGCTCCGCAGGACTACTACCGCTTCACGGAACACGGCTTGCGCCATCTGCTGCGCGGATTCGCGAGCTGCCGGATCGAGCGGCGCAACGGCACCCTGAAGGCGTTGCTGGTGCCGCTGTTGCGCCTCACGCGCAGCCGGTATCTCGGCGACAACCTGATCGGCCTCGCGGCGCTCTTCGCGAGCCTCGCGCTGAAGCCGCTGATCGATCTCTGCGACCGCGCGATTCGCTCGGATGCCCTGACGACGGGCTATGTCGTCGCCTGCCGCAAGTGAGGCCTCGCGGGGGATCACGAGCTCGCGCACGCGCTCGACGCGCAGCTCGCGCAGCGCAGCGCCGTCCCAGAGCGTCGTGACGCGCTCCACCCGCAGGCGCGCGATCGGTTGCTCTCCCGCATAGGCCGGCGCGCGTGCGGAGGTCCAGATGTGGAGCGGGGCCGCCACCGCGGCGAACCAGTGGTGCTGTCCGAGCCGGCGGTTCGAGGCTGCCAGGAAGCGGAGCATGAAGCGATCGAAGCGCGCGGCCTGCGCGGGATCGCTCGCGCGCTGGCCGAGCTCGGCTTCGAGGTGCTCGATCTCCGCCAGGCTGCGCGCGCGGAGCAGCGCGGCCGCGACCTTGGGGTCGCGCGTGGCGCCGTAGGTCGCGACCAGCGCCGGCTGCTGCGAGAGGTAGTGGAAGCGCCCCTGCGCGAAGGAGAGGTCGTAGGGCGCAAAAAAGCTCGGCGCGAGCTGCGAGCTGCGGCCCTGCGCATCGACGGCCTGGTAGCGGTAGGTGTAGGCGAGGCGGGTGTCGTACCAGCCGAGGCGGACCGGCTCGCACCAGTGCGGCGCGAGTGCGATCAGGATCAGCGAGAGCGCGCAGGGCAGGGGCCCGAAGATCGGAAGCCGCGGCGAGCGGCGCAGCGCCAGCAGCAGTGCGAATAGGCCGGCGTCGGCCAGCGCCCACTTCCAGAAGCAGATGCCCGAAGTCGCGAAGATGCCGGCGTGCAGCAGGATCCAGCCCGCGAGCAACCCGAGCGCGATCTCAGCGCGCGCGAAAAAGAGCAGCGCGCCGGCCTCGAGCGCGAGTGTCATCGCCTGCGAGAGCGGCTCGAAACGAGCGAGCGCAGCTACGAACGCGATGATCTGGGCGGAATCGAGCTGTGCGAGCCAGCCGTTCTCCCACGCGGCGAGCGTCAAGTGGTGGAGCTGGCCGTGCGCGAGCCAGCCGAGGCGCAGCTTCTCGAAGCCGGGAATCCAGTAATGGGCGGCCAGCAGGCAGCCCGCGCCGAACACGAAGGCCTGCGCGCGCCGTCCGCCGCTGCAGGCCAGCCAGACGAAGCTCGCGGCGAAGAACAGCAGCACGCGCAGGGGGGCCGACTTGTCCGTCCACGAATAGCCGCCGAAGGGGAAGTCGAACTGCCAGATGATCGCGAGCAACAGCGGCAGGTAGAGCAGCAGGAATCCGGGCCGGAAGGCGACCAGCGCCGCGAGCGCTGCGAGCAACGCGCGGTCCGCGAGATGCTCTCGGTCGAAGTACAGATTCACGTCGTAGCTCGAGAAGGCCCAGGCGAAGGCGAGTGCAATTGCGCTGATCAAGCACTGCAGCGCGCGGCCGTGCTCGAGCTCCGCCCAGCTGCGGCAGAGCATGCGGCCGCGCAGGCCCACGAGCAGCGCCGCGAGCGCCGGGAGCAGCGGTTGCTCCGCAAGCGCGCGCGCGAGCCCGAGCGCGATCACGGGCTCGGAATAGCGGATCTCGGGCAGCCGGCAGAGCGGCATCAGCGCGCGCTCGAGGCCGACGAAGAGCAGCAGCGGCGGGGCGAGATCCGCCGCCAGGCGCAGCAGCGCCCGGAACTCCGCCGTCGCCAGGGGCTCCGCGGCCGACGCGCACGGCTGCGCGACCGCGTGCATCAGCGCGGCTCCGCGCGCCGGCAGACGAGCGCCTGACAGGAGGCCCAGCGGCGCTGCAGAACGAAGCGCCCGAGCAGTCGCGCCGCGATGCGCTCGCAGCCGCCGAGCCGGCGCTGCGGCAGCAGCGAGTGGCGCAGCACCGTGAGCCCCGCATGCTCGACGCAGGCGCGGAACTCGGCCGCGTTCCACTCGCGGACGTGCTCGGGATGCGGGCTCTCGCTGCAACCGGGCCCGCGCAGCCGGTCGCGCTCCGGAGTCGAGAGCAGGGCGATGCCGCCGGGGTTCAGGTGGTTTCGGATGAAGTGCAGGCAGGGCACGGGATTCTCGAGGTGCTCGAGCACGTCCGCGCAGGTGATCAGATCGAAGCCCCTCCCGAGCTGCAGGTCGATCGAGTCGAGGTTCGCGGCAATGAAGCGCGCGCCCGGGAGCAGCTGCCGAGCGAGCTCCTGGGACGAGGGCTGATCCACGAGCACGAGGTCGGAGCACAGCGGTGCAATCAGCTCCGCGAGCTTCGTGCCCGGCCCCGCGCCTACGTCGAGGAAGCTGCGCGCGCCGCGCTGGCGCAGCAGCGAGCGCGCCAGCTGGTACACCGGGTACTGGAACGCGTGCGAGGCCGCGATCCGCTCGGCATTCCAATAGCGCTCGCCGGGGGCGAGATCGAAGGAGCGTGCGGAGCGCGCGCGGTAGCCGGGCTTGATCCAGAGCGGCGCGGCGGCGCCGGCCTCCGGCATGGCGCTGGAGCGGCTCACTCGAAGTCCGCGTGCCGCGGCTCGGAAGCTGCGGGCAGGGCGTCGCTCTCGAGCCTCCAGGCGTGGCGCGCGATGCAGGCGCCGTGCTTCTCGGCCTGCGTCGTGCGGCCGGTGCCGAAGGGGTTCCCCTGCTCGACGCGCAGCGCTGCGGCGTCCTCGATCTGGTCCGCGACGTCGCCCGCGACGCTCGCCCAGACGCCGAGCTGGTAGTCCCCGGAAGCGAGCGGGAGATCGGGAATGTCGCAGAGGATCTCGCCGCTCGCGGGCAGCGCGTCGAAGTCCGCGTTCACGAGCCTGGTATCGGTTGCGAGCACGCGGTGGCCGAGCGAATCGAGGATCAGCACCGCGACCCGCACGCCCTTGAGCGGCGCCCCCGCGGCTCCGACATAACGCAGCGCGATCGCGAGCGGCGAGCCGGTAGCGGGCGCCGTGTCCGAGCGCCGCGCCGCACCTGCGCGCAGCTCGAGGGCCGTGAAGCGCAGCGCGCCGTTGCCGCCGCGGTCGCGGCGTGCGGCGAGGGGCAGCTGCGTGCGACTGCGGTTCGTGGCCAGGTAGGCCTCGACGACGGGCGCGACCTCTCCCGTCGCCGCGATGCTCCCGCCCTCGATCCAGATGCCGCGCGTGCAGAGCGCCTTCAGCGCGGCCAGGTTGTGGCTCACGAAGAGCACCGTGCGGCCGTGTCCCGCGACCTCGCTCATCTTGCCGAGGCAGCGGCTCTGGAACGCGGCGTCGCCGACGGCGAGGACCTCGTCGACGATCAGGATCTCGGGCTCGCGATGCGCAGCGACCGAGAAGGCCAGGCGCATCCGCATGCCAGACGAATAACGCTTGACCGGCGTGTCGAGAAAGGGGCCGACGCCGGCGAAGTCGGCGATCTGGTCGAAGCGAGCGGCGACCTCGGCGCGGCGCAGGCCCAGGATTGCGCCGTTCAGGAACACGTTGTCGCGACCGCTCAGCTCTGGATGGAAGCCGGTGCCGACCTCGAGCAACGAGCCGACGCGACCCCAGATCTCGGCGCGTCCGGTCGTGGGTGCGGTGATGCGCGCGAGGATCTTGAGCAGCGTGCTCTTGCCCGCGCCATTGCGGCCGACGATTCCGACGGCCTCGCCGGGTGCGACCTCGAAGCTCGCGTCGCGCAGGGCCCAGAACCCGCTCTGCGCGCGGCGCTCGCGCTGCAGGCCGAAGAGCCGGCGCAGCGGGCGATCCTCCCCGAGCGAATAGTGCTTGCCGAGGCCCTGGGCGCGGATTGCGAGCGGTTGCTGCATCGCGCTAGACCCGATCGACGAATCGGGTTTCGAGGCGCCGGAACACCAGCAGTCCGCTCGCGAGCAGGCCGAGCGCGACGGCGGCCGAGGCCGCGAGCAGCGGCAGCGGCGGCGCCGGGGCACCGAGCAGGCAGAAGCGGAAGCCCTCGACCACCGCAGCCATCGGATTCGCGCCGTAGACGATCGCGAGCCAGCTGGGCTTCGCGTCGAGCAGCGCGCTCGCGGGATAGAAGACCGGCGTCGCGAACATCCAGAGCTGCACCAGCGAGGGCAGCGCGTGGCGCACGTCCCGGTAGAGGGCGTTCACCGCGGCGAGCCAGAGCGCGACGCCGACCGCTGTGACGCACGCGAGCAGCAGGAAGAGCGGCAGCGCGGTGAGCGCCACGCCCGGACGGATTCCGGACACGGCGATCCACAGCGCGAGCAGCGCGAAGCCCACCGCGAAGTCCGCGAGCGCCGCCGCAACCGGCGCGATCGGCAGGCTGAGGCGCGGAAAGTAGACCTTGGTCACGAGGCCCTGGTGCGCGACCACGGACTCGCCACCGGCGCTGATCCCGCGCGCAAACAGCTGCCACGGAACCAGCGCGCAGAAGGTCGCGAGCGCGTAGGGAATGCCCGGCGCGCTCGGCAGCGGCTCGCGCCCGAGCAGCAGCCCGAACAGGCCCGTGAACATGAACAGCGTGAGCAGCGGCTGGAGCAGCGCCCAGCCGATGCCGAGCGCGGACTGCTTGTAGCGGACCTTGAGGTCGCGCAGCGCGAAGAAGCCGATCAGCTCGCGCGCCTGCCACAGCTCGCCGAGCCCGAGCGAGGTCCAGCCTGCGCGCGGCTCGATCACGAGCGCGGGGGAAATCGCGGAGCTGCGCATCCGTGAATGGATCGGCCCGAGCGCGATTTCGGTTGAGGGCGTTGCTCAGGGGCTCGATAGAGGGAAAACCCAACAATCGAGCCCCCAGGGGCTCAGTTCCTTCTACAGGCAGCGCTCCAGCGCCGATCGCTCTGGCGACTGCTCCCCGCCCAGCCCCGGCAGCTTCAGGCTTGTGGTACCCGCCAGGGCCGCAGCGGCAGCGCCGGCGCCGGCAGTCCCTCGATCGCGCAGACGCGGCCCGGGGCCAGCTCGGTCGTGAACAGCGTGCGCCCGTCGGCGCCGCCCAGGCAGCAGTTGGTCGGGAAGGAGCGCTCGCCGAGCTCGAATTGCTCGACCTGGCGGCCGCGCTCGTCGAGCACGCGCACGCAGTGGTCCATCGGGCAGCAGACGTAGAGCTGTCCGCGCGTGTCGTAGCAGAGGCCGTCGCCCGGCGAGCTCCCGGGCAGCTTCTCGACGAACCACTCCTGCGCGCCGCTCGCGGGATCGATCCAGAGCAGGCCCTGCTTCTCGACGATCACGAGTCGGCCCGCGGGCGAGAGCGCGACGCCGTTGCAGTACTGGAAGCCCGACGCGATGCAGCGCAGCGCGCCGCCCTGCGCATACGACCAGAAGCGCCCGGTGGAGCCGCCGCTCGCGAGGTCGGATCCGGCCAGGTGCGGCGGATCGGTGAAGTAGAGCGTGTCGTCTGCGGCCACCACGAGATCGTTCGGCGCCTGGAAGCCCTGGTCGGCCAGGTATCGGACCTCGCCGCTCGGCAGCACGCGCTGGAGGCCGGAGCTCGCGCGCTGGTAGGGCACCTTCGCGACGTCGATCCCGAGCGCGCTGGCGAACTTCGAGAAGTCCATGCCGCCGTTCTGGGTCACGACGAAGCCGCCGTCGGACGCGGGGTACGCGCTGTTCGCGCCGCCGCCCGTCTGCGCTGCGATCTCGTGCCGCCCCGAGGCCGGCCAGATGCGCCGCAGGCAGCCCGGCGCGAGGTGGGTGATCACGAGGGTGCCGTCGGCGCACCAGACGGGGCCTTCGCCCGGAGGCAGATCCGCGAGGATGACTTCGTACTTCATGCGCGCATCCTCTCTCCGCCGGCACCCAGGATGCAAGCCCGACGCTGCGCTGGCCCCCGGGAGCGGGCGCGTGCATCATGCGCCCCCACCAGGAGGAACCCGACGCATGGACGAAGCTGCCCGGCGCGCTCGCGGAGAGCGCCTGTACCGCGAGGTCACCCAGACCGAGGGCTTTCCGCCGCCGGACGCCTACGTCGCGACCACGGTCGACACCGTGTTCGGAGAGATCTGGAGCCGGCCCGGCCTCACGCGCAAGGAGCGGCGCTGGATCACGCTCTCTTGCGTCGGATCGGCCGGCGCCGCAGGCGCGATGGAGTACCACATGCGCGCCGCGCTGAAGTCGGGCGACATCACGCGCGAGGAGCTGGTCGAGTTCATCCTGCACTTCGCGTTCTACGCGGGCTGGCCGCTCTCGAGCACGCTCTACATGACCTACACGAAGCTCTGCGCGGAGCTCGACCCCGCGGCAGGCGCCAGGCGCGCCTAGCACCCGATGTACGAGCAGCTGCTCTCGCCGGGCCGGATCGGCCGTCTCGAGCTCGCGAACCACATCGCGATGGCGCCGATGGGCGTCGAAATCGTCGACGCCGACGGCCTCGTGCGCGAGCCGCTGATCCGCTACTACGAGGAGCGAGCGCGCGGCGGCGCCGGTCTGCTGATCAGCGAGGTCTGTGCGGTCGCCTATCCGCGCGGCGCGAATTCCGCGCATCAGATCTCGCTCGCCAGCGACGATGCGCTGCCGGGCCTGCGCGAGCTCGCTGCGCGCGTGCAGCGCCACGGCGCGAAGCTAGCGCTGCAGCTCGTGCACCACGGCAAGGTCTCGCGCCTCGACATCCAGCAGGGGCGCGAGGTGCTGATGCCCTCGGAGCCGCGCTTTCGCGGCGCGAACGACCAGGCCAGCGATCTCAGCCCGGAGGAGCTGCGCCTGGTCGCCGCGGCCTTCGGCGGACTGCGCGCGAAGATCCGTCCCGCGACGCCCGCGGACCTCGCGGAGGTCGTCGAAGCGTTCGCGGCTGCGGCCCTGCGCTGCCGCCTCGCGGGCATCGACGGCGTCGAGGTCCACGCCGCACACGGCTACCTGCTCGCGGAGTTCCTGTCGCCCGCGTGGAACTTCCGCACGGACGAGTACGGTGGATCGATCGAGAACCGCGCACGGCTGTTGTGTGAGGTACTGCGCGCTTGCAAGCAGCGCGCGGGTGCGGACTACCCGGTCTGGTGCCGGATCGACGCGGTCGAGTTCCGCACGCCGGGCGGCATCCGCTTCGACGACGCGCGGCGCACTGCGGAGATCGCGGTCGAGGCCGGCGCGGATGCGATCCACGTCTCGGCCTATGCGGACTCGAGCTCCGCGGTCGGCTTCACGGAGGCGCCGCTGCCAGACCGGGCGGCGGCCTATGTCGAGTACGCAGCCGGGATCCGCGCGCGCGTGAACGTCCCGGTGATCGCGGTCGGGCGCATCGAGCCCGAGCTCGGCGACCAGCTGATCCGCGAGGGCCGCGCGGATTTCATCGCGATGGCGCGCAAGCTGCTCGCGGATCCGGAGCTGCCGCGCAAGCTCGCGGAGGGTCGGCCCGGCTCCGTGCGGCCCTGCATCTACTGCTACACCTGCGTCGCACAGGCCTTCTTCGACCGCAGCGTGCGCTGCGCGGTGAATCCGGCGACTGCGCACGAGGGCGAATTCGCGGACACCGAGCGCTCTCGCGCCGCGCTGCCGAAGCGCGTCGTGATCGTCGGCGGCGGCCCCGCCGGCATGGAGGCCGCGCGCGTTGCCGCGCGGCGCGGACACCAGGTCACGCTCTTCGAGAAGGAGCGCAGGCTCGGCGGCTCGCTGCGCTTCGCCGGGCTCGTCTACGAGCCGAACGAGCGGCTGCTGCGCTGGCTCGAGCACGAGCTGCGGCGCGAGCCTGTGGTGCTGCGTCTCGGCGAGGCCGCGACGCCCGAGGCGATCGCCGCGCTCGCGCCCGATCAGGTGTGGGTCGCCGTCGGCGCGAAACGCGTGCGCGCGGCGATCCCGGGCGCCGACCTGCCGCATGTCTTCGACGGCGAAGACTTGCGCGGCTTGCTGGCTGGAGACGCCCCGGAGGTCGCGAGACGCCTCGCTCCGCTGGCGCGCATCGCCGTGCGCGCCGGGCGCTGGCTCGGCGCGACTGCCGAGCCCGAGCGGCTGCGCCGGGCGTCCCGCTGGTTTCTGCCGCTCGGGCGCCGCGTCGTGATCGTCGGCGGCGGACTCGTGGGGCTCGAGCTCGCGGCTTTCCTGGCCGAGCGCGAGCGCCGCGTAGTCGTGCTCGAGCAGGGAGCGGTGCTAGGTCTCGAGCTCGCGCATCCGCGCCGCTGGCGCCTGCTTCACGAGCTGCGCAGCGCGAAGGTCGAGCTCGTGACAAGTGCGCGCGTGCGCGCGATCCGCCCCGGGGCAGTCGACTTCGAGCGCGCATCCGACGCGGGGGAGGCGGTCTCCGAGTCGCGACCGGCCGACGCCGTGCTGCTCGCGATCGGTCTCGAAGCGAATCCCAGCTTCGCCGAAGCGCTGCGCGCGCGCGGCCTCGCGGTGCGCGAGATCGGCGACTGCGCGGGCGTCGGCTACCTCGAGGGCGCGATCCAATCGGGCTTTCGCGCTGCAGCCGAGTTGTGACGTGAGCAGGCGCCCTTCGCGCACGACGCGACCGAGCAGAGCGGGCGCTGCGGAGCCGAGGTCGACCACATCGACCGGCAGCCCTCGAGCCGCCTCGTGGATGCGATTCGCGAGCCGACCGAACGCCACGCCGCCGCGCGGCGAGGCGCTCGCTGCGTGCCACCCGCGGCGGGTATGGCGTTCGCAATCGCATGCCGGCGTGGGCTTCGGCACTTCCGCGGTCGCACACCCGCACAGCGCCACTGGGCGCCGCGGTGAAGCTCAGGGCCATGCGCGCCGCCGCCCCGAGGAGAGCGTCCTATTTTGCGTCGTTCAGGAGCAGCTCAACTCAGCATCCGCAGGGCCAAAGCCGGCAAGTGTCCGCTTCAAGATCGAGTCGGACGGCAGCTACGTCATTCGTTTTGCGGGGCCCAAGGGAAAAACCCATACGAATCATACCGGTTCATACGCTTCAAATTGCGCCCCTCTCCCACTGTCGTGACTGAATGGAATTTCGAGCTCGTCCGATGATGGGCCGAGCCTCAAAGGGGACGTTCCCCTTTAAAGGGGAACGTCCCCTTTGAGTTAGCAGCCGCCAGGGCCGGTCGGGCCGCAGCGTGGCGTCTCCGGGCGAAGCATGTAGCCGCCTTCGACGCGGCTGAGATGATCCACGACGCCCTGGAGGGTGGCGGTCGAGCGATACGACGCCGCCGGCGTATTCATGATCGCGTAGCTCTGCACATTCACCGCATCGACCCTTTCGGTATTCGGAATGCGCTGCTGGACCAGCCAGGTCTTGTACTTCTTGAGGTGCACAGGCACCTCCCCGGCGGCTCCAAACCACTGCGGACACAGGGCCTGATATTCCTGATCGCGCTGGACTCGGATCGCCTTTAATTCCGCGACATCCGCGGCCGACGCCCCATCGCCCGGGTCCAACTCGATCACGGTTCGCTTCTCCGCCACTCCGAGCTTCGTCTGAAGCGCCCCCCAGCGCGCGGTGCTCGGGGCGAAGGCCTGCGCAAGCGCCGCGTTCAGGCGTGTGGAGAGCGCAGCAAACTCGTTGTCGAGTGCATTCTTCTGAGCTTCACTCGTATCGGAGTCGCCCACCGACACCGGGCCACCCTGCTGCGCCATCTGCATGAACTTCGTCGCTTCCTGCGGATTCGACATCATCCACTGTTGCATCCGCTTCGCTTTTTCCATCGGATCGATGTTCTGGAACTCCTCGCTGATCTGGGTGTTGGTGGCCTGCTGCCTTTCGAGGTCTGTAAGCGCTGTCGCTTGAGCGGCCGCCAACCTCGGGACAAAGGGATCGCCTTTCGAATAGCAGGCCGTCGTCAACGCCGGCACCTTGACCCAGGGTCCGGTCGCAGCAGGTGCGGCGGCCTGGGCCGATGCTCCTGTCGCGAACTGGAAAACGAGGGCGGCCACGACGAGCGTTGCCCGGAAATGAATCGCAGTCATGAATGTTCTCCCTGGATCGAGCAGCGATCAGTCGATCACGTTGTCGCACTCGCCGACTTTCGTGCCGGAGAGCGCCAGGTTCATGGTGATTCCCTCGGCGGCGAACTTGATGAAGCCGCTAAAGGAGTCCGGGGTATCAAAGGTAATCTCGCCTTCGCCCTCCATGTCCATCTCGCCGGTGCAATGCGTCTTCCAGGTCACTTTGTCGGCGATTCTCTGGAAGTCCGTCTGCGTGCAGGTCTGGCCCGGCGGCGGCGGCGGCGGTCGAGTCCATACCCTCGCCCTGCAGAGTTCCATGTTCTGCGCCGGCATCGGCGGCATCGGGACGCCCACCATCTTCATCTGCGACGTCGTCTTCCAGAGGAAGCCAGGTCTTTCATCTGCCTGGGCGGCAGCGGAAGACAGGAGCGCGATCGAAACTGCCGCCACAAGGCGGCCCGTCCATGAAGTGATCATGTGTTCACCATTCTTGGTTGGTCTGTGAACCGGGGTGTCCGTCATATGCGCCTTGCCTCCGGATTCGAAACCGGCACCGACCGTCAGGCGGACACGGACTTCGATTTCGGGGCCTGATCGCCGCGCTGGATTCGCTGCCTAGCTCCGAACCGATCGTCTGACGGCCTGGGTGCGCGGGACGCCGCGGACCCGCGACGCGACTCGTGCGCCCCGCGACCAGCCCCGAATGCCCCGAGTTCGCCGACCACGGCCGCAGACGGCCTCACGCGCTGCTCGAATTCACCGCCGCCGGTCACTTTCCCCGTAGGATTTGTCAGTATGGCCATGTTCGGCTGTAGAAGACTCGCCTGTTCTTCCTGGGCGCCACGCTGGACTGGGAACTCGTCAACCTAACAAAATCCGAGCAAGATGTGACCTTCCCGCTGATGAAGCCGCTGCTCGACGGCGACATCCCGAGCCAGCACTTCCACGACGCCGACATGATCGTGGTCGGCGACGCCGCACGTTGCCTCGCGAAGATGAAGCACTACGCCGATCTCGGGGTGGATCAGCTCATATGTTATGTGCAGTTCGGCTACCACTCGCATGCATCGGTGATGCGCACGATCGAGATTCTCGGCAAAGAGGTGTTGCCCGAGATCGAGGCGTACGTGCCGAAGTCGCACTGACTTCGCTGGCTAGCCGAGCCGCGCGCCGAAGATCGCGAGCTGCGAGTCGCCCGTCGGGTCGACGTACTTCTGCGCGGCGAGCCCGCGCACGAACTCGGACGTCGCGTAGCGGAAGTGCGGCTTCTCCGCGTTGGCGGCTTCGAGCACGAAGCGCGCGATGTCGTCGCCGGTTTGCCC
>CAYTJA010000017.1:0-4910 GCA_964437835.1 uncultured Spirochaetales bacterium
GGACTGCGCCAAGGTTCCGGCGATGCCGTTCAGCGCGCTGGACTCGAAGCATCCCGTGGACCTCGGGAGCTGGACGGACGGCCCGCGGAAGGCCGGCAACGACCTGTTGGCGATTTCGCACAACCCCAATCTCAGCGACGGACTCATGTTCCCGACCGAGGTCGACACCGAGGGCCGCCCGATCGACGCCGCCTATGCGGCGTCGCGCGTTCGCAACGAGCCGCTGATCGAGATCAAGCAGTTGAAGGGCACCTCCGAGACCCACCCCTTGCTCTCGCCGACGGACGAGTTCGCGAACTTCGAGATCATGTCGGTGCTGATCGGCAACCCGCCCGGCCGCATTGCGCACGTCGTCGGCAGCTACGCGCGGCAGGCCCTGAAGGACGGGCTCAGCCTGAAGGACAACGAGGGCTTCAACCCGTACAAGTTCGGCTTCGGCGCCGCGTCGGACTCGCACAATACGGTGGTCCCCTACCGCCAGGACAACTTCTTCGGCGGTCACTCCTTCACCGACGGGACGATCGAGGCGCGCATGTCGGGCACGCTGGTCGGCGGCATGTTCGACGCGCGCATCGAAGGCACGAGCGGCCTGACCGGTGTTTGGGCCGAGGAGAACACGCGCGCCTCGCTGTTCGAGGGCATCCAGCGCAAGGAGACCTTCGCGGTGACCGGCCCGCACATCCAGGTGCGCTTCTTCGGCGGCTGGGAGTACGCGCCCGACGTGGTGAAGCAGAAGGACTGGGTGAAGACCGGCTACGCGAAGGGCGTGCCGATGGGCGGCGACCTGCCGCCCGCGAAGGGCAGTGCGCCGAGCTTCATCGTGTGGGCGGTGAAGGACGCGACCTCCGGAAATCTCGACCGCATCCAGGTCGTGAAGGGCTGGACGCAGAGCGGTCAGAGCTTCGAGAAGATCTACGACGTCGTCTGGGCGGGCGAGCGCACGGCCGACAAGTGGACCGGCGTCGTGCCGCCGATCGGCAGCAGCGTCGACATCGACAACGCGACCTACACCAACACGATCGGCGCGGTAGAGCTGAAGACGCTGTGGACGGACCCCGAGTTCGACCCGAGCCTGCACGCCTTCTACTACGCGCGCGTGCTCGAGATCCCGACGCCGCGCTGGACGACCATCCAGGCCAAGCAGCTCGGCATCGCGCCGCCCGACGTCGTGGCGCCCACGGTCCAGGAGCGCGCGTGGAGCTCGCCGATCTGGTACACGCCGAGCGCCAAGGCGCTCGCGGCCGCCACGCGCGGCACCACGGTTGCCGAGCTGACGAAGCAAGGCGCCGTGGCACTCAACGACCAGGCGCTGACGGCACTGATCGCGGAGAAGTCCGTCTGGTTGCAGAACCAGGTGACCGGCGACAAGTACATGATCCTCTACGGCGCGCTGGGCAAGGGATCGGACGTGAAGCCACTCACGCCCGCCGAGCCCGGCTACGTCACCCAACGCTTCCCCGCCAACCAGGGCCAGTTCCAAGTGCGCTACGTGGGAAGAAAGGTGGCGATGCAGAGCCTGACCGGTGACACGGTCGACGCCAGCTATCTCGGCACCTCCCGGACGTACAACATCGCCAACGGGAAGATCGTCACCGAGCTCGTCGGCACGCCGATCGAGATCAGCGTCTACAAGCTGGGCGACAAGTACTTCGGAGCGCGCAGCAACGAGTTCGGCTACGCGAACTACGAAATCGTTCCGGCCGTCGCGGAACTGAGCCCATTGGCGGCCGCTCCGCATTGAGCGTCGCCTCCGAGTCGAGTGTGCTGGCCGGACGTTGGCTGCGAGAGCCGCTGTTGCAGTTCCTGCTGGCCGGTCTGCTGCTGTTCGCCGGCTACAGCGCGCTGAACCCGAGCAGCGATTCGCCCGATCCGACGCGCCGCATCGAACTGACGGCGGACGACGTCCGTCAAATCCAGATCGCGTGGCTCGCGCAGGGCCGCGAGGCCCTCTCGCCGGAACAGATGCAGCGCTCGGTCGATGCCAGGGTGCGCGAGGAGATCCTGTATCGCGAGGCTCTCGCGCTCGGTCTCGACAAGGACGACACGATCGTGCGTCGAAGGCTGGCACAGAAGATGGAATTCCTGTTAGAAGACGTGGCGGCGCTCGGGAATCCCACGGCCGACGAGCTCCGCGCGTGGTTCGAGCAGAACGCGGAGCGCTTTGCGCTGCCCGCGCGCGCGAGTTTCCGGCATCTCTACTTCTCCCCCGACGGGCGCGGCGCGCGCGCGCGCGACGACGCTGCACGCGCGCGCGCGAAGCTCGCAGGCAAGCCGGCGGACGCGCCGGCCGTGGCGGCGCTCGCCGATCCCTTCATGTTCCAGGACTACTACGGGGACCGATCGTTCGACGAGGTCGCCAGGACCTTCGGTCCGGGCTTTGCGCGCGCGCTGCTCGAACTCGCGCCCGCGGCCTGGTCGGACCCAATCGAGTCCGGCTACGGCTGGCACCTCGTGTGGGTGGACGCGCTCACGCCCGCGCGCGTGCCGGCGTTCGAAGACGCGGAGCCCGACGTCAGGAGGGAATGGATCGAGGCTCAGCGCGCCGAAATCCGTCAGCGCGCCTTCGAAGCGATGCGGGCGCGCTACGAGGTGGTTCTGCCGAAGGATCTCGACGCGGTGGATCTCGCGAGCCTCCGAGCGGCGGAGGTCGAGCGCAGCGACGGGCCGCGATGAGGCTGCTGGCCGCATCGCGGGGCCTCCGCTGCGCGTTCGCTGTTTGCGCGCTGTCGCTCACACTGTCGCTTGGGCCCGACGCGTCGGCCCACGATGCGCGCCCCGCCTACCTCCAGATCCAGGAGATCACACCCGGCCGCTACGAGTTGTTGTGGCGCACACCGGTGCTCTCGGGCATGCGCCTGCCGGTCTCGCTGAGACTCCCGGACGCGCTGCGCCCTGTCACACAGCCCGCCGTGCAGGAACTCTCCGACTCGCTCGTCGAGCGCCGGCTGGTCGAGGCGGATGCCGGCGCGCTCGAAGGTGCGCGCATCGAGTTCCCCGGGCTGCAGGCCACCATCACCGACGTGCTCGTGCGCGTCGCGCTCCTCGACGGCACACGCTCGACTGCGCTGGTGCGAGCGTCGCAGCCGTGGGTCGAACTCAAGGCCGCGCGCGGGACCGTGGCCGTCGCGGGCGCGTATCTCGCACACGGCGTCGAGCACATCCTGTTCGACTTCGACCACCTGCTCTTCGTGCTCGCGCTGATCCTGATCGTGCGCAGCACGCGCGCGCTGCTCTGGACGATCACCGCGTTCACACTCGCCCATTCGATCACGCTCGCGCTCGCAACGCTCGGCGTGCTGCGCGTGCCCGGGCCGCCGGTCGAGGCCGCGATCGCGCTCAGCATCCTGCTGCTCGCCTCGGAGATCCTGCGCATGCAGCGCGGCGAGCCGAGCCGGACTGCGCGCTGGCCGTGGCTCGTCGCGTTCTGCTTCGGCCTGCTGCACGGCTTCGGTTTCGCGGGTGCGCTCACGGCGGTGGGCCTCCCGCCAGGCGACATCCCCCTCGCGCTCTTCGCCTTCAACGCAGGCGTCGAGCTCGGCCAGCTCGCGTTCATTGCTGCGGTACTCGGCGTCGTGACGCTCGCGAAGCGAACGCGGGTGCTGCCCGCGCTGGAGCGCCACGCCCTGCCCGTCACCGCCTACGCGATCGGAATCCTCGCGGCCTTCTGGTTGATCGAACGCCTCGCAGCCTTCGTGTAGCCACAGCCGGCCCTGCCGTGATTGAATCCGAAAGCGACACGTGGCCCACCACGAAGACGAACGTACCACGCTGGACGGAGTTTTGGAGATGCTCGTCGAGAACGGACTCGAGGGCATGGCCGATGCGATGGCGATGATGCGCAACGAAACCATGAAGATCGAACGCTCGAGTTCTATCCAAAGAGCCTCGAACGCGGGCTGCGCAGCGAGCGGGTGCTCAAGCTCGCGATCGCCGAGATGTACCTCAAGGGCGTCTCGACACGGAAGGTTGTCGCGATCACCGAGCCGCTGTGTGGGCTCGAGATCACCTCCTCGCAGGTTTCCCGGGCGACCGCCGAGCTCGACGAGCCGCTCGAGACCTGGCGCAACCGAACGCTCGGGGAGGCACTGGCGCGCCTTCCTCGAGGGCCTTCAGAGTCGAGGGCTCTACGGAGCCCGGTGCATCACGAGCGACGATCACAAGGGGATCCAGGCGGCCTTATCGGCGCGCTTCCCGGGAACGAAGTGGCAACGCTGCCAGTTCCACCTGCAGCGGCCCCCCACCTCGAACAGATCGCCGAGCGCTCTCCTGAGATCGAGACGCAACTCCCCCGGCAGCCTGAAGCGCGGGCAGGCCGGCGCCCGGAATGCGACGCGCTCGCGCAATCGCCGAATGTGCTCGAGCAGCTCCCGCAGCTCGAACCCCGGTGTGCGTGCGCGGATCACCGCGAGGATCGAGCCCACGCTGCAGCCCGCGAGGTAGCTCGGCCGGAGGCCTTGCGCCTCGAGCCGATGCAGCGCGCCGAGGAACACGTAGCCCGAGCCCGCCGCGCCACCGAGCACCAGCACGAGGCGTTTCGTCGCGAGCTCGGCGTCGAGCGCGACCTCGCTGGTGAGCCCGGCCTCTACGAGCCGCCGCGCCAGCGCAATCTCGCCGCGCCGGAACGGACGGAACTCGCCGAGGAAGATCCGCGCGTCCATGCATGCAGCATTCGCCTTCGATCAAGAGTGGAAGGGCGACGCGATGAGACCCGGATGCCCCAGCCCACAAAGAGATCGAAGATTTATCTGCCTTTCTTGTTTCTTTCTTGCAACTCCCCTTCCGCAGGTGTATGAGAGCTGATTAGAGAGGCTCGCGAGCTTGTGCCCCGGGAGCCGAATCGGGAGGTGAAGCGGTGATGACTCCGAATCCGGGACGTCTCGTGGCCGCCACCGTCGGTGCGCTCGCCCTGT
>CAYTJA010000018.1:0-10797 GCA_964437835.1 uncultured Spirochaetales bacterium
TGCCGGACCGCGAGCTCCGAAGCCACCGGCAAGAGCCGCGCGCGCACTGCGGCGGGGCCGTCGACAGCCACGATCGGTGCCGCGAGCTCGCTCATGAGCTTGACGTGGCGCTCGACGCAGGCGCAGAGCGCGTCGTCGGCCGAGGGGCGCGCTGCGGCGCCGCCCGAATCTCTGCGCTCGACGCGCAAGGCGCCGAGCAGGCGCAGGAGTTGCACCGTGCGCGCCCCCGTGAGCGGGTCGACAGCCGCGCGCTGGCATGCCACCGGGAAGCTCGGCCGATCGCCGAGGACCTCGTGGAAGCGCAGCTCGGCGCCCTCGACGGGCAGCCCCGCGAGCGGGAGCAGCTGCACGCGCTCGTCCTCGAGGTGGGCGAGAAAGCGCAACAGCTCGTCGCGCCGCCGCAGGCCTTCGTCGATCAACCTGCCGGTCGGCAACGCGAGCCGCACGACGTTGTCGGGCCGCACTTCGCCTTCCCAGAACATCAGGTTCCCGGATCCATAGGAGAACAGCGAGCGCACGATCTCCTCGACCTGCAGCTTCACGCCGTTCCAGATCTCGCGCGCTTCGAGGAAACCGCGCTCGACGAGCAGGCGGCCAAAGGGGGCACCCGGACGGTAGCGGCGCTGCGTCTCGCGGAACTGGTCGAGATTGATCACGCCATGACGCAGGAGTGTGTCGCCGAGACGATCGACTGGCTGGTTCGACCCGGCGAAGACGACCTCGCCCTTCTCGAAGTACACGCACTTGACGACCTCCGCCGCCTCGAAGCACAGGAAGCCGGACTTCGACGCTGCGTGGATCAGCTCGAGCAGATCCGCGAACGAGAAGGCCCGGACCTCGGCCTGCAGCACCAGCGCGCGGTCCCAGGGATAGGCGATCGCCTCCTCCCCGCTGCGGCGCTCGAGCAACAGCGTGCGCGTCGTGCGGGCCAGGACGCGCAGTCGCTCGAGGGGCCCGATGCCGAGCGACGAGCGCTGGTCCTGCGAGAACTCGAGATCCAAGCTGGCCCCCTGTGCGGCCCGGCGCGCACGCGCGAGCCCTTCCCCGGGTTTCGCCCCTCTTCATCGTCCGGAGATTCCCGCGCTTGAGGGAGGGTTGTGCGAGGCCGCGCTCAAGCGAGAGGACCCGACTTGCCGATGAGTTGCCGCAGACACCGAAGAGGGGGTAGGGATGGCGGACGACGACTCCAGCGCGACCCGGAGGCACCCGCGCCTCGAAATCAAGGTGCCGGTCCGGATCTCGACGATCGAGCCCGAGCGGGATCCGTGGACCGGGCGACCTTTCTTCCGCGCGACGCACGAAACCTCTGCAAATCTCTCGCGCGGCGGCGCCTTCGTGCACACCTCGGAGCCGCTGCGGCCGGGGCGCCGGGTGCTGCTCGAGATCGAGCTGCCCGACGGACAGCCGGTCGAGACGCTCGCGCGCGTCGCATGGACGCGGAAGGCCCTGCTGCCCGGTGGGGCGAACGCAGACGCGGGCATCGGCGTCGAGTTCCTGGGCGGCGCGGCGGATCAGCTCGCGTCGCTCGAGAGCTTCGTGCTGGCCTGTGAAGGAGCGGCGCGCAGTGCGGGCACACCCTCCGCGGAGGAGTAGTGCGCGGCGGCGCGCCGGCGCCGGCAGCTGCGCGAGACTGGCCACAACGCGCTTGATGCCGCTTCCACCCGCTGGGTATGCTGTTCCCGTGAGACCGCCCGGCGCCTACAAGATCCGGACAAGGTCCGCGCAGGAGCGCGGCGGCGAGTCTTCGAACGCTCCCTTCGGAAGCCTCGAGGATTTCCCCGGCAGCGACTGCAGGACGCAGCGGGTGATCGAATCGCTGCGGCACGAGATTGCCACCGGCGGCGCGCACAGCCTGTTGCGCATCCGGATGGTCTTCGAAAATCCGCGCGAGATCTACCGCGTGGAGATCGAGCGCCCCGAGCTCGGCTACCACCGCACCACCCTGCTCGAACGCGACGCCCTCGAGGAGCTGCTCGCCGCGGACGAGGTGCGCGCAGCGATCCAATCGGACCTGGCCCGGGTGGCGGAACGGTAGACGCAGGCGACTTAAAATCGCCCGACCGCGGTCATGCAGGTTCGAATCCTGCCCCGGGCACCCCGCGAAGCAGCGAAGCGGCAGCAGCGCCGCGGGCCAGCCCTGGACCCGATTGGCGATTGCGATAGGCGGATACCGGTGTTCCACGGGAAGAAGATCGTCGTGGTGATGCCGGCCTACAACGCCGCGCGCACGATCGAACGCACCTATCGCGAGATCCCGCTCGACCTCGTCGACGAAGTGGTCGTCACCGACGACGCGAGCCACGACCAGACCGTCGAGATCGCCAAGAGCCTCGGACTGCGCACGCTCGTCCACGAGACGAATCGCGGCTACGGCGGCAACCAGAAGACCTGCTACGCCGAGGCCCTGAGACTCGGCGCCGATGTCGTCGTGATGCTGCACCCCGACTATCAATACACGCCGAGGCTGCTGCCCGCGATGATCGGACTCATCACGGACGGCCCCTTCGACGCCGTGCTGGGCTCGCGCGTGCTCGGCGGCCGCGCGCTCTCGGGCGGGATGCCGCTCTACAAGTACGTCTCGAATCGATTCCTGACGCTGGTGCAGAACTGGCTCTGCGCCGCAAAGCTCTCGGAGTACCACACCGGCTACCGCGCGTTCTCGCGGCGAGTGCTCGAGACGCTGCCGCTGCTCGAGAACTCCGACGACTTCGTCTTCGACAACCAGATGCTCGCGCAGATCCTGCTCGCGGGCTTCGAGATCGGCGAGGTCTCGTGTCCGACCGCCTACTTCGAAGAGGCGTCGTCGATCAACTTCCGCCGCTCGCTGCGCTACGGGCTCGGGGTGCTCTGGACCTCGCTGCAGGCCTTCCTGCACCGCAAGGGGATCTTCCGCAGCCGGATCTTCCTGAGCAGCGGCCGCAAGCTGCTGCCGGCCCGGGACCCGCAAGGCTAGTAGCGGCGGCTCTCGCGGAAGGCCTCGGCGCGCGGCGCGGGTACGAGCTGCACGCGTGTGTGCAGCTCGGCGCCGCTCTCCCAGTCGCTCGCGTGCAGGATCTCGACGGCCACGATGTCCCCCTCGCCGCAGCCGAGCGGCGTCGAGAAGGGCACGAAGCCCTGATCCCAGCAGGTGAGCGGTGCGTCCGGCAGCGTGCGCAGCATCACGCCCTCGCAGAGCCTCGCCTCGAACGCGAGGCAGAAGCCCGTCAGGGCGCCGGGCTTGCGCACCTCGAGCAGTGCGGTGGCCGGCTGCGCATGGCTGCTGCGATCCGCGAAGATCAGCTCCGGCAGCGGGCTCCACTCGCTCGCAAGCTCGTCGACGCGCAGCTTCAGGCGCCGCTCGCGCGAGCGCACGACGTCGAGCAGCGCTCCGAAATCGAGCCCGTACTTCAAATACAGATCGGCGTCCCAGAACTCGCACTCGCGATTGAAGACGCGCGGGCGTGCGAGCGCGAGTCGACGCGAGATGGCCTCCGGAACGAAGACCGCGCCCGGCTTCGCGAAGCGGTGCAGCGCGTCCTCGAGCGCGAAGTGCATGTCCGCAGCGATGCCGATGCTCGAGAAGGGATCGGCGAACACGACGTCGACGCGCTCGGGCAGCTCGACTTCGAAGCTGCGCCCGCAGATCGGAAAGAAGCTCGAGGCGCCAAAACCGTGGCGCGCGTGGAGATCCCGCGAGTACTCGAGCACCTCGGGGTCCGCTTCGAGCGCGAACACGCGAGACGCGCCCGCGCGGAGCGCGAATAGCGACAGCTCACCGAGGCCGCTGCCGAGCACGCATACCGTGCGGCCCGGGCAACAGCGCTCCGCGGCGCTGCGGAAGGCCTGCATGCGCAGGCGGTCGGCGAGCCGCTCGCGGAAATGTTCGAGCTTCTGGAGATCCACGGGTCGGGCGGAATCCTGGATGGCGCCGTGGCACTTTCGCCACGTCGCGACTGCTCTCTTCGTGTCGAGTGCGGCGGCACTTGAGGGATTTCTGGACTTGCGGGTCTCGGGCCGGCTGCGGCCCGGCCGCACTCCACTCGGCTTCCCCTCGCTGCGCGCGCCGCGCTGCGAGCGCGCGCGGCGGCAGCCGGACCGCAGGCCGCTAGCGCTCCTCGGGCAGGAAGCGCCACTGCAGGCCCCAGCTGATCGAGACGTATTGCATGTCGTGATTGTCGCGTTCAGTGGGCAGCTCGTAGGTCGTCTCCTGGAACAGCACGAGCTGGTCGGTCACGTACACGTCGATCCCGCCGCCGAAGCGCATCGCGAACGCGCCCTTCTCACCGGAGCTGAACTCGCCGTAGGGCGCACCGTGGTCGTCGACGTCGACCTGGTGCAGGCCGATGCCGGCCAGCGTGTAGGGATGCAGTCGCTCCGCGATCCCGCCGAGTCGCCAGAGCGGCAGGTAGCCCCGCGCGTTCGCACTGAACACGTTCACCTGGAAGTCGATGCCGTCCGGCGGACTGCGCAGCTCGAACTCGAACATGCGCTCGTACTGGAACTCGAGCGCCGCGAGCTCGAGGAAGCGGAAGCCGAGACGCCCGCTCACGCCCCAGGAATCGCGCACTTCGAACGGCGTCGTCGCGAAATTCTCGAAGCCGTTCACCCAGGAGGCGGCCACGTACCAGCCGTCGCGCGTGTAGCTCGCTGGGCCCGCGTCGGCGTCGGCGTCCTCGCCCTTCGCCTCAGCGTCTGCCTCCTCTGCTCCCTCCTCCGCTTCCTCAGCTTCCTGCTCGGCGAGGTCCTCCTCAGCCGCGGCGACGGCCGCGACCGCGTCGATTTCCTCGTCCGTGGCACGTGCCGCTGCGGCAAAGCCTACGCTCGCCACGAGGCACAGACACACGCGCAGAACGACACTCATCGGATTCCTCGCTACTGGAAAGAGACCGGAGTATCTCCCCTGCCGCGCGCCGCTGACAAGCGCGCACTTGCCGCCGGCGCTTCTCGGTGGGAGGCTCCGGGTCTCCAGGGAGGAAGCGAGATGAGAGCCGCCGTGTGGGATGCGCCGGGCAAGCCGCTCCGCATCGATCGAGTCGCCGATCCGAAGCCCGGTCCGGGAGATCTGCTGCTGCGCGTGCGCGGTTGTGGAATTTGTGGCTCGGATCTCCACATGTCCGACATGCCCGGCCTGCGAGCGGGCATGGTGATGGGACACGAATTCGCGGGCGAGGTCGTCGAGGTCGGACGCGAAGCCGGTGGAGATTGGCGCCCGGGCGACCGCGTCTGCGCGCTGCCCGGGATCGGCTGCGGTCGCTGCGCCGCGTGCCTGACCGGCGACCTGATGCTCTGCCCTTCGCTGGTCACGACCGGCCTCGGCCAGAACACCGGTGGCTATGCGGAGTACGTCGTCAGCGGAGCGCGCGAGACGCTGCGCCTACCTTCGGGGATCGACTATCGCATCGGCGCGCTCGTCGAGCCGCTCGCAGTGGGCCTGCACGCGGTCGAGCGCGCGGGCATGCAGCCGGGCCAGAACGTGCTCGTGCTCGGCGCCGGACCCGTCGGTGCCGCCGTAGCGCTCTGGGCCCGCTTCTTCGGCGCGCGCCACGTCGTCGTCAGCGATTTCGTCGCCCAGCGCCGCGAGCTCGCACTGACGCTCGGCGCGACCGCCGCGATCGATCCCGGCCGCGAAGAGGTGAAGCCCGCCTTCGAGCGCCTCACGCGCGCGAAGCCGAACCTCGTTTTCGAGTGCGTCGGAGTGCCGGGCGTAATCCAGCAGTGCGTCCAGCTCTGCGAGCCGCGCGGCACGGTGGTCGTCGCCGGCGTCTGCATGAAGCCGGACACGCTGCTGCCGATCACCGCGGTGCTGAAGGAGCTGCGGCTCCAGTTCGTCGCCTTCTACCAGAGACGCGATTTCGAGCTGACGCTCGACCTGCTCGGCTCCGAGCGCATCCGAGCCGACCGCTTCGTGACCGACGTGATCGCGCTCGACGCGCTGCCGGCGGCCTTCGAGGCACTGAAGCAGCCCTCGACACAGTGCAAGGTGATCGTGGAGCCCTAGCGGTGCCACAGCGAGGGTCGGCCGAGGCAACATGACGCTTCCCCGCTCGCGAGGTCTTTGCTCTCGATCCCGCTTGGCTGCGCGAGCGACAGCAATCGGCCGCTGCCGGCCAGGTAGCCCAGCACCAGGGACTGCCCGTCCGGGCGATGGATCTGCGTCAGCTGATTCTCCCGGTTGTACTCGAAGGTCGTGGCCACGGTGCCACCGACGGCCGGCGGCGCTCTTCGCGGTCCCGCTCGTCGTAGGCGAAGCCGTGCAGCGGGCGGCTCGGCGGCTGGATCGAGGTCAGGTTGCCCTTGGCGTCGTACACGAAGTCGATCACGCGCAGGTCCGGCAGCGTGAGGTCGTCGATCCGGCCCATCGGGTCGTAGTCGAAGTCCAGCACCCGGCCCACGGCGTCCGTGATCGTGTTCACAAAACCCTCGGGCGTGTAGCTGAAGCTCGTGGTGCGCTGCAGCGAGGCCGAGAGGTCGCTGCCCTGGGTCAGGCTCGTGAGGTTTCGGGTCGCGGGGTCGTAGCTGAGCTGCGCGATGCGCCCGAAGACGTCCGTGAGCGCCGCCGGCAGGCCGTCGCTGACGGGGTCGTAGCTCAGCGTCTGGGTCCGGCCTCCGGGGCTCGCGATCGCCACTCAAGTACTCTGGAGCCCACGAAGAAAGCGGTGAACGCTTGGGCGACCCACATCAATCCGTCTGACCACCCGGGCGAGATCAAGTCTACGACACGAATCCGACCGCGACCGAGAATCGCTGCGATGTCGGAGTTTCCGATCTCGACGGTCGCCTCCATTGCTGAGAGTCCCGGGATCATGATCATGTCGAGCGCAGCAAACAGCACTATCAGCGCGAAAAAGTGCGGCAGGCGCGGTCTCTGGCTAGGCCTGGAGGCTGAGGCCAGCGCGCCTCCAGCCAGAGCAGCAATAATCAAGCTCTCGAGAAGGAATCCAATGACTAGCGCCACCAAGAATCGATGTCCTCCTGTCGATCCTAGGTCGGACCCGCAGCCGGCGGTTGGAACACGGACGGATCGGGACTGAAGTCTCCCGGCGGGCGTGTAGGCTGGCACGAACCGGGTGGCGTCGGAACGGGCACGTTTGGGTCTTGAGGATCCTTGTCGAAGAAGTCCGGAATGCCGTCAAAATCCTCGTCGTCGATCATTCCATCTCCGTTGCAGTCATACGTCGCACAAGGGGATGGATCTGCACCGAAGAGTTCATCGGCAATTCTTCCGCCTATCGCGCCTCCGATCCTCTTCATGACTTGTTTCAAGATGACTCCCCTCAGCCCCTGGCCCGATGAGTCGATGCTGTTCACGGGGTCCTGCACGGCGTATCCAAATAGGTTGGTGTCGCCCCCCGCGAAACGTATCGGGTCCTTACTGGTCCACCGCCCGGCAACCGGGTCGTAGTCCCGCGCGCCGAAGCGGACGAGACCCGTATCGTAATCCACGAGCCCGCCCGCGAAGCCGAAGGGCTGGAAGGGCGCGGGCGTCGGTGTGATCAGGACGCCGCCGGCGTCGAACTCCTGCCGGCTCGTGAGGTTTCCGAACTCGTCGTAATCGAGCCGCTGTCGCACCATTCCGCTCGTCGACACAACGAGCCGCACGGTGCCGAGCTCGTCCGATAGGATTCGGAAGGTCTCGCTTCCCTTCGTCATGTAGTCCGGCACGTTCGCCTTGCTGCCGTAGACGAAGCGCGAGACCAGGCTGTTCGAACCGTCGAGCTCTGCGACCGGCTCGAGCTGGTCGCCGTACAGGAAGCCCTGTACCGGCGTGCCGTTGATCCGCTTCCCGATCCGGCGGTTCGCGCCGTCGATCACGTAGGTCAAAGTGCGGCCATCCGGAAGATTCACCGTGCGCAGGTTGCCGAGCAGGTCGTAGGAATAGCTCGTGGTCTGACCGGATTCGAGTTTCGTGAGCAGCTCTCCGTTCGCCGTGTAGGTGTAGCTCGCGGGGCCGTAGCTCAGCAGCCGGTCCTGGTTGTCGTAGCTCGCGGTCGTCGTGAGGCCGCCGTCGGTGCTCGTGCGGTTGCTGTTGTCGTCGTAGCGGTAGTCCCGCACCAGGAGGCTGTCCTCGAAGACCTGACCGAGGCGGCCCCGGGCGTCGTAGGTGTACTGGGTGGTCTTGCTCGGGCCGCCCTGCAGCGACTCGATCTTGGTCGTCACGCGCCCGAGCTTGTCCCGATTCAGGTACTGCACGCTGTAGTGGCTGCCGGTGATCTCCGAGGTCAGCTCGCCGAAGTCGTTGGGAGCGCGCAGGGTGTGCGGGACGAAGCCCGCGAGCGATACGTCCTGGGCGAATCCGGTGCTCTCGGTCCGCATCAGCGTCATCGAGCCGGCGCTCGTGAGCAGGCCGTCCTTGTCGTAGCCGAAGGCGGCGAGGTTCGCTCCGTTGACGCTCTGGTCCTGCACCAGGCCGTCGCCGAAGAAGTTCAGCGAGACGCTGCCCGAGACCGGGCCCGACCAGGTGGTCGACTTCAGGCGGCCGCCTTGGTAGCCGTAGGTCATCGCGCCGCTCGTGAAGCTCTCCGTCACGGTGCTGAGCAGCCCCGCCGCCGAGCCCGTGGGTCTCGCTGAAATTCGTGCCGGCAGACGGAGGAACCTCACGCTTCTCGCGGTCCAGCTGCGATTCGTCATCCATCGGCAAACATGACCATGGCGACCGACAGGAGCAGCATCGGAACACCGACCATAAGATAGAATTCGCGCACGAATCTGCGTCGAAATGTCTCCAATTGCTCTCGATCCTCTCGGGCGAGCTCAACCGGCCACGGCCGTGGGATGATGCGGACGCAGTTCCTCCGGAGCACTGGCGGGAAACGCCCAATCGCGCGGCCCGACCCGAAGAGCCACGCCACAACTCGCAAGACCTGCGTTCCCCAAAGCACCAGAAAGCCCCAGAGGATCACGGATCGCATATCTAGGGCGTCGGGAGCGAGAGCGCCTGCGGGCAAACCGCAATTGCGAAGCCGGTCGCTAGGCCAACCGTGGCGCCAGCCCCGTATCGCGCAAGGGCGGCCTTCGTAACGGTTGCCTTCAGCTCCTGAATCTTGTCTAGGATCTTCAGCTGTTCCACGTCATTACACTCGTCCTCGAGTTCCTGTTCGAGTTTCTCTAGTTCCTCGCGCGCGTCCTCCAGGGCATCGCCTAGCGAGATGTAGTCGCTCAACTCGTCCGCTGTCACTGCTGCGGCCGCAACGATGCAGATGCCGACAGCGATGGGGCCTTCACCGGTGGGATCTGAGAGATTGATCGGATCTGCGAGCGCATAGCCGAACAGGTTGGTACCAGTCGAATCGAATCGGATCGGATCCTTGCTCGTCCAGCGCCCTGTCATCGGATCGTAGTCCCGCGCGCCGAAGCGCACGAGTCCGGTGTCGGTGTCCACGAGCCCGCCCGCGAAGCCGAAGGGCTGGAAGGGCGCGGGGGTCGGCGTGATCAGCGTTCCGGTAGCGTCGAACTCCTGCCGGCTCGTGATCTGCCCGAACTCGTCGTAGTCGATCCGCTCGCGCACGATGCCTGTGGTCGACACCACGAGCCGCACCGTCCCGAGCGAGTCCGACAGGATTCGGAAGGTCTGTCCGCCCTTCACCAGGTAGTCCGGCACGTTCGGCTTGCTGCCGTAGACGAAGCGCGAGACCAGGGCGTTCGAGCCGTCCAGCTCTGCCACGGGCTCGAGCTGATCGCCGTACAGGAAGCCCTGCACCGGCGTCCCGTTGATCCGCTTCCCGATCCGCCGGTTTGCGCCGTCGATCACGTAGGTCAAGCTGCGGCCGTCCGGCAGGCTCGCCGTGCGGAGGTTGCCCAGCAGGTCGTAGCCGTAGGTCGTGGTCTGGCCGGCCTGGGTCTTCGTGAGCAGCTCTCCGTTCGCGGTGTAGCTGTAGCTCGCGGGGTCGTAGGTCAGCAGCCGGTCCTGGGCGTCGTAGCTCGCAATCGTGCTCAGGCCGCCGTCGGTGCTGATCCGGTTGCTGTTGTCGTCGTAGCGGTAGTCCCGCACCAGGACGCTGTCCTCGAAGACCTGCGAGACGCGGCCCCGGGCGTCGTAGGTGTACTGCGTCGTCTTGCTCGGGCCGCCCTGCAGCGACTCGATCTTGGTCGTCACCCGCCCGAGCTTATCGCGGCTCGGGTACTGCACGGTGTAATGGCTGCCTGTGCTCTCCGAGGCCAGCTCGCCGAAGTCGTTCCGGGTGCGGCTCGTGCTGAGGCCCCCGAGCGAGGCGGTCTCGAGGAAGCCCGTGCTTACGTTGCGCGCCAGCGTCATCGACCCGGCGTTCGTGAGCAGGCCGTCCTTGTCGTACAGGAAGCTGACGTGGTTGCTCCCGTTCACGCTCTGGTCCTGCAGCAGGCCGTCGCCGAAGAAGTTCAGCGAGACGCTGCCCGAGACCGGGCCCGACCAGGTGGTCGACTTCAGCCGGTCCCCTTGGTAGCCGTAGGTCATCGCGCCGCTCGTGAAGCTCTCCGTCACCGAGTCGAGCAGGCCCGTCGCCGAGCCGGCGGGGGCCGTCTTGTAGGCCAAGGCGTAGCTCCCGCTGGGCTGCGTCAACGACAGCAGCCGGCCGGTGCCGGCCTGGTAGCCCAGCACCAGGCTCTGGCCGTCCGGGCGATGCACCTGGGTGAGCTGGCTCTCGCGGTTGTACTCGAAGGTCGTGGCGACGCTGCCACCGACCAGCGGCGGCGTGTACTGCTCCTCGCGGTCCCGCTCGTCGTAGGCGAAGCCGTGCAGCGGGCGGCTCGGCGGCTGGATCGAGCTCAGGTTGCCCTTGGCGTCGTACGCGAAGTCGATCACCCGCAGGTCCGGCAGCGTGAGGTCGTCGACGCGGCCCATCG
>CAYTJA010000019.1:0-19947 GCA_964437835.1 uncultured Spirochaetales bacterium
TCATGCGCTGGCGATTCGCGTGCCACAGCGGCTCGAGCTCGTGCGGGAGGGTGAAGACGACGTGGTAGTGGTCGCAGGCGAGCAGCTGCTGGCGCCGTGCATCGAGCCAGCGATCGACTCGCGGCCGCGCGCACTGCGGGCAGGCTCGATGCCGACACGAGTTGTAGTGGACCTGGATCTCGTGGCCTTCCGGGCAGCCCCGCAGGTGGCTGCCCATTGCGGCGGTGCGGCAGCCGAGAATCGCGCGCGCGGCCCGGTGCAGGTGCAGCGGAAGCCGGCGCGTGCGCGCATGCTGCGCGAAGCCGAGGCGGAACACCTCCTGCAAGGTGACCGACACGCATGGCTCATCCGGGACCGGGTTGCAATCGAGCGGGGTGGGACTCCGCTGCTAAAAACTAACGATACCGAAGTTCCCGCGCGCTGTGCGCGCGGTTTGTTCAACTTTGTATTCGACAGACCCGCCTAATTCACCGAACGCGGCGAGGCGGTCTGCCTATTGTGGTTGAGAAGGGACGGCGCGAGCGACGCAAAGCGCCGTGCGTCCAAGAGATTCCGCGCGACGCTTCCCAAACGAAGCTCCTCATTAGACGGGTCTGCCTAATACTACTGTGTCACGTCCGTCGGCAGATTGGCGCATCGACGCGCCCACTCCACCGACGGAGCGCCTTCAGTTCGTGACACTGTAGGACCAGGACCCGGCGCTGCCAAAGAGCTGTCGTCGTCAGCGTCGCGGGGAGTCAGGATCCCGAGAGGAGCCGGCGTGAGCTTCATCTACCTCCCAGGAGGCGGTCGGCCGGAGATTGAACTCCTGCTGGGCGTGCGCGCACCCAGCAGAGGGGGGAGCGGGTCGCGGGTCCCGGCCCCCCCTCTGCGAGAGGCTCGCTCTCGGAGCCTGACAGTCTCAGCTCCGAACTCCGGGCGTTCCGAGGCGAAATGCGGAGTTCCGTGAAGTGCGCTGGCTGCTACCGCGTGCGCTCCCAGGCGATCTCCGCGAGGAAGCGATTGAGCTCCGCGAGCAGGCCTGGAGCATTGTCGATCGCGACTGCGTGCCCGGCGCCCGGGATCGTCGCGAGGCGGCCGTGGCACAGCACCTGCTCGGTCATGCGCTCAGCTATGGCCGCCGGGAGCATCGCGGAGCGTTCGCCGCGCGCGACGAGCACGGGGCATTGGATCTTCGCGAGCGCGTCCCAGAGCCTGGCCTCGGTCTCGCGCAGCTCTGCGTCGCTGCCCGTGAGCTCGAGCAGGATCGGGTCGAGCTTCGGCTCGAAGCGACCGTCGCGGCGCGGCGTCAGGCTGGTGCGCGCGAGGCGGTCGAGCGCCGCCGGATTTCCGAGGGGGTACGCGAGTGCTAGCAGCTCGCGGTACTGCGCAATGCTTTCGTAGGCACGCGCGAGCTCGCCCGCGTCGGCCGCCGCCCAGCGCCAGGCCGCGGGCGAGAGCGCGGGACCCGTGTCGACGAGCACGAGCGCCTCGACACGCTCGGGCTGCCGTGCCGCGAAGAGCGTCGCGGCGTTGCCACCGAGCGAGTGCCCGACCAGCACCGCGCGCTCGATCTCCTGCGCGTCGAGCAGCGCGCCGAGGTCTGCTGCGTGGTCGTCGAGGTGATAGTGGCAAGCGAGAGACCAGTCCGAGTCTCCGTGACCGCGCAAATCGTGTGCGAAGGGGCGAAACGCCTCGGGCAGGCCCGTCGCGATGTCCTCCCAGACGTGGCGGTCGTTCGAGAAGCCGTGGATCAAGAGCAGCGGGTGGCCCTCGTCGCGCCAGGCCGTCACCGCGAGCTCGAGTCCTTCCGGAATCTCCACACGCGCGTTCATCTCGCCTCCTTTGCTGCCTCTGCGACGGCCTCCGCGAGGCGCGCCACCACCGCCTCGAGGTTCGGCAGGCCGAAGAGCGCCGCAGGCTGGAGCTCGACGCCAACGGCCTCGCGCAGGCGCACGCCGAGCTCGACGCCCATCAGCGAGTCGAGGCCGAGCTCGCCGAGTGGGCGCTGCCAGTCGATGCGCGCGCGATCCGCGGGCGCAAGGCGCAGCACCACAGCGAGCGCGTTTCCCGTGAGCTCGCGGAGTGCCGCGCGGCATGCCTCTGGAGCCAGGCGCGCAAATCGGGCAGAGGCATCCGCGCCGGCGGGCGCGCCGCCGGCCTCGAGCAGCTGCGCCTCCGCTGCGTCCTCGGCGGCGTCCGCCGGGCTCGCGAGCGGCATGATCCGCGCGGCGCTCGCGTGCTCGAACGAGAGCACGACCTTTCCGAGCTGCCGCGCCTGCGCCATGTAACGGAGCGCGCGCGGGAGCTGCGAAATCGGAAACACCGTGACGGCTGCAGACCCGCCTGCGCCGGGCTCACTGCGCGCGAGTGCGGTGCGCAGCGCGGACACCAGTTCGTCGGGCTTCGAGGCGAGCAGACCGAGCGGGTCGAGAGGGTGGAACGAGAGATTGCGGCGGCTGCGCGCGCGCAGCGCGGCGCCGAGCTCGACCGCGCCGCTGCGTTCGATCGCGAGATAGCGCCCGCCCGGCGCCAGCAGGTCCAGCAGCGCTCCATCGCCCGCGAGATCGAGCACGACGTCGACTGCACGCGCGCCGAGCGCGCGCGTGATCTCTTCCGCGATCTCGGGCGAGCGCGAGTCGAAGGCAAGGGCCGCACCGCAGGCGCGCAGCTGCGCGCGCTTGCGCTCGCTGCCCGCGCTCGCGACTACCTCAGCGCCGAGCTCCCGGGCCAGCGCGATTGCGCTCTGGCCGATCGCGCCGGCCGCCGAATGCAGGGCGATGCGCTCGCCCGCGCGCAGCCGCGCGATGCCCCGGAGCGCGTACTCGGCGACGCCGCGCGCGAGAGGCCAGGCGGCTGCGTCCGTGAAACCCAGCCACGCGGGCTTCTTCACGAGGTGCGCCGCGGGCGTCACGACGTGGGTCGCGATCGCGCCGCGCGCGAAGCCGAGCACCGCGTCGCCGACGGCGAGCTCGCGCACCTGTGCGCCGACGGCCGTCACGACGCCCGCGCATTCGCAGCCGAGCCCGACCGCGCTCGGATCGGCTTCGAGCCCGAGCGTGTGCAGCACGTCGAGAAACGAGAGACCGGCCGCGGCGACCTGGATCTCGACTTCGTCCGCCCCGGGCGTGCGCGGCGGCATCTCGCACAGCTCGGCGCCGATCAGGCGCGCCGGATCGGCGGCCCGCGCGGCAAAGCGCCGCCCCTCGGCCGGGACCTGGCGCCGCCGCGCCGGGCGCAGGCGCCGCAAACACAGGCCCGAGAGCTCGCCGAGCGGAGTTCCATCCGAGCGCGCGAGCCAAAGTGCTCCGCCGAGCACTTCCGGATCCGAACCCACCTCGGGTGCATGCAGCGACGCGCGCAGCTGGAGCTCGCTGCCCGCTTCGAGCGCAGCCGCGCGCAGCTCGCCGATCGCAGCGAACTCGAAGCGCGCGCTCGTCCCTTCGCATCGCGTCGCGCTGCGGATCAGGAGTTCGAGGCCAGCCGCGAGTGCGCGCGCATCGAGAGCGGCGCCTCGCGCTTCCGGGAGCAGCACGCGCGCCGCGCTCTCGCGACCCGCGAAGCACGCTTCCTGTACCCCGCGGCGCTCGCGCGGTACCGCGACTCCGCTCGCCTCGAGTGCGGCGTAGAACGCGTCGCCCGCTTCGCTCTCGCCGTCCTGGACGCGCCACTCCGCGTTCGCTGCCGAACGCGCGCGAAGCGGCGCCGCGAGCTTTGCAACGCGCGCGCGCAGATGCGTGCGCCACGCCAGCGAGCTTCCCGCCGGCCGGCTCGCGAACGCGAGCTCCGCCGTGCGCGCGCCGCACGCACGGGCGAGTTGCAGCGTTCGCGCGCCGTCCTTCGTCAGCTCGAGCGGACCCGCCCACTCGATTTCCCGCAGCGCGAGCGCGCTGCCGGGCCACAGCTCTGCGCCCTGCGCGAGCGCGATCGCCGCGAGCTCCGCAAAACCGATCCGGGCGGCGCCTGCGCCGCGCGGCTCCGGCCCCAGCGCATCGCGCGCGAGGTCGAGCTGCCAGAAGCTCGTGCCCGGCTCGAGCGCGGAATCGATGCGCGCCGCGTTCGCGCCGAGCAGGCCGACGAAGGGGTGCGCCCCACGACGCCCCTCGAGGCCTCGTTTGGCCCCGAACCAGTACTCCTGACGCTGATAGGGATAGAGCGGCGTCGGGACGACGCGTCCGGCCGGATGCAAGACCTCGAAATCGACGCAGCAGCCGGCCGCGAAGAGCCCGCCTAGCGACGCGAGCAGCTCGACCTGGTCGTCCGCGTCGCGCCGCAGCGAGGTCGCGACCTGCACGCGGCGCCCGGCCGCGCGCGCGATTTCCTCGACTGCCATGCCCAGCACCGGATGCGGCGAGATCTCGAGGAAGAGCTCGGCGCCGCCACTGATCAGGCCCGCGGCCGTCTCCGCGAAGCGCACCGGCGCGCGCAGATTCCGACCCCAGTACTTCGCATCGAGCGCGCTGCCTTCGAGAGGCGAGGCGTACACCGTCGAGTGGAAGGGCACCCGCCCCGCACGCGGGCGGATGCCCTCGAGGCGGCGCGCGAGCTCCGGCTCGAGCGCGTCCATCTGCGGCGAGTGCGACGCGAACTCGACTTTCAGCCGGCGCGCGAAGGCGCCTCGCTGCGTCAGCCGCTCGACCAGCGCGTCGACGGCGAGGCTGTCCCCCGAGACGATCGTGAGCGTGGGACTGTTCGAGCCGGCGATATCGATGCGGCCGCTCGCCAGCGCGAGATCCTCCGCGAGGGCGTCCGCCGGCAGCGCCACGAGCGCCATCGCGCCGGGCGGCGCGAGCTCGCGCACGACCTGCCCGCGCGCACACGCGATACGCGCGGCGTCGCGCAGCTCGAGACAACCGGCGACTCGAGCGGCCGCGATCTCGCCTCCGCTGTGCCCGAGCACCGCGCAGGGCTCGATGCCCCAGTGCGCAAACAGCCGCGCCAACGCGATCGCGATACCGGTCAGCGCGGGCTGCAGCACGTCGATGCGCTCGAGCGCAGCACCCCCGACCGCGCGCTCGATCTGCTCGGCGAGCGACCAGTCGACGTGTTTGGCCTGCTCGCGATCCCACTCCTCGATCGCCGCGCGAAACACCGGCTCGCGCGCGAGCAGCACTCGGCCCATGCCGGCCCAGTGCCCGCCGTGCCCCGAGAACGCGAACACGACTCCGGGTGTCTTCCCGGGCGATGCGACGCCGCTCCGCCCAGCCGGCGACAGTGCCCCCGCTGCAAAGCGCTCGAGCTCGACCGCGAGCTCCTCGCGCGTGCGCGCGACGATCGCGAGGCGCTGCGTGCGGTGGCTGCGCCGCCGCGCGAGCGTATACGCGAGATCGCCTAGCGCCTGCGAGTCGCCGGCAGGCCCGGCGGGTCCCGGGCCGGGAGCGGCCCGGCCGGCCTGCGCCAGTGCGTCGCGCAGCGCGATCGCGAGCTCCGCGAGCGCTGCCTCGCTGTGCGCGCTGAGCGGCACCAGCAGCGGGCGCGGCTCGGAAGGCGCGCTCGCCAGGGCCTCGCGCAGGCCCTGCGCCGGCGCCTGCTCGAGCACGATGTGCGCATTCGTGCCACTGATGCCGAAGGAGTTCACGCCCGCGAGCGCGCGCTCGGGATAAGGCCACGGCCCGAGCTCGCTCTGCACGCGGATCGGAACCTGATGCCAGGGAATCGCACGGCTGGGCGTTCGGAAGTGCAGCTGCGCGGGCAGCTCGCGGTGGAACACGCAGAGCGCAGCTTTGATCAGGCCCGCAATACCCGACGCGGATTCGCAGTGCCCGATGTTGCCCTTGATCGAAGAGATCAGCAGCGGGCGATCGGCCGCGCGCCCCGGCCCCATGACGTCCGCGAGTGCGCCGACCTCGACCGGATCCCCGATCACGGTGCCGGTGCCGTGCGTCTCGACGAAGTGCACTTCACTTGGCGCGATGCCGGCGCGCTCATACGCATCGCGCATCGCCTGCGCCTGACCCTCGCGGCCCGGCGCCATCATGTGCCCGCCGTCGCGGCCGTCGGCGGAGAAGCCGGTACCGCGGATCACTGCGTAGATCGGATCGCCCGCCGCAATCGCAGCTTCGAGCGGCTTTAGAATCACCGCACCCGCGCCCTCGGCGCGCACGAAGCCGTTCGCGCCGTCGTCGAAGGCCTTGCAGCAGCCGTCGGGCGAGAGCATGCCGACGCGCGAGAGCGCGATCATGCCCTCGGGAGTGATGAACGCGTTCACGCCGCCCGCAATCGCGAGATGCACTTCGCCGCTCCAGAGGCTCTGGCAGGCGAGGTGCACCGTCAGCAGCGACGAGGAGCAGGCGGTGTCGACCGTGAAGCTCGGCCCCCGCACGCCGAGCAGGAACGAGATGCGTCCCGAGAGCACCGCGCGCGCGATCCCACCCGCGGCCCAGACATCCATGTTGCGGCGGAAGCGGTCTTCGCCGAGCACTGCGATCTGCTCGCGCGAGTAGTCCTCGGCCATGTGCCCGAACATCACAGACACGCGCTCGCGCATCAGACTCTCGACCGGGATGCCGGCGTCCTCGAGCGCGTCCCAGACGACCTCGCAGGCGAGGCGCTGCTGCGGCTCCATGCCGATCGCGTCGCGAGGCGAGAGGCCGAAGGCCTGCGGGTCGAAGCGCTCCGGGTGGTCGAGGAAGCCCGCGCGGCGCGACGAGATCTTGCCGGGGATGCCCGGGCGCGGATCGTAGACCTCGTCGATGTTGAATCCGAGCAGCCGGCGGTGCTCGGGAACCTCGCGTACCGCGTTGCGCCCCTCGCGCAGCAGATGCCAGAGCTCGCGCGGCCCGCGCGCGCCCGGGAAACGGCAGCCGATCCCGACGATTGCGATCGGCGCGACCGCAGCGCCGATCAAACCCGTTCCCAGATCAGATAGGCCGTCGGAGCCTGCGACGCGATCGCGAGCGGCGGCGTCTCGAGGATCAGCCGCCGCCCGTCGATCTTGAAGATGCGCTCCTGATCCTGCCCGCTCCACTGCGGCAGCGACGCGACTTCGACGTGGTGCACGAGGCGATCTCCGCGCACCTCGAAGCGCCCGCAATACGCGTTGAACGCGTCGAAGTTCACACCCCTGGCGGTGTCGGCGAGATCGCTCGAATCGGGCCGCACGCGGTTCGCACCCATGAACGCGGCCGACATCAAGCCCTGTTCGTTGTAGAACAGGTAGCCGACCGCATCCCGCCCGAAGGGATAGCTGAGCGCGCCGTCTGGGCTCCGCAGCTCGAAGGACACGAGCCGCCAGCTCCCACACAGCGCCGCAACTGCCGCATCGTTCCGCTTGTCCGCCATCGAGCGCCCCCCCCCGGTCGCAGGGGGCATGATCGGGGACGCATGCGACGCCGTCCCAGGAAACCGGCGGACGCGAGTGCGCTCGGGGTCTAACCCTGCGGGGACCGGGCGGATCCCGGACCGGGACCTGCACGGACTGGCGGGTCACTCCCCTCGGCCGAGGATTCGCGCGAGGACGAGGCGTGCGGTCGTCGAGAGGCCCTCCGGATCGAGCGCGGCTTCGAGTGCGCGCTGGGCGATTGCGGCTTCGCAGGCCGCGCGGCGGCCTTCGGCATCGAGGTCGTGCCAGGCCGGGTGCGCGCGCAGCGCGCCGTCTGCAGCGCGCTCGCGCGGCGCGGCTACGACCGCTTCGATCAGCGCTTCGCGTTCGGCCGCGGTCATGCGAGCTCCAGCGCGAGGTCGATGCCGCGGCGGCGCAGACACTGCGCGAGCAGCGCGCGCGCGCGGCCGATGTTCTTCAGAAAAGTGTTTGGCCGCATGCGCAACTGCGCAGCGAGCTCCGCGTCGCTTTCGAGGCCCGTGCTCTCGATGCGCGCGCTGAGCGCGGCCGCGGGCTGGCGCGGCAGAGCCTCGCGACACTGCCGAATTGCGTCGCGGAGATGCGGGTCGGGCGGCGACGCCAGTGCGCGCTCCCCCGCAGCCACGAGCGCGCGCTCGTGCGCATCGACGTCCGCCGGCGCGACGCGTCTGCGGCGCAACTCGTCTAGCGCGCAGTTTCGCGCGGTGGTGTGCGCGAAGCGCAGCAGGCAGTTCGGCTTGCCGTCGGAGAGCACGCGCGGCGCGACCTGCCAGACTCGCAGCAGCGCCTCCTGAACGACTGCCTCGACGTCGACCTGATCCGCGAGCTTGCGCAGCGCGCGGCGCAGTGGGAGCTCCGCACCGGCGACCCAGCGGCCGAAGGCCTCTGGATCGCCGGCGCGGATCGCAGGCAGGAATTCGTCGAGGTCGAGCTCCATCGGCGCGGCGCGATCCTCTCACAGCTCGACGAAGAGCGTCCCGGTCGGCGTCTCGAGCTCGAATTCCACCGGCAGCGCCGCTCCGATCGGCTCCAGACTGCGCAGCTCCAGGCGCAGCACCTGCCCGCTCGCGAGCGGCCCCTCACGCGTCGAGGCTGCGGGATCGAAGCCGAGCTCGAGCATGCGGCCGTCGGCGAGGCGCACGCGCAGCCGCGTCGGGTGGCGGAAGTCGAGCGCGCGATCGAGCTCGATCTCGAGGCTGAGCTCCCTGCCTCGCTGGCGCAGCAGTCGGCCGCGGAGATGGAAGACGCCACGCGCGCGTTCCTGGCTCGGGATGCGAATGCCGCGCTGGGACCGACCTGCGAGCAATCGCCCCAGCACCCGGCTCGATGCAGCCGATTCAGGCGGCGACAGCAGCTTGGCGAGAACATCGCCGTCGCGCAGCGACGGCATCGCCTCGCCGCGCCCGTGCCGGGCGCTGGTTCGGGTCGACCCCATAATGAAGAGACGGGTGACCTGGTCCGCGGGCGCGCGCAGCCCGAGCCCCTCGATCGAGGTGCCGTAGGGCAGCTCCTGCGGCACGCGCACGCGCCGCGTCGGTTGCGTCGGATCGACGCTCGCAATTTCGTCGATCGCGATCCACGAGGTCAGGCGCGTCGCGATCTGGAAGTCGAGCCCGAGCTGCTCGATCTGCGGATCGATCGCCGCGCTCGCCTGGCCCGCCGCGAGACGCATTTCGAGATCCTCGACCCGCTCGCGCGCGAATAGCGCTGCGAGTGCGCCACTGCCTGTTCCGTGCGCGGTCTCCCGCGCGCGGATCTCGGCCTGCCAGGGCCCCTGCGCGGTCCGCGCGCGCACGAGGATCGATCCGCCCTCGGGGCGCAGCGCGAGCGGGATCCGCAGCGGAGCGCCCGCATACAGGTCCGGCAGACGCGACGGCGCAGCGTCGCAGAGCGCGTCGCCGTCGAGCTGGACCTCGACGAGCAGCGGAGCCTGCGTGCGCGCGCAGATTCGCCGCACGGCGCCCTCGACCGCATCGCCGAGACCGACGACGACCTCGACGCCGCGCCCCGCGCGCGCGACCGCGCTCGTGAGCGAGCGATTCACGGCCGAGCCGATGCCGACGCAGTGCACGCGCGAGCCCTCGGGCAGCCGCTCGAAGAGCGCTGCGACGACCTCGCGCTCGAAGCCGACCAGTCCATCCGTCACGAGCACCACCTGGCGCTGCGCGTCGGCGCGCAGCGGTGCGAGCGCCTCGAGCAGGCCGCTGCGCATCTCGGTGCCGCCGCCGGCCGCGAGCCGCGCGATCCACGCCTGCGCTTCGAGCTTGCGCGCCGGCGTGGCGTGCTTGGGCCAGCGCTTCCAGCGCTGAGCGTGGCTTCCGAACTCGATCAGCTCGAGTTGATCGCGATCGCCTAGCGACTCGACGAGCGCACCCGCGACGCGCTGCGCCTGTTCGAGCGGCAGCCCCTGCATCGATCCGCTGGTGTCGATCAACAGGATCAGATCGCGCGGGAGCGCTTCCGCGCGCGCGTCCGGCGCGGGCGGCACGATCGCGAGCAAGCCGTAGGCGCGGCCCGCGGCGGGATGCCCGGCAACAGGCCGCGCGCTGTCGAGCGAGAGCTCGGGTGCCGCAGTGGCCACGCGCCAGCGCACGACCACGTCGCGGTCGAGCGGAACACCCGCTTCGGCGGCGAAGCTGAGATCGAAGCCGCCCTCCGAGCGCGGCACGCGCTGCAGCAGGTGCGACGGCGATTCGGGCTCCGCTCCCGCGCAGAGGGAGTCGCGCACGCAGAGCGCGAGCGTCAGCGTCACCGGCAGCGCCCGGTCGGCGACGTCGATCTCGACGGCCTCGGCATCGCCGACGCGACCGGCTTCCCCGAGATAGCGCGGCGCGGCCGCGGTCGGAAAACGCCACTCCCAGGCGCCGGCGGCCCCCGGGTCGCCGCTGCTGCCGAGCCACGCGAGCGGCTGGTCGATCGTCAGCTCCGCGACGACCTCGGCGCCAGGCGGGATGTTTCCGAGCTCCTGGGAAAACAGACTCGAGCGTTCCTGCTCGACGATGCCCGCGCTGCGGCCTTCGAGCAGCGCCGTCTCGAAGCGCTCGCGAGCGGTGTCCCTGCGATCGACCTCGCCGCAGATGCGTCGCTCGCCGATGCGGAACGCGTAAGCGCTGACGGCGCCGTCGGCCGGCAGCGGCATGCGATAGGTCACGCGCAGCGCTTCGGAGCAGTGGTTCTCGAAACGCTGCTCGAGTACGACGCGCGCGAGGCCGCCGCGCGCATCTGCGCGCAGCGTCGCGCTGCGCAGCGCCAGCGCGCGTCCGCTGATGGCGACGAGGCGGCCGCCGCTCGCGGCGGCCGCGTGCGGATCGGGATGGGAAACAGGCTGGGCAACCGGGCTCATGGCTTCCTCCGTTCTGGGCTCCAACCCTTCAACGAAGGAGGAAACGTTTTCGTGACAGTCGATTTTCGCAGAGGCCGAGGAAACTCCGCGAGCTGCACCCGGCCCGAGACCCGCATGACTAGCCGAAGCCGAGCGCCTGCATGTCGACGCGGTTGCGCAGCGGCTCGCCCCGAACGAAGCGGCCGACGTTCTCGCAGAAGAGTCCGAAGACGTCGTCCATGTAGCGGTCCGTCGAAACCGACGAGTGCGCGGAGATCCACAGGTTCTCGAGCTCCCACAGCGGGCTCTCCGCCGGCAGCGGCTCCTGCTCGAAGACGTCGAGGGCCGCGCAGCCCAGCTGGCCGCTGCGCAGCGCGTCGACGAGGGCCTTGGTATCGAGCAGCGAGCCGCGCGCGACGTTCACGAGCATGCTGCCCTTCGGCATCGCGGCCAGCGCCGCGGCGTCGATCAGGTGGTGGGTCTCGTCGGTGGCCGGGGCGGTGATCACGACGGCATCGCAGCGGGCGAGCATCTCGTGCAGGCGGTCCGGTCCGGAGAGCTCGTCCGCCGCCGGGTGCGTCATGCCCGGGCTGTAGCTGCGCCTCTGGCCTAGCACGCGCGCACCGAGGGCCCGGGCGCGCTCCCCGATCGCGGCGCCGATGTGGCCGAAGCCGACGATGCCGAGCGTCGAGCCCTGGAAGGTGCGCCCGTAGGTCTGCACGTAGCGATGCGCGCGCTGGAGGCGCTCCTGTTCGGGGAAGCGCTTCCACGCCTGCAGCAAACGCCCGATCACGTACTCCGCCATCGAGGTCGCGGAGAGCCCCGAGGCGTTCGTCACGACCGTGCGCTCGCGCGTGACGCCGGCCGCGACGAACTGATCGACTCCCGCCCCGATGCACTGCAGCCAGCGCAGCTTCGGCGCGTGGGCGAGCAGATCCTTCGGCGTATGCAGGGCGAGGAGCACGTCGGCATCCGCGAAGGCGCGACGGCGAGCCTCGCGCTGCCCCTGCGCCCACGGCGGCGGCTCCTCGTGCGGCTGCGCGGGCGACACGCTGACCCACAGCGAGCCCGGATCGACTGGCAGCATCGCGACCTCGATGCGCGGATCGATCGCGCGCAGTGCTTCGACCTGCGCGCTCGACTGCAGCGCCGGGTATCCGACGCAGACGACGACGCGCTCGCCCGGCTCCGGCGGCCGGCCCGGAATCGCGGCGCCGCGCGCGCTCACGGGACTTCGATCCCGTAGAGCTTCGCGGCGTTGTCGGCGAAGATCCGGCGCTTGTAGCCGTCGGAGAGCTCCGGGCGCGCTTCGATCTGCTTCACCGAATCCGGAAACGCGCAGTCCCAGTGGCAGTAGTCGGAGGCGTAGCAGATGACGTCCTCGCCGACGCTCGAGCCGACGTAGGGGACCATCTTGTCTGCGGGCTCCATGCTCAGGAAGCAGCGGCCATCGAAGTACTCCGACGGCGGGCGATCGATCTGCGGCGCCTGCTCGGGCATCAGCTCCCAGTGTTCGTCGAGTCGCTCGAGCCAGAAGGGCAGCCAGCCGACGCCCGCCTCCATGAAGCCCACGCGCAGCGTCGGGAAGCGCGCGAGGATGCCGCCGACCGTGAAGTGGAACACGGCCTGCATCGCGCCCAGCGGGTGCGTGAGCGCGTGGATGCCGAGGCGGGTGTCGAAGCGATCGATCGCGAAGGGCGTCTGGCCCGGCGCCTGCCCGCCCCCGTGCGTGCAGACCGCGACGCCGAGGCGCTCGGCGGTCGCCCACACCACGTCGAAGCTCGCATGGTCGAGGTTCTTCTCGCGCAGGTGGGTCGCCGTCACCATGCCGACGAAGCCGTACTTCGCGACGCAGCGCTCGAGCTCCTCGGCGGCGAGCTCGGGATCGATCATCGGGAGCTTCGCGACGCACTTGAGGCGCCCCGGAGCATGGCTCGCGTACTCGGCGCGCGCGTCGTTCAGCGTGCGGCACAGCGCCTGGGCGAACTTCGCATCGGAGAGCGCCCACTCCTCGCCGGAGCCCGGCGGAAACAGCACCGCCACGTCGATGCCCTCGAGATCCATGTCTTCGAGGCGCGGCTTCGGATCCGTCATGCCCGGCTGTGTGGCGCCGTCGAACTCGAAGTCCTCCACCGCCGCGGCTCCGTCGCGGGGGTTCGCCTCGCTGATCTTCGAGCCGCGACCGGGCAGCTGCGTGTAGCTGCGCTTCATCGCAGCCACGTACTCGCGCATCTGACTCTGGAACGCATCCGGAATCCGGCGGCGCCAGCCCCTCGGCTCGCCGCCGTGGCCGTCCGCGTCGAGAACGAAATGACCGAATCGCCCCATGTCGAACCTCCTGTCGGATTTACTTCGTTCGCCTGCGGCTCACTGCGCGGGGCAAGGCCCCTTGCGGATTTCCTTCGTTCGCCTGCGGATCGACTTCGTTCGCCTGCGGTTCACTGCGCAGGGCAAGGTTCCTCGTCGGCGGCGCCCGACCGCTCGGCGCTGATTGATGCCCCGGATCATGCCATGACGGAAGGCTTTCTCGCCGTCCGGCGCTGCTCAAGGCCAGCGAGGCGCTACTCGCGCTGGGAGGAATCGAGCCGGACGAGGGCAGCCTGGCGGAAGCCACGACGGCCTTGAGTGGGCGGGCTGGGGGTGGTATGGTGATTGGTATGGCAACGACGAAGGTGACCATCACACTCGACGACGAGCAGATCGACGAGGTACGCAGGCTCGTTGCGGTCGGGCAGGCCTCGAGCGTCTCCGGGTTCGTCAGGCACGCGGTCGGCGTCGCGCTCCACGACGTGGCGGGGTGGAGGGAGTTGCTCGAAGGAGCGCTGCAAGAGACCGGGGGTGCGCTGACCAAGAAGGAGCGCGCGTGGGCTGATGCGCTCCTTTCTTCCCGGCCTCCCGCGCGCCGCACTCGCCGCAAGCATGCCGCGTGAGCGGCATCACGTTCGACGCCGGCGGCCTCATCGCGCTCGATAAGGGCGACCGCCGCGTCTTGGCGCTGCTGGCGCGCGCAGCGGCGCGTCGACTGCGTGTGACCATTCCGGCAACCGCGCTCGCGCAGGCCATCCGTCGCCCTGCCAGCCAGGCGCGTCTGGCCCGGCTCGTCCGTCAACCGACCACGGACCTCGTGGCTCTCGACGGCCCGGACGCTACGACGACTGGCCTGCTGCTGGCAATCACCCGGACCAGCGACATCGTCGATGCGCACGTGGTCATCTGCGCGCGGAGGGCCGAACAGATCGTCGTCACCAGTGATGCCGCTGATCTCAGACGGCTCGATCCGACGTTGCGTCTCCTCGCCGTGTGACGACGATGTGACTATCGCGTACCGATCGCCTAGACCACTTCGATCGCCATCGCCTACCATCCGCCGCCAGCGCTCAGGAGCTCTCCGATCATCGCGATTCCTCCGGAGTGCCGGCGCTCTGCGCGAGCGCTGCGGGCGCTTCGCGGCGGGCTGCTCGAACACGCAGACGCCCTCGGTGACGCGGCCCGCGTGCAGGGCGCGCTCGGCCCGCGCTCGCTCCGCGGCCGAGCTAGGCCTTTGCGCTCGGGCGGGCCGAGAAGCGTGCGTGCCACGCGCCGAGCTTCGGGAAGCCGTCCTCGAGTGCCAGGCGCGCGAGGCGCGCGAACTCGAAGGCGGCGAAGAGCGTGCAGTCTGCGACCGTCACGCGGTCGCCCGCGACGAATTCGCCGACCTCCGCTTCGAGCACCGCGAGCCCGCGCGGCAGCTCGCTCTTCGCCCATTCGGCGAGCGCGGGGTTCGGCTTCGCGCCCGGCAGCGGCGCGAGCGTCGCATGCACGTAGCGCGCGGCGCGGAACAGCACGGAAACCTCGCAGAGCCGCTCGAGCCGCCGCGTCCTCGCGCGCTCGAGCGGCGTGCGCCCGATCATCGCCGGCTCGGGGTGCAGCTCCTCGAAGTATTCGATGATCGCCTCGCTCTCGGTGAGGATCGTGCCGTCGTCGAGCTCGAGCACCGGCAGCGAGCCGTGCGGATTCACGGCGAGGAAACCTGGCGCGCGCTGCGCTCCCGCGCGCAGGTCGACCGTGAGCTTCGGGATCTCGATGCCCTTCTCTGCGAGGTAGACACGCAGGCGGCGCGGATTCGGCGCGAGCGGAAAATCGTAGAGCTTCAAGGATCCCTCTCCTTCCCTCCCACCGCTGCGGGCGGGCGCAGCTGGCGCCGTGGTCGCGGGCCGCGATTCAGTCGAGCTCGATCTTCGCGGCCGAGATGTCCGGCACCGCCGCCTTCGCGGTGAAGCCGCCGTCGACGGGGATGTTCGCGCCGGTGATGAAGGCGGCTTCGTCGCTGGCGAGGAAGAGCGCCGCGTTCGCGAGATCCTCGGGGAGGCCGAGGCGCGTCAAGTGCATCGAGCGCGTGGCGGGGCCTAGCACTGGATCGGCCATCATCTTGTGCGCGCCCGGGCTCGTGAGCACCATGCCCGAGACGATCCCGTTCACGCGGATCTGCTGCGGCGCGAATTCGACGGCCATCGAGCGTGTCAGCGCGTTCAGCGCGCCCTTGCTCGCGGTGTAGGCGTCGAGGCCGGCAACGCCGAGCACCGACGCGGCCGAGGAGATGTTCACGATCGCGCCGCCGCCGGCCTCGGCGATGCGCGGCACCGCGTGGCGGCAGGCCCAGAGCACGGCCTTCAGCCCGACGCGCAGGATCTGGTCCCAGGCGTCGTCCGTGATCTCGGCGACCGAGCGATCCAGGCGACCGGGGCCCATCAGCTCGGTCGGCGCGGCGTTGTTGACCAGGATCGTGAGCTTGCCGTAGCGCGAGATCGCGGCGCCGACGGCCGCCTTCACGTCTGCCTCGCGCGCGAGGTCGGTCGGAACGAAGGTCGCTTCGCCGCCGGCCTTGCGGATGCCCTCTTCGACCTCGGCGCCGGCTTCGCGAGTGCGGCCGGTGATGATCACGCAGGCGCCCTCGGCCGCGAAGCGCTGCGCCGTCGCGCGGCCGATGCCGCGCGTGGATCCGGTGACGAGGGCGACCTTGCCTGCGAGGCGGGTTCCAGTGCTCATGCCGCCAGCTTGAACCCGGCGGCCCGCGGAGGTCAAGCCTCGCCGGCGCGATAGGCGCGGTCTAGCAGCACCACGGGGTGCAGGACCTCGGCCGCGAGGCCGCGCGCGGCTGCGCCCGCGCGCAGCTGCATCAGACAGCCGGGGTTGCCGGTCGCGATGTAGTCGGGTGCTGCCGCCGCGAGGGAGTCGAGCTTGCGCGCGAGCACCGCCTGCGACATTTCGGGTTGGGTCAGGTTGTAGGTGCCCGCGGCGCCGCAGCAGCTCGCAGCGTCTGCGTGCGGCACGAGCACCAGACCCGGGATCTGCGCGAGACAGCGGCGCGGCGCGGCCTCGACGCGCTGTCCGTGCACGAGGTGGCAGGGGTCGTCGTAGCAGGCGCGGCCCTCGATGCGCCCTGCCGGCGCGCGCAGCCCGGCGGCATCGAGCCACTCGCAGACGTCTCTCGCGCGCGCGGCAAAGCTCGCCGCGGCCTCCCCCGGCAGCCAGTGCCCGGCGTCGCGCAGCGCGGCGCCACAACCCGCCGAGTTGCTGACGACGGCGTCGACGCCCGCGGCCTCGAAGACCGCGACGTTTCGCTCTGCGAGCGCATGGGCCCCCACGTCGTCTCCGGAGTGCGCGTGCAGCGCACCGCAACAGCCCTGCTCGCGCGGAATCGCGACGTCGAAGCCGTTGCGCGCGAGCACACGCACCGTCGCGGCATTTACGTCGGCGAATAGCTCCGACATCACGCAGCCGCGCAGGAAGCCGACTCGCCCGCGGCTCGGGCCGAGCGCGCGCACCAGCTCGGGCAGCGGGCGGCGCTGCGAAGCCGGCGGCACGGGCGGCAGCAGTGCGAGCGCCGATCGCAGGCGCGCGGGAAGCAGCCGGCGCAGCAGCGCGTCGATTCCGCTGCGCTGCAGCGCGGCAAGTGCCGTGAACGCGGCGCGCAGCACCGCGGGCTTCGCCACCACCTGCCGCAGCGCGAGGCCCTCGATCCGCGCGGTGAGCCCGCGGCGCAGGCCGGCGTCCTGCACCTCGGCGCGCGCGAGCTCGAGCATGCGTCCGAACTGCACGCCCGATGGACACGCGGTCTCGCAGTGGCGGCAGCCGAGACACAAGGAGGCCTCTTCCGCGAGCACCTCGTCAGGCTCGAGACGCCCTTCAGCGATGCCGCGCATCAGATAGATGCGCCCGCGCGGCGACGAGATCTCGCGCCCGGTCTCGCGATAGGTCGGGCAGGTCGGCAGGCAGAGGCCGCAGTGCACGCAGTCGAGCGAGCGTTCGTAGATCTCGGGCCAGCGGCCCCCGAGTACGGCGCCGGTGGCGACCGGGCGAAGCTCCGCTCCCGGCGCGGCCCCGGTGTGGAGCTCGGCTGCCGGCGCCTGCGAGTCCCGTGCGCCCGCCATCAACACCTCCCCGGGAGTCGGCCCGGCGCGAGCACTCCCGCGGGATCGAAACGCTGCTTGAGCGCGCGCGTCAGCGCGATCTCGCCCCCGGAGACTCCGAAGACGTCGCGCGCGCGCTTCCACGCGGCGGGCGCGCGCAACACCACGGCGGAGCCGCGCGCCGCGCGCGCGAGCGCAGCACAGCTGCGCGCGATCTCCGCGTCGGCGCGCTCGTCGCTTCCGGCGTCCTGCCACTCGGCGAGGACGAAGCCCAGCCCCGGCCACGCGACGCACGTAGCGCCCGTCTCCGCGAACGCGCGCTCCGCGGCGTCGAGCTGGGCCGGCAGGAGCGGAATCCGCGCGCAGAGCGGGGCCGAGCTCGCGAGCACGCGCCGGCGCATGCGATCCAGGGCTTCGGGCGCGGCTTCGCGCAGGCCGAAGTCGCGCGCGAGCTCGCGCGCATCGCGCTCGACGGCGAGCTCGGGGCCCGCGAGCTCGACGACGCAGCGCCGCGCGGCAGCCGGCCCGCACGCGAGCTCGAGCACGGCCGCTCGGCAACTCGTGCGGCGCGCCGCGGCGAGCGCGCCGGCGCTCGATTCGAGTGCGCCGGCGAGTACCGTGACGCGTTCGGGGCGCGGGCTCAGGCGCAGCCACACGGCCGTGATCACGCCGAGCGCGCCTAGCGATCCGGTGTAGAGCTTCGCGAGGTCGTAGCCGGTCACGTTCTTGACCACGCGGCCGCCGCAGCGCGTGGCCTCTCCGCTGCCGAGCACGACGTCGAGGCCGAGCACCGCATCGCGCGGGCGGCCGTAGCCCTGTGAGCGCGGGCCGGCTTCGGCTGCTGCGAGCACGCCGCCGAGCGATGCGCCCGGTCCGGGCGCGTCGAGCGGAAGCTCCCAGCCGGCCGTGCGCGCGGCCGCGCGCAGCGCGGCGAGCGTGGTACCCGCGCGCGCGCGCAGCACGCCGTCTTCGGCGTCGAGCTCTTCGATCCCCGAGAGTTCCTGCGTCGAGAGCAGCAGGTCTGCACGGGCGGGCGCGTTGCCGAGGGCCAGGCGGTTTCCGCCTCCGCGCACGATCGCCGCAGCGCCCGCCTCCGCGAGCACGCGCAATACGTTGGGCAACTGTTCCGCGGCCTTCGGAACGAGCGTGTGCGCGATCTGGATTCCGTCGACGTCGAGGGCGGCGTGCTCGCGCACGGCATCCGCGCCGAGCTCGCGGCGCAGGCGCTCGACGAGAGCGGGCGCGATCATGCTAGTCAATCGGAACCGCGTCGTAGCCGCGGGCCTTCGGATTCGACTCGACACAGAAGCGCGTCGCCGGAATCAGCTTCCCCGGATTGCATACCTGCTGCGGATCGAAGGCCGCGCGCAGGCGGCGCATCGCATCGAGGTCGGCCTCGCCGAAGACGAGGTGCATGAAGTCGCGCTTCTCGGTGCCGACGCCGTGCTCGCCCGTGATCACGCCGCCGACCTTCACGCAGTACTCGAGGATCTCCGCGCCCGCGCGCATCACGCGTGCGAGCTCGTCGGGCTTGCGGCGGTCGAAGGAGATGTTCGGATGCAGATTGCCGTCGCCCGCGTGGAACACGTTCGAGAGCAGCAGGCCGTGGCGATCTCCGATCGCGCAGACCTCGGCGATCACCTCGGGCAGCTTCGCGCGCGGCACCACGGCGTCGTGCACGTAGAGGTCCGGCGCGAGCCGGCCCATCGCGCCGAAGGCGCCCTTGCGCGCCCTCCAGAAGCGCTGGCGCTCGGCTTCGTCGCGCGCGACCTCGACGCGCGCGGCGCCCTCGCGCTTGCCGAAGCCGCGCACGCGCTCGACTTCAGCCGGCAGCGCGATCGCGGCGCCGTCGAGCTCGACGATCAGCACCGCGCCCGCGTCGAGCGGCAGCCCGGCCGCGTAGACCGAAGCTTCGATCGCGGCGATCGTGCGGCGGTCGATGATCTCGAGCGCCGCGGGCACCAGGCCCGAGCCGATGATGGCGCCGACCGTACGACACGCGCTCACGAGGTCCGCGAAGATGAGCAGCAGCGTCTCGACGCGCTCCGGAATCGGCGTGAGCCGCACCGTCACCTGTGTCACGATGCCGAGCGTCCCCTCGCTGCCGACGACCGCGCCGACGAGGTCGAGCCCAGCTGCGCAGCCCGAGGCCGAGCCGAGTTCCACGACCTCGCCCGAGGGCAGCACCAGCTCGAGCGCGAGCACGTGATTCGTCGTAGTGCCGTACTTCAAGGTGTGCGGCCCACCCGAATTCTCGGCGACATTGCCGCCAATCGTGCAGGCCTTCTGGCTCGAGGGATCGGGCGCGTAGAAGAGCCCGAGATGCGCGATCGCCGCGGAGAGGTCCGCATTCACCACGCCGGGCTCGACCACGGCGATGCGGTTCTCGGCGTCGATCTCGCAGATTCGATTCAGGCGCGAGCACTCGATCACGACCGCGCCGGAGCTCGCGAGCGCGCCGCCCGAGAGCCCGGTGCCGGCGCCGCGCGGCACGAAGGGTACGAAGTGTTCGCGGCACGCGCGCACGATCGCGACGACTTCGTCGCGGCTCTTCGGCAGCACGACCGCCGACGGATCCGAAGTGTGCAGCGTGAGCCCGTCGCACTCGTAGACGAGCAGCTCGGCTGGACGCGAGAGGCAGGCCTCGGCCCCGACGATCCGCTCGAGGCTCGCGACGAGCGCCTTGCGGCCGGATCCGGTTTTGGCGCGGGACGACATGCCCGCCGAGTATGGCGCAGCGCCGCGTCGGCCTTTGGGCGCAAGCGCCCTTGGCGCGCGCAGCGAGCCGCAGGCGAGCGAAGTGAGGCTGGCTACGCGAGGCCGAGCCGGTCGAGATCCTCTTCCGAGAGCCCGAGGTGATGGCCGACCTCGTGACGCACCGTAACCTGGATCTGCTCGATCAGGTCGTCGCGGTCGCGGCAGATCTTCTCGAGATTCTTCTTGAACAGGATCACGCG
>CAYTJA010000020.1:0-2126 GCA_964437835.1 uncultured Spirochaetales bacterium
CGGACCGGGACCCGCAAGGCCCGGCGCGCAGCGAGGCGAAGCCGAGCGGAGTCCAGGTGGGCCGGCCGCTCCCGGCCCGGGACCCGTCGGGCTAGCGAATCTCGCCGCGCTTCTCCGCCTGGACCCGATCTGGGTGGAAGCCGATCGGGTCGACGAATGTGAATCGCGCCGGATTGATCACGTAGGACTTGAAGGTCTTGTGCATGTCCGTCGGGCGTGTCATCGCCATGATCGGCGTAAAGAGCGCCCAGGTGGTGAACCCCATAGCTGTGATTCCCAACCCAATCGGTCGCATGATGAATGCGTCGAGGATCACCGGAATCTCATCGCTGGCCGGTCCATTGCTGCTCGTGTAGTTAGAAGCGCCGACTGGCTGAGCCAGGACTGCGGCACACATCAGCGCCCCGAGGAATCCGCGCATGGTCTACTGCCCCCTCGACCTGCTCCTCGGCGGTACCGGACCCGGGCTGGAACGAAGGCCGTGCCGATCTGGACTGCGTTTCTCAGTGCGCCCGTGGGCAGCCGCCGCTACCCGGCCTTCCGCTTTGCGTGCTTCTTGGGCTCCCGTTGCGGGACAAGAGACACAACCCGACGCCCGTCTGCGCCCTGTTTCCGCCGGAGGGCTGCAATGATGGCCTCGAGATCGTTGCCGTGCTCCTTCGCCATGGCGGCTCGATGAGCGCGGACTTCGTCGACGATGGGGTCTCGAGTCATCGCGCTACGCCTCCATCAGTTCCTCGGGGGTACAGATCACGGGCGCACGGAGTCCGGCGCCTAGACAGGCCTGTTCGATCTTGCCACGAATCGCCGCGTTCGCGATGTGCGCGCAGTTCCACGTGAGCAAATACTCCACGCGATTGACCGCGGCAACGGCGATGTGAACGGCGTCGATCATCGCTTTCGCCGGAACTGCACGCGCCAGCAGCAATCGACTCGCGAACTCGTGGACTTCCGCGCCAAGTTCCAGCAAGGGGATTCCGCTCAACAACGCCGCGCGGCGGGTTGCGGCCCCGGCATCTCCTCGCGCCGCCTCTTCCACCACCCGCTTGAGATACGAACAGGTCGAAGCGATCCCGGCGCTCCCACCATTCCCTGGTGACCTGTTGATGCGCCGCGACCACGATGTCGCGGCTCGGCAACGCGGCGAGGTAGCTGACGATCGTCGTCTCGAGATAGGCCTTCGCTTTCATCGCCCGGCTAGCATTCTACCCACCTGCCGAGAGGTTCACACTCGGTCAGCCCACCTCGGCACCTCACAGCGAACAGGCTCGGAGCAGGCGCAGAGCCGGGTCAGCGCAGCAGCACGTCGCAGAGTCTCCGCAGCTGCCGCACGGCGCGCCCGAGCGCGTTGTGGTGAATGTTGCGGCGCAACGCCACGAGCAGGCGGCGCTCGAGCGCGTGGCGCGACCAGTCGGCGCGCTTCGGCCGCGCCGGGAGCCCGGCCGCTCGGTCCAGCTCGGCCAGCAGCTCCGCGCGCCGGAAGCCCCACTCTTCGAGGTCGGGGTCGAGCAGCGACGCGAGGATCTGGCGGGCCCGTTGCAACTTCGCGGCGTCGCCGGCCAGCTCGGAGGCCCAGCGCGTGAGGGACGCGGTCGTCGGACGCGTCTCGCGGGCGACGGTCACCGGATCCCCGAGGCCGCGCGCGCTCTGCTCGCGGTTCTCGGCGCGGCTGCCGTAATCGACCATTTCCGGCCGGAAGTCGAGGCCGAGGAAGCGGCACAGCGAGCCGAGGGCCAGCTCGGGCTCGCTCACGAGATCCTCGTAGCGCAGCTGGCAGATCGCGACTGGCCGCTCGCGCAGGAAGCGCGCGAGCGCGGGCACGTAGCGCTCGAGCAGCGGATTGTGCGCGTGTGCGGCCTCTGCGTCGCCGTCGAAGAAGGACTGCACGAAGGAGGACCAGACCGCGAGTGGATTGCGCGTCAGCACGATGTAACGCGCCTGCGGATACAGCTTGGCGAGGAAGTCGAGCACCAGCGCGTAGGCCGGCGTCTTGTCGAGCAGCAGCGAGCGACCGGTCTTCGCGAGCAGCTGCGCGTAGATCCGATCGCTGCAGGCGCGCAGCGCGTCGAGATAGTCGCGCTCGCCGCCGGGCAGCGCGGCGACCAGCTCCCGCATGGCCACCTCGG
>CAYTJA010000021.1:0-4304 GCA_964437835.1 uncultured Spirochaetales bacterium
CGTTCGGTCGATCCGACCGGCGCGGGATCGGAACTCGACTGGGACTATCTCTGTGCGCGCGCGGTCGCGCACGGGCTCGCCCCGCTGCTGCTTCGCGAAGCCCCTGTGCTCGGGTTGGCGGTTCCCGCTCCGGCCCGCCCCCGGTTCGACGAAGCGGCCGCGTACTGCGAGGGCCGCGCGGTGAAGTGCCAGTTCACGCTCTACCGGTTCCTGGAGGCCAGCGCTCGCCACCCGCTCGCGACCGCGCTGCTCAAAGGCGTAGCGCTCGTCGGGAGCGCCTATCCGCACCCCCGTCTTCGCGCGATGGAAGACATCGACCTGCTCGTTCGCGCCGAAGATCTCGCGCTCGCTCGCGCCGTCGGCGAGGAGATCGGGCTCGGCTTCGGATCCTTCCAGCTGCCCGCCTTCTACTATCGGCTGATGCACTTCGCAGCGCCGCTGCAGCCGGATGTGGAAACCCTGGTCACGCTCGATCTCCATTGGCGGCTGCACAGCCCGGCCCTGCTGCTCACCGATCGCATCGAGCGCGTCTGGGAACGGTGCCGATCCGTGTCGATCTACGGCTTCCCGACCTCCGTCCTCGATCCCGCGGACCAGTGGCTGCACCTGGCGACCCACCTGTGGAGCCATTGGGGTCGCACACCGCCTGCTGCGGACGTGCCCGACGCGGTGGCTCTCGTCGCTCCGCCGGGTGTCGCGGTCGCGCTCAAGTGGGTGGCGGACCTGGTCGTGGCCACGAGCGGCCTCACCCGGGAGATCGCGCCCGGCGAGCTCGCGGAGCGTGCGGCCGAGTGGTCGGCAGAGGCGGAGACGGTGGCGACGCTCTCCCTGCTGCGTCCGCTCTTGGCCCGGCCGGGGCTCGCCTTCGCCGAGGAGGCTCTCGCCGCCGTGGGTCCACGGCCGGCGAGTCGCCGCCACGGCAAAGAGACATCGCGTCAGTCCGGCGACGTCGTCCATCCGGCGCTCGGGTTCCGTCTGAGTACGTTCCGGCGCCTGCCGGTCTGGATCTTCCCGCCGGAGCGCTATCTGCGCGTGAGCTCGGGGGTCGGGCAGGGACCCGCCGGCCCGCTCACGCTGCTGCGCCTCCGCGTGGTACACGCCGCGCGCATCGTGGCGCGCGCGGCGCTCGCGTTCGCTCTGCTGCCGATCGCCATGCTCGGACGCCGGTTCGCGAGGGCGAGCCGGGAGCAGCGGATGCGCGCGGCCCGGTCACCGGCGCGCGTCATCGAGCTCTTGCGCAAGTTCCGCGAATTCGAGAGCGCCTACGCGGATCGCTTCGCTCGAGACCGCTCCAGCCGCGAGGGTGCCTGATGGGGGGGCTGGCCGGTTGGATCGGCGCCGCACCGCAGACCGACGCGAGTTCGCCGGTGGAGCGCATGCTCGCGGCGCAACGACACCGCGGTGCGTTTCGCGCGTCGACCCGTGTCGAGCTCGGGGGACACGGCATCGACCTCGCCTGCCTCCAGCGAACTGCTCGCTCCCGCGAGAGCCCAGATCGCCTCGCAGAGCGCGCTGGCTATGCGCTCGCGCTCGACGGGTCGGTCTCGAACTCGGTTGAGCTCCGCCGGGCGCTGCGATCGGAAGGCGTGGACGTGCCGGAGGCCGCGGAAGCCGAGCTGCTGCTCCACGCGCTGATCCGTTGGGGCGGCGCCGCGCTCGCGCGCATTCACGGCGCGTGGGCGTTGGCGTTCGTAGATCCCCACCTCCAACAGGTCTGGCTCGCGCGCGACCATCTCGGCTGCAAGCCGCTCTACTTCTGCGCGCGCGCGGAGGGCTTCTTCTTCGCGTCCGAGATCAAGGGCATCCTGCAGGGCACCGGCGACCGGTTCGGCGCCGACGCGCGGGTGGTGAGCCGCTTCCTCGATCAGACGCTGCTCGACGCGCAGCCGGAGACGTTCTTCTCGGGAATCCAGGCGGTACCGGCCGGGCACGTCATGGTGCTCGAATGCGCGCGCCGCCCGCCGTGGAGACCCGAGCCGACGCCCTTCTGGCGGATTCCCGAGCGCGATGGCTTCGCCGGCTCCGAGGCGGAGCGGGTGGCGGCCGTCCGCGAGCGCGTGCTCGAGGCGGTTCGCCGCCAGCTCCAAGGCGAGGGCCGAATCGCCCTGCTCGTCTCGGGCGGCGTCGACTCCTCGGCGGTCGCGGCGGCCGCCTGCGCAGCGCCGGAAGGCCGCGATCTGCTGCTCCTCTCCGGAGTGAACCCCGATGGCCCGGAGCCGATGCTCGATTCGCTGTGTCGTCACCTGGATCGCGAGACGCATCGCGCCTCGATGGCGATCCCAGCGCAGCGCGCGCTCGGCGACCTCGAGACGGTGATCGGCTTCCACGACGAGCCGGTGAGAAGCTTCGCAGTCGTGGCCACCTACCGGCTCAAAGAGGCCGCGAGAGAGCTCGGCGTCTCCGTGCTGTTGGGCGGGTTCGGGTCCGACGAGCTGTTTGCGGGAAGGCTCGTGCACATGGTCTTCTACGTCCAGTCGCTGATCCGGTCGGGGCGCCTGTTCGAAGCAGCGCGCGTCGCGGCTGCGATCGCCCGGCGGCGCACGATCCGGCCGCGATTCCGGGTCGCCGTCCAGAAGCGCTACTTCCCGTCGCTCGACCGGATGCGGATCGACGTCGCCGGCCAAGCGCTCGGGGCGCCGCGGCGGCACGACGACCTCGGCCTCGGCCCGGGAAGCTGCCATGAGCGTCTGATCGACGAGATCACCCGCCTCTCGCTTCCGTCGCTGCTCCACTACGACGATCGCACGTCGATGGCGTTCGGATTGGAGAATCGCTACGCGCTGCTCGATCTTCCGCTCGTGGATCTCGTGGCGCCGATGGCTCCGAGCTGGAAGCTGCGCGACGGGTTCCCGAAGTGGCTGTTGCGGATGGCGATGGATCCCTACCTGCCGCGAGAGATCTGCTGGCAGAAGGTCACGCAGTCCCGTCGGGACGTCTATGGCGACTGGATGAAGCGCGATCTCCACCCGCACATCCAGAGCCTCCTCGCCGGAGACCTCGCCAGCGTCGAGCTCGGCCTGCTCGACCGCGATGCGCTGCGCCGTCACTACGCCGCCTTCTGCGAGCAGCCTTCGAACGCCGGCGCGATCTCGGCCCACGACGTCTTCAACTGGCTCGCGATCGAGCTGTGGGCTCGGCGCTTCGAGCCCCATCTGCGGAGTCAGTGAGCGCGGCGCAGCGGAGCAATCGCCGCACGACCGCAGGAGTACAGCCAGCCCAGGCCGCGGCGGGCCAGCGCGAGGTCGGCCCAGCACAGCGCGGACGCGATCGCCTGCCAGCTCCGCGCCACGGCGCGCCCGGCGAGCGCTCGGCGCGGAAGCGCCTCGGGCGGGTTCCAGCCGCGCCCGGTCCGAACGGCGACGACGGTGCCCAGCACCGAGGAGACGTCGAACGGGAGGTCGGGACACAGGAACGCGTCGCCGCGCGTGATCACGACGCCCCGCCGGCGCCCGCCGCGGCCGCAGAACAGCACGCGGTGCACGTTGACCCGCCCGCCGCTCCAGAACGCGACGATCTCTCCGCGCTCGTAGACCTCTCGCCGCGCCAGCTGGATGCGGACCGGCGCGCCGTCCGGAAGCTGGTCGCCCATCGAGCGGCCACCGACGACAGAGTCGAGCAGCCGTTCCGCGTCCTGGAGCCGGCGCGCCAGCGACCGGATCCGCTCCGGGTGATCGCGCAGGAAGGTGGCGGCGGCCAGCGCCCCGGCCGGCGGCCGGTCCGGCGCGGCCGCGTCGACGGGGCGCGATCCGATCAACGCGCGTCCCCCGCCTTCGCGGATGGGTTGCGCTGCGCCACGAGGCGCAGGGCCAGCTCGTCCGCGACGCGGATCTCATCGGCGCTGAATCCGGCCTCCCGGCGCGCCTCGCCCGACACGCGCACGTGAGCTCCGTCGGTGCCCTCGCGTCCCATCACTTCGCGGAACGCCGCAGTGGCCTGCGTCAGCGCCGCGCCCATGCTGAGCAGATGCTTCCGATCCCGCGCCTTGAGCGCGGCGATCGCTTCGTTCGCGAAGCGGACGTGCGACACCTCGTCGGCGAGCTGAGCCTCGAAGAGCGCGAGCAGGTCTTCGTCTCCGTCGCGCTCGGCGTCGGCGATCGCGTGCTCGACGGCATCGATGCCGCCGGCCTCGAAGCTCCGATTCTGCACGGTCAGGCGTCCGATCAGCGTGTCGATCGCGGAGATGATCCGGTACTGGAAGCAGAGCACCGGATACTGCCCGACGAAGCCGCCCCTTCCCTCCAGCACGCGCCGGAACATGCGGGCGTGGCGCGACTCGTCCGAGCACTGGCGCGCGAGATCGAGGC
>CAYTJA010000022.1:0-29559 GCA_964437835.1 uncultured Spirochaetales bacterium
AGCACGAAACGCTGATGCCCGACGCCGAGAGTATTTGCGTACCAGTCTCCGAGCTTGTTGCTCGGCTCCAGCTTTTCCGCCCCCGGGTTGAGCGTCAGCCGCCGCGCCAGTTTGCGAGTGCAGCGAAGAGTGATCACGAAGTCCTCGATCTCTACACGTCGCGGCTTCGAATCGGGGTGTCGCTAACGCTTCAACGCGGGGTCGTCCCTGAACAGCGTTCGGCGGAACCAGCCGCGACGATCGGCCGCTGAGTGGATTCCGGTCCGCTTCGATCCGTAGCGCGCCAGGTGCAGCGCATCCAACGCGCGCTCGGCATAACCCTTTGGCAGCGTGTTCGACTCCACCATCTTCTGGAGCAGCGCAGCGCAGGCCCGCAGACCTCGCAACGAAGGGTCGTCACGCATGGCAGAATCGGAGGGCATCAAGAAATCGATCTGAACGGCTTCCGCAGCGTGCGGAGAGCGGAGGTCTGCGCGGGGCGCCCAGTCATCTGCGCCCGGCGATGCCGGCTCTGGACCCGACGGCGGCACCGCTCCCTTCGGAACGCAGCGCTGCGCGATTCGACGCAGGTGGAGCACGGGCCCTTCGGTCCACGCTTCGAGCCCGTCCCATCGCTCGAGCAGTCGCACACGCGTCACCTGCGCGCTGCCGGCCGATCCCATCACGATCGAACGCTCGCCATCGGGCACAGTGTTCAGGGCCTCGATCTCGGCGGACCAATCTCTCGGGGCGAGCCGCTCGTCCATCGCCTGCGGTTATCCCACAGGGAATCGAAGTGCGTCAAGCGTGGGACTGCACGACGCTGGCGCACTCGAGGAAGATCAGGCCCAGGACCACGTGCGTGTACCCCGCGGCGTCCATGCTGCCGCCCAGGGCGCCGGCCACGCGTCACAGCTCTGCTTCGCAGCCGACGGTGGCACCCGCTGGTCTCGGCTGCCTGGGAGTTATTTTTTCACTTCTTTGGGAATGCCCCCCTTCGCCGCTCCCCCGAACACCGGCTTGCGCTTCTCGCGGTGCGAGGCGAGGCCCTCGGCGGCGTCCGGGAGGCCCAGGCCGAGGAATTCGTAGGCGAGGGAGGCGTCGAAGGTCGGGAGCATTGCGCGGTACCAGTGGTGGAGAGTGTGTTTGGTCCAGCGGATCGCGGTCTGGGCGCCGGCGGCGAGCTGGCGCGCGACGGCCAGGGCGCGCTCCTGCACGAGGGCGTCGTCGACGCAGAGCGAGACGAGGCCGATGCGCTCGGCTTCTTCGCCGGAGAGCGTCTCGCAGGTGAGGAGGTAGTACTTCGCCTTGGCCATGCCGCAGAGCAGCGGCCAGCAGATCGCGGCGTGGTCTCCGGCGGCGACGCCGAGGCGGGTGTGGCCGTCGATGATGCGCGCGCTGCGCGCGGCGATCGAGACGTCCGCGAGCAGCGCCGCGACGAGGCCCGCACCGACAGCCGGGCCGTGGATCGCGGAGACGATCGGCTTCGAGCAGTCGATCAGGTTGACCACGAGGTCGCGCGCTTCGCGCAGCACGCGCAGGCGGATCTCATGGTCGCGAATCGCGCCGTCGATCAGCTCGAAGCTGCCGCCCGCGGAGAAGCCCTTGCCGGCGCCGCAGAGCAGCGCGACGCGCACCTCCGGGTCGCGGTCGATCTCGCGCCAGACGTCCGCGAGCTCGCGGTGCATCGCGGGGCCGACGGAGTTCAGGCCCGGCCCCGAGAGCACGATGCGCAGGATGCCTGGCTCGGGGCGCTCGAAGACGAGGCTCGGGAACTGGGCATAGCGGTCGTTCATCGAGGTCTCCTGGATCGGTGTGCGGGCAGTCTACGCGCTTCGCGCGCGCGGATGGAGCGGAGACGCTGTGAGTTCTGGGCGACCACAACAGCCTGATCGTGGACGTCATCGGCCGTCACCATCTCGCGATCCGTTTCGCGTTCGAATGCGCGAGGCTGGCAGCGGCTTCTGGAGTCTGGAAGGCCGCCTACGGCAGTCCCCCGATCCGCATGGGCCAGTGGCGATCGGTTGCAGCATCTCTTTCGCTCGATCCCGATCAGCGTTCCGTCTCCCATCGCATCGACTGCGAGAATCGCCGCGCTCGTCGCGAAAGTTCGAGAGGCCATCGAGCGACTCGAGGAACTCCGCGCCCCGATGATCTCCGCCTACGGGACCGGCATGTGAGACACAGCCGGGTACGAGATGCGCTCCGGAGTGAGCCGAATGGCTCTCGGCCTCCGAAGTTGCTGGCAATTGCCCGTCATGATAATACTTAGACTCGAAAACTTAATAACGCTTTCGCTGATTCAGAGTTCCTGAACACCATGAGGTCGCCCATGCAGCGCGGGGAGACAGGGCGATACGAGGTCACGAGCGTCGGAGCTGAGCGCGTTCGCGCGTTCGTGCCGAATCCGCTCCCGCCGTTGCCCCCGATCGAGCTCGATGGCCAGCTTCAGCGTTCCCTGGAATCTGCGGTGCTCGCAATCGGGCGACTAGACGGCGTCGCAACGCAGCTCGAGCGATCGCTCTTCCTCTACGCCTATGTGCGCAAAGAAGCAGTGTTGTCCTCCCAGATCGAAGGGACGCAGTCGTCCCTCTCCGACCTCCTCCTCTTCGAGCTCGAGGAGGCGCCGGGCGTTCCGGTTGACGACGTCGTCGAGGTCTCGAATTACGTCGCGGCCTTGACGCACGGGCTCGAGCGGCTGCGCGAGGGGTTCCCGCTCTCCAACCGCCTGATCCGCGAGATCCACCAGGTGCTGCTCTCGCGCGGGCGCGGGAGCGGGAAGGATCCGGGCGAGTTCCGGCGCTCGCAGAACTGGATCGGCGGCAGCCGCCCGGGCACTGCGGTCTTCGTGCCGCCGCCGCAGACCGCGGTGCCCGAATGCATGGGGGCGCTCGAGAAGTTCCTGCATGGCGACGAAGGCGCGATGCCGCTGCTGGTGCGGGCCGCGCTCGCGCACGTCCAATTCGAGACGATCCACCCCTTCCTCGACGGCAACGGACGCGTCGGCAGACTCCTGATCACCCTGCTGCTCTGCCACTCGGGCACCCTTCGCGAACCGCTGCTCTATCTGAGCCTGTATCTCAAGCAGAACCGCGGGCGCTACTACGAGTTGCTCGACGAGGTGCGCCGGAGCGGCGATTGGGAGCGCTGGCTCGATTTCTTCTTCGAGGGCGTGCGTCAGACGGCCGAAGGCGCTGTCGCCACGGCAAATCGCCTGATAGGTGTGTTCGAATCGGATCGCGGGAAGATCGAAGTATCCGGGCGGCGCGCCGGTTCTGCGCTGCGCGTGCACGAAGCGCTGCGAGCGCGGCCGATCCTCTCGATGCCCGAGGTGGTGCGACGCACGAAGCTCTCGTTTCCTGCGGCCTCGTCCGCGATGCAACTGCTCGCCGAGCTTGGAATCGCTCGGGAGCTGACGGGAAAGCGCCGCAACCGGCTCTTCGTCTACGACCCCTATCTCGCGATCCTGAGTGAAGGCACGGAGCTGACATGAGCCTCGAGCGCGGCCGCGCGCTGTAAATACGTGCATCCTCCACGGTGGCAGCGCATTCAGCCGAGCTCGCGGACTTCGACAGCCGCAATGGGAGCATCCGCTTCCAGCCCGATCGCGGGCGGCGCCGCTTCGAGGGTCGAAGAAAAGGGAGAGCATGGGAGACTCGCAGCGGATGGGAGACGAGGAGGAGCGCCTCGTCGCGAAGCTCCAGAAGATCGAGGCTCTCTTCGCGCGCGCCACGACCGACGGTGAACGCGCGGCCGCAGCCAACGTACGCGATCGGATCCGCCAGCGACTCGAGCAGCTCGAGCTGCGCGAACGGCCGCTCGAGTACCGGTTCCCGCTTCCGGACGAGTGGTCGAAATCGCTCTTCATCGCATTGCTGCGGCGCTACGGCATCGAGCCCTATCGGTATCGCGGCCAGCGGCGGAACACCGTGAGGGCGCGCGTCACGCGCAGCTTCGTCGAGGAGGTGTTGTGGCCCGAGTATCTCGAGCTCGCCGCCACTCTGAGCGCCCACCTCGCAACGGTCACGAACCGGATCATCTCCCAGGCAATCCACGGGAACGTCGCAGACGCGGCGGAGCGCCCCGGCCGGGAGCCGGAAGAGTCGACCCAGCAGCCCGGGCTCGGATCGAAGTAACGCGGGCAGTACAGCTCCTCGCGCACGTCGGACCACTCGTTTCGGGTTCGACGCAGCTGGCGTGCGGCCACACTTCCGGCCCGATCGGCGCGTTGGCGTCGACGAGCGCTCCCAAAGGCGAGTCGCCGCGTTGTAGGCTGAGCGCCACCGCTGCCGGAGGCGAGCGGACGGCCGGACACGCATCGCACCGAGGAGCTGCAGGATGAGCAGCAGCCGCCCGCGCATCGACTTCGATCACCTGTCGCCCGAGCACGCGCGGCGGCACGTCGAAATCTACCGCGAGCTGCGCGAGCAGCATCCCGTCGCGTGGACGGATGCCTATGGCGGCTTCTGGGTAGTGTCGCGCTACGCAGACGTGGCGGCGATCGCGCGCGACGACGAGAGCTTCTCCTCCGCGCACGACAACGGCGGCATCAACATCCCGACGGCGCCCGCGCGCAACGTGCCGCTCGAGCTCGACCCGCCCGAGTTCCTGCCCTACCGCACGATGCTGAACCCGCCCTTTGCACCGGCCGCGATCAGGCAATGGCAGGCCTTCGTCAGCGATTGCACCGCGGAGTTCCTCGACCGCGCGATCGAGTCCGGCGAGATCGACTTCGTGCGCGATCTCGGCAATCCGGTGCCCGCGCTCTTCACGCTCGCGTTCCTCGGCTTTCCGCTGAGCGAGTGGCCGCGCTTCGCGGAGCCGATGCACGACGCCGTGGCCTGCCCTCCCGAAACGCCCGGGCACCGCCGCGCGGTCGAGGGCATCACGTGGGTGCAGCAGCAGATCCGCGCCGCGCTCGCCGATCGCCGAGCGCGGCCGCGCGAAGACCTGCTGAGCCGGATCGCAAATGCTTCGATCGCGGGCGAGCCGATTCCCGAGGAGCGCGCGCAGGAGACGGTCTTCCTGATCATCGGCGGCGGCGTCGACACCACGACCGCGCTGCTCTCGAACACGCTCTTCTGGCTGAACGATCAGCCTGCCGCGCGCAAACATCTCTGCGAGGACCCGAAGCGCATCGCGCTCGCCTGCGAGGAGTTCCTGCGCGTCTTCGCGCCGACGCAGGCGCTCGCGCGCACCGCGATGCGCGACGTCGAGATCGGCGGGCAGCAGATCCGCAAGGGCGAGCGGATGCTGATTTCCTGGGCCTCGGCGAACCGCGATGCCGCGGTCTTCGAGCGCCCGGACGAGCTCGTGCTCGACCGCTTCCCGAACCGCCACAGCTCCTTCGGCCTCGGCGCGCACCGCTGCCTCGGCTCGAACTTCGCGCGCCTCGAGTTCGGGATCTTGCTGCGCGAAGTGCTGCGCCGGATGCCCGACTATCAGATCGACCTCGCGCGCGCGCAGCGCTACGAGTCGATCGGGATCGTGAACGGCTGGGTGGGCCTGCCGGCGCGCTTCACGCCCGGCGCGCGCGTCGGGAGCTCGTTCCAGCAAGCGGTCCCGTAGCGCGCAGTAAGTCGCAGGCGAACGTAGGTCAGCAGCAAGCGGCCTTGCCGCGCGCAGTGAGCCGCAGGCGAACGAAGATCAACAGCCAGGCGAGAGCGCGCGAAACCTCAGCGCGGCGGCTGCGGGCCGTCGAGGCGATCCGAGCGCGCCGTCAGATCGGGCCAGAATGCGTCCGCGCCGCGCGCGGCAACGGCGCGTCCCAGGCGATCGGACCAGAAGCGGTCGTTGCCGAGCTCGCTGCGCCACGCGAGCAGACGCTGCGTGAAGAGGCGCAAGTCCTGCTCGCGCGTGAAGCCAATTGCGCCGTGCACCTGGTGCGCGGTCGCGGCCGCGAGGTCGATCGCGAGGTTCGCGCGCAACCGCGCGCAGGCGATCTCGAAGCCGGCGTCGCCGCGGTCGGCCGCGCGGAACGCCGCGGCGGCCGCGCAGTCGACCGCGAGCACCTCCTCGCCCATCAGCGCGAGCTGCTGTTGCACGGCCTGGAACTGCGACAGCGTCTTCCCGAACTGCCTGCGCTGGCTCGCGTAGGCGACCGAGCGCTCGAGCGCAGCCTCGAGCGCTCCAGAGATCTGACCCGTGCGCAGCAGCGCGGCGCAATCGAAGAGCTGTGCGCCGCAATCCCCCTCACTCGCGCTGCGCGGCTCCGAGCCGACTTCGACCGGCGCGTCCGCGAAGCGCAGCCGATCGCGCGGCTCCTCGGCGAGGTTCTGCCCCGCTTCGATCGAAGCCGCGGCAGCCGGCAGCAGCAGTGCCAGTCGCGCGCCACCCGAGCCCGGCAGCGCCGCAGCAATTCCGGAGGCCGAAGCACCCCAGGGCACGCCCGCGAGCACGCCCGTGAAGCGCACATAGCGCCCGTCCTCTCGCAGTCGGCCCTCGACGCGCGCAGCCACGCTGAGCGCGCCCGAGGGGCGCTCGATGCCGGCCGCCGCGAGCAGCCGCGCGGCGAGCAGCGTCTCGCAGAGCGGCAGCGGCAGCGCGTGCCGTCCCACCGCGCGCGCGACGACGCGGGCATCCTCGAAATTTCCGCCGGCTCCGCCTTCGGACTCGGACACGAGCAGCGCGCCGAGGCCGAGCTCGTCGACCTGCGCCTGGAGCGCGGCGTCGAGCGTGCCGCGCGCAGTCGCCGCGTTGCGGCGTGCCGACCAGTCGCCGAACAGACGCTCGACGCTCGCCTCGAGCAGCGCGCGCTCTTCGCTCATCGCAGCCCCAGGCCGCGAGCGACGATCCCGCGCAGGATCTCGCGCGTGCCGCCGCGCAGCGAGAAGGAGGGCGCCACCTGCAGCAGGATCGACAGCGCGCGGCACAGCTCGCTGTCGTCCTCGAGCTGGACTTCCGAGCCCGCGAAGGCCTGGATCACGCGCGGCAGCTCCTGCTCGAAGCTGTTTCCGAGGTCTTTCACTACGGCCGCTTCGACCGTCGGGTCGCGTCCGAGGGCCAGCTGGCCCGCAACGGAGAGCGACATCTGGCGCAGCGTCCAGAGCTGCGCGGTCATGCGTCCGACCAGGCCGCGCAGCGGCTCGGCCGGTTCCGGGCCCGCCGCGCGCAGCAGCTCGACGAAGAGCGCGAAGCCTGAAAGGTAACGCTCGGGTCCGCTGCGCTCGAGCGAGAGCTCCGACGTCACTTGCTTCCAGCCGTTTCCCTCCGCTCCCAGCAGCGCGGAGTCGGGCACGCTGACGCCGTCGAAGAAGACCTCGCCGAAGTGGTCGTCGCCGACGAGGTCGAGAATCGGCCGCACGCGGATACCGGGCGTATCGAGCTCTAGTAGAAACTGCGAGAGGCCCGCGTGGCGATCGGCCTCGTCTGCGCGCGTGCGCACGAGCGCGACCATCAGCTGGCTTCGCTGCGCGTGCGTGGTCCAGATCTTCTGGCCGTCGATGCGCCAGCCACCGGGCACACGCGTCGCGCGCGTGCGCACCGAGGCGAGATCCGAGCCGGCGTTCGGCTCGCTCATGCCGATGCAGCAGTAGATCTCGCCCGCGACCATCTGAGGCAGCCAGCGCCTGCGCTGCTCCTCGCTGCCGTGGCGCAGCAGGCCCGGGCCGCACTGGCGGTCGGTGATCCAATGCGCGCCGACGGGCGCGCCGGCCGCGAGCAGCTCCTCGAGCACGACATAGCGCTCGAGCGCGCTGCGCTCGTGCCCGCCGTAGGTCTTCGGCCAGACCATTCCGATCCAGCCGCGCGCGCCGAGCTTGCGACTGAACCCGGCATCGAAGACGGCCCAGGAGTTCAGGCGCCGCTGCGCGGGCAGTCCGGCGAGCTCCTGCGCGAGAAAGCCGCGCAGCTCGGCCCGCAGCTCCGGCACACCGGGAGGCAGCTCGACCGGATCGAAGCGGAAGCCCTGCACGCCCGCGCCTACCAGCCCTCGTCCGGATCCGGGACGTCGCCGCGCAGCAGCGCCAGATCCGCCCGATCCTGCAGCGCCTTGCTGCGCCGGTGCGCGGGATCGGCCGCGGAGCGCTCCTTCATCGCGATCAGATCGGGCTTGCTCACGATTGGAACCCGGACGCCTCGAACCTCGATCGGCTCTGCGCGCGCGATCATCTCGTCGAAGCCCGCATCGAAGATCAGCTGGACCGGCTCACCGCTCGCATGCCGGAAATTCGTGCTGTGCGCGAAGGAGCCCGTCTGCCGGAACCCGGCGGCGCTGAGGGCAGCGCCAGCGCGCTCCCGCTCCGCGCCCGACGGCACCGCGAGATCGACATCCAGGGTCGCGCGCGGGGATCCGGAATGGATACCGACCGCGATGCCGCCCACGAGCGCGAAGGGCACGCCCGCGCCTGCGAGCGCGGTGGCGGCGGCCGTCAGTGCCGCGAGCTTGTCCGGGCCATCGGCCAACTCCCGCCCTCCCGAACGCCGAGCCGAGATCAATAGGGCATCACGCCTGCAAGCGCGATCGATCGCGAGCAGGGATTCTGCGGCGGAGATCGGAGGGGATGCGGCCACGGATCGACCCTAGCGCAGGCCGCCGCGCATCCCGATGGGTCGGCGCTTCCGCTTTCGGAAAAGCCCGGCTCATTTCGCGATCCCGAGCCCCGCGCGGGGGTAGAATCCCTGCGTGCCGAGAGCAGCGAGGGCCGGAAAGAGCGAGCAGGCGGCCCGGGGCCGCAAGCCGAAGGCCAGGCCCGGGTCCGCGCGCAAGCGCCTCACGCCCGCGAAGCAGAAGCGCGGACTCGAGGCGGCGGAAGTTCCGGCCGCGCTGGACGCTCCCGAGCTCGCAGCGCTCGTGGCCGAGCTGCGGGCCGCCGGCGGCGCGCCGCTCGGCGCCTATCGCGACCCGCTCTCCTCGCAGGCGCTGCTGCTGGCCGTGCTCCCGCTCGACGCGATCGAGCCGACTCCGTTCCAGCGCGACCTCTCGCCGACGCACGTGAAGCGCCTCGGCCAGAAGATCGACGAGGCCGGAGTCTTCCTCGATCCGGTGATCGCGGTGCGCGGCGCGCAGGGCGGCTTCTGGACGCCGAATGGCCGGCATCGCCTCGCGGCCGCGAAGCTGCTCGGCATGCACGCGATCACCGCGCTGGTCTCGAACGACGAAGCGCTGGCCTACAAGATCCTCGCGCTCAACACCGAGAAAGCGCACAACACCAAAGACCGCAGCCTCGAAGTGATCCGCATGGCGCAGGCGCTCGCAACGGCGCAGCCGCGCGCGGTCGAGAGCGGGTTTGCGGCCGAGTTCGAGCTGCCCGCGTTCCTGAGCCTCGGCCTCTGCTATCAGAGCGAGCCCCGCTTCGCGGGGGGCGCCTATCTGCCCTTCTTGCGCCGCGTCGACCGCTTCTCCGAAAAACCGCTCCCGGCCTCGCTGCGCGAGCGCGCGGGCTACGCGGCACGGCTGCTCGAAATCGACGCGCTCGTGAAAGGCATCATCGCGGAGCTCCAGAAACGCGACTTCCGCTCGCCCTACCTGCGCACTTTCGTCGTCGCGCGCATCAACCCGGTGCGCTTCGTGAAGCAGAAGCGCGGCGAGACGGCGCCCGCGATGCCGATCGGCGCGGCGCTGACGCGCATGCTGGCCTCCGCGCGCAAATTCGACGCCGCGAAAGTGCGCGAGCGAGATCTCGCACTCGTCGCCGCAGCCGGGGGCTCCGAACCCGACGCCGAGTAGCCTTTCGAGCGCCTCGATGTCCCGCGGACCCGCTCGGAAATCTGGGCGCTGCCGCTCAGGTCGGCAGGCCTCCGTCGACGGGAAACACTGCGCCGGTCGTGTAGGCCGATGCGTCGCTCGCGAGGTAGAGCGCGGTGCCGACGATCTCGGAGGGCTCTCCGATCCGCTGCAGCGCAATGCGCTGCGCGGATTTCTGGAACGCCTGCATGTCCCAGTGGCGGGTCACGTCGGTGCGGAAGCTGCCGGGCATGATGCAGTTGACGCGCACCTTCGGGCCGAAGCAGTGCGCGAAGGCGAGCGTCATCGCGTTCAGGCCGGCCTTCGCGGCCACGTAGGGAATGATGTTCGGCGCCGGATGGATCGCGCCCGAGCTCGAGATGTTGATGATCGAACCGCCCGCGCCTTCGGCCATGCGCGTGCCGATCAGCGCGGTGAGCCGGAACGGACCCTTCGCGTTCACTGCGATCACGCTGTCCCAGAGCGATTCGGAGACATCGACGACGCGGTCGTAGAGCGGCGACTTGCCCGCGTTGTTGACCAGGATGTCGAGCTTGCCGAACTCGGCATAGGCGGCCTCGACCAGACCGTCGAGCTCCTGCCAGTGCCCGACGTGGCAGGCGTGCGCGAGCGCGCGGCGGCCGGTCGTCGCGCGGACTTCGCTGGCGAGCTCGCGGCACGCGTCGAGCGAGCGGCTCGTGATCACGACGTCCGCTCCCGCCTGCGCGAATCCGAGCACCATCTCGCGGCCGAGACCGCGACTGCCGCCCGTCACGAGCGCCACCCGACCGCTCAGATCGAAGAGTTCCGCCGCGCTTCGCCGGGTTCGCTCGCTCATGCACTGACCTCCCTGATGGCGCCGCAGGGCGAACAGCGCGGCTGCGCGCGTGAAGCCTGTGCCCGCGCCGCTGCCAGGTTCCCGCCGATCGCCCGCTCCTGCGCCTGCGCTGCCGTGAATCGGCGTACTATACGCGCGCTGCCACAGGAGATTGCGCATGGGTCTCGATGCCAATGCCGCGAAGGCTCCGGGAACTCCCGCCAGCTTCGAACCGGTCGACTGGAATCCGCCGGGCCTGCCGCAGGACGCGGACGAAGTGATGGCCGCGCTCGTCGATCCTCTGCTTCGCGGCGAGCTGTACCCGCTCTATCACCAGCTGCGCCGCCTCGCGCCGATCCACCAGAACCGGCCCGAGATCCTGCACGGGGCCTGGAGCTTCACGCGCTTCGCGGACGCCGACCAGCTGTTCCGCAGTCCGCTCGTCGTGAACGACCCAGCCGTCGTCGACGAGGCCTTCAGCCACGGCGACGGCGCCTTCGCGCGGGTGATGCGCAACGTGATGGTCTGGCGCAAGCCGGAGGCGCACATGCGCCTGCGCAACCTGGTACGCGCCGCGTTCACGCCGCGCTCGATCGCGCGCTGGCGGCCGATTGCGGAACGCGTGACGCGCGAGCTATGCGACGCGGTCGAGGATGCGGGCCAGATGGATCTCGTGGAGCAGTACAACTACGAGCTGCCCTTCAACGTGATCGCACACATTTTGGGACTGCCGGAGCAAGACTTTCCGCGGATCAAGCAGTGGTCCTGGGATTTCGCGCGCACCGGCGAGCGAGGAGTGACGCCCGAAGTCGCGAAGCGCGGCGACGACGCCAGCCGCGCGCTCGAAGATTTCTTCGCGAAGCTGATCGAGGAGCGGCGCGGCCGCCCCGGCGAAGACCTGCTCTCCGCGCTGACCCTGGTCGAAGAGCAGGGCGATCGGCTCTCGCACACGGAGCTCGTCGCGAATAGCATCCTGCTGCTGCAGGCGGGCCACGAGACCACGCAGGACCTGCTCGGCAACTCGGAGGTCGCGCTGTTCCGGCATCCCGACCAGCTCGCGCTGCTGCGAGAGCACCCAGAGCTCACGGAGAACGCGGTCGAGGAGTTCCTGCGCTACGACGGCTCGGTGCAGATCAACCACCGCGTGCTGCAGGGCGAGCTCGAGGTCGGCGGGCGGACGCTGCCTAAGGGCAGCATGGCCTACCTGCTGCTCGGCGCCGTCAACCGCGATCCCGCGCGCTTCCGCGATCCGGACCGCCTCGACATCACGCGCGACATCAGCCACCACCTCGCCTTCTCCTTCGGCGCCTACTACTGCCTCGGCGCGAGCCTCGCGCGCCTCGAGACGCAGGTCGGGATCCGCACGCTGATCGACCGCTTCCCGGGCCTGCGCCCCGCGCGCGACGGCTTCGAGTGGCGCAACACGCTGCAGCTGCGCGGGCCGCAGCGGATCGACGTGACCTGGTAGGAAGCGCAGCGGGTTGCGGCAGCTCCCGCGGACGAAGGGGATCCCGCGCCGCCGCGGGGTCCCGGTGGTCCCCCGCGATCTCAGTTCCCGTGGAAGCTCGGCTTGCGTTTCTCGAAGAAGGCCGCGAGCGCCTCCGCGTGATCCTGCGTCTCGTGCGCGAGGGCCTGATAGGCGGCGGAGAGCTCGAGCACGTCGGAGAGGCGCGAGTGCTGGCCCTCGCGGAACAGACGCTTCGCGAGGCGCAGCGCCTGGGCGGGCTTCGCGGCGATGCGCGCCGCGATTTCGCGCGCCGCGGGCAGGAGCTGATCCGCCGGAACCACTTGCGACACCAGCCCACAGGCCAGCGCCTGCTGCGCGTCGAGCGTCTCGCCGGTGAAGATCATCTGCGCGGCCTTCGCAGCGCCGACTGCGCGCGGCAGGATCCAGGCGCCGCCGTCCCCGGGAACCAGGCCGACGTCGATGAAGCTCGACGCGAAACGGGCGGCCTCGGAGGCGATCCGGATGTCGCAGATGCAGGCGAGGTCGCAGCCGAGGCCGATCGCGTGGCCGTTCACGGCTGCGAGCGTCGGGATCTCGAGGTCGAAGAGCGCGCGGATCACGCGCTGGACGCCGCGGCGGTAGTTCGCGCGCGTCGCGGCCGGAGAGTCGAGGCGCCCGATGCCGACGCGGTCGCGCATCGCCTTCAGGTTTCCGCCGGCCGAGAACGAGGGCCCGTTCCCGGTCAGGATCAGGCAGCTGACGCCGGGATCCGCGCTCGCGCGCTCGCAGGCCGCGACCAGCTCTTCGCAGTCCGCCTGGTCGCCGATCGCGTTGCGCTGCTCCGGGCGGTCGAGCGTGACGACCGCGACGCGGTCGGCCTGCTCGTAGCGGAGGAAATGCTCTCCCATCCCTGTGGCTCCTCTCGATTCGCTCTCAGGCGCGGTTCAGCTGCGTGCGGCGGCGAGTTGCGCGGGCCATGGAGCATAGCGGTGGGGCTCTGACGGCGACTGCCTTGCGCGACTCTTCCGCTGAATTCGACCCGATCCGCCCGCAGCATTTCTGCTCGCCCGCGCCCGGCAATCGAGGACACTGTGCAGAGCCGGCCGTGGTCCAGAGCCATGGGAGGGGGGTATGCGAGTCAGGGTCGATGCGGCGCGCTGTCAGGGCCACACGCTGTGCAGCCTCGCCGCGCCGGAGGTCTTCCAGCTGCGCGAGGAGGACGGCCATGCGAGCGTCGCGAGCGAGCGGGTTCCGGCCGCGCTCGAGGGCTCGGTGCGGCGCGCGGCCGCGGGCTGCCCGGAGCAGGCGATCGCGATCGACGAGAGCTGAAGGCCGCCGCGGCTCAAGAAAGCGCAACCTGCTCTCCGTGCTCGGGCACGCGGGCCTCGAGGCGCAGCCGGTCCCGCGCGAGGCGCCGCAGCGTGTCGGCCGGCACGCCTTCGCCGTGCGTCACGAAGACGCGGCGGGGCGGCTTCTCGCAGGCGCCGAGCCAGGCGAGCAGATCGCTCTGGTCCGCGTGCGCGGAGAAGACGTCGAGCTGGACCACCTCGGCGGCGATGTCGACGTAGCTGCCGTGGATCTTGAGCGAGCGCGCGCCGCGCGCGAGCGCATCGCCGCGCGTGCCCGGAGCCTGGAAGCCGGGCAACAGGATCGTGTGTCGCGCGTCGGGCCCGAGCGCCTTCAGGTGGTGCAACACGCGACCCCCCGACGCCATTCCGCTCGCGGACACGATCACGGCGGGCTCGCGGCTCGCGACCAGTTGCTTCGACTCCTCGACCGAGCGCGTGAACTGCGCCGACGAGCAGACTGCCTCACACTGATCGGCCGGAAGCTTATGGGCTCCGATGGCGCGGCGGAAGAGATCGGTCACATCCGTCGCCATCGGGCTGTTCACGAATACCGGAACGCGCGGCGCGAGCCCGCGCCGGAAGATCTCGTGCAGGCAGTAGAGCAGCGTCTGCGCGCGCCCCACCGCGAAGGCCGGGGCGAGCAGGATCCCGCCGCGCGAGAGGGTGCGGCACAGGATGCCCGCCAGCAGCTCGAAGGGGTCGCCGGCGGGGTGATCGCGATCGCCGTAGGTCGATTCGATCACGACCCAGTCCGGCGCGCCCGGCCGCGCGGGCGGCTGCATCAGCAGATCGTCGGAGCGGCCGAGATCGCCCGAGAACAGGAGTGTGCCAGCAGTGCTGCGCAGCTCGGCCGAGGCCGCGCCGAGGATGTGGCCAGCGGGCGCGAAGCGCAGCGCGAGCCCTCCCGGAAGCTGCTGCGAGCGCTCGAGCGCGAGCGGCGCCAGCCGTGTGAGCGCGTGCTCGGCATCCGCGCGCGTATACAGCGGCAGCGCGGGCGAGTGCTTCGAGAAGCCCTTGCGGTTCGCATAGCTCGCGTCTTCTTCCTGCAGCATGCCAGCGTCGGGCAGCACGATCTCGCAGAGCTCTCGCGTCCAGGGCGTGCAGTACACCGGCCCCGCGAAGCCGTCGCGCACCAGGGCGGGGAGAAAGCCGCTGTGGTCGATGTGCGCGTGCGTGAGCACCACGGCGTCGATCGACTCCGGAGGCACCGGAAAGGGGCTCCAGTTGCGCAGCCGCAGCGGCTTCAGCCCCTGGTAGAGGCCGCAGTCGACGAGCACCCGCGCTCCGTTGGATTCGACCAGGGTCTTCGAGCCGGTCACGGTGCCCGCAGCGCCGAGGAACTGCAGCCGGATCGGCTCCTCCACAGCCGCCGCAGCGCGTGCACGTGTGCGACTCATGCCCCGTTCACCTCGCGGCCGCGCGCGCGATACCAGGCGGCGATCGCGTCCCAGGCCGCTTGCGCGGTCTCGCAGATCTGGAACAGCCCGCGCTCTGCGGCGTCGATGTAGCCCTCTGCGACGAGGAAGTCGAAGTCGATCGCGTGCGTCCAGTAGCGCTCGCCGACGAGCACCACCGGCAGCGGCTCGCGCTTGCCGGTCTGGATCAGGCACAGGATCTCGAAGACCTCGTCGAGAGTGCCGTAGCCACCCGGGAACGCGACGAGCGCCCGCGCGCGCTGCACGAAGTGCAGCTTGCGCAGCGCGAAGTAGCGGAACTCGAAGCCGAGATCGGGAGAGATATATGGATTCGGCTGCTGCTCGCGAGGCAGGCTGATGTTGAAGCCGGCCGAGGGCGCACCGACTTCCATCGCGCCGCGGTTGGCCGCCTCCATCGTGCCCGGGCCGCCGCCCGTGACGATCACGATCTTGTGGCCGTCGGAGCCCGCGGCGCTGCGGCCGACGATGCGCCCGAACTCCCGCGCCTCCTCGTAGTAACGGCTGTGCTCCGGAAAGCGCGCACTGCCGAACACGACGATCGTGTGCTCGATGCCGAGATCCGCGAGCGCGAGCTCGGGCTTCCAGTACTCGAGCAGCAGGCGCACGGGCCGCAGCTCGGGGCGCGCGAGTAGTGCGAGATCGCGGTCGGCGCGGCGCGAGGGTCGATCCGTCATGGCTCATCCCTTCGGCGCAGCGGAGGCACACACGCGGCTCCGGGGCTCACAGATAGCGCGGATCGCGCGGCGGCGCGCGTGTCACTTGGCATAACCGAGCTCGCGCAGCTGCTCGAGCAGCTGCGGATCGAGCGGCACCGGCGCTGCGGCAGCCCCGCTCTCGGCGCCGGCCGCGGGCCGCAGCAGCTCGCTCAGCTCTGCTGCGTTCGCCGCGAGCAGCTCGGCCGGCCACTCCGCGCCACTCGCGGCAAGGTCGTTGCGCTCGCCCGGGTCGACGCCGAGGTCGTAGGCCGCGTAGATCTCGCCCCGGGCCACGGCCGCCGGATCCTCGAAGCCGATGACCTTGCGCCCGCCGCGCAGCAGCGCGAGTGTGCCACTCAGCGTTCCCGCGCTCTCGAACGCGTAGAGCGCGCGCTCGGCCGGCGCCGCGAGCAGCGAGCGGCCGCTCCACTCGGCGCGCGCCGGGATGCCCGCAAGAGACGCGAGCGTCGGAGTGAGATCGACGAGCGAGACGGGATCGTCGACGACCGCAGGCTCGATCCCGCGGCCGAGCAGGAAGAGCGGAATCCGGATGGCCTCCTCGTGCACAGGGCCGCCGTGGAAGAGCCGGCCGTGTTCGTGAAAGGCCTCGCCGTGATCGCTCGTGAACGCGAAGACGCCGCGCTCGAAGAGCCCGCGGCGCGCGAGCTCCTCGTAGAGGCCGCGCAGCTCGCGATCGAGGTCCACGACCGTGCCGCGGTAGAGCGCGCGGATGCGCGCGGCAAGCGCCAGGCGCGCCGCGTCCTCCGCACCCGGATCCGCGGGCGGCGCCGCATCGAGCGCAGCGGCAGCCTCGATCAGCGCCTCGAAGCTCGCGTCGATGCCGAGCTCGACGCCGCGCGCGCGCCGCGTCTCGTCGCTGACGCGATAGGGCAGATGCGTGCGATAGCTGTGGAGGAAGAGGAAGAGCGGGCGGCCGTCATCCGCGTCGAGGAAGGAGAGCGCGCGGCGCCGCGTCGATGCGAAATCCGACTGCTGCTCGTGGAACCACTCGAAGCCCCGATCGAGTCCGTAGCGCTGCGAGACGAAGACCGAGTCGGTGATCGCGCCAGTGCGATAGCCGCGCGCGGCGAGCTCCTCGGCGAGCGTCGCGACGCCGGGGCCTAGCGGCCGCTCCTGACTCGAGATGCCCGCGCGGTGCGGCTGTAGTCCCGTGAAGAGCGCCGCGTGCGCGGGCAGGGTGTGGCTCGAGACCGACCACGCGCGCCGAAATAAACGCCCCTGCTGCGAGAGCTGCGAGAGAAAGGGCGCGAGCTCGAGGCTGTCGCCGTAGGGCGCGAGATTGTCCGCGCGAAAGGTGTCCGCCAGGAAGAGCACGAGATCCGGGCGCGGGTCGGAGGCGCGCGCGCGCCGGGCGAGCTCGCTACCCGACGCGGGCCCGATCCCCGGAGCGGCGACCGCCGCGCGCGCGAAGCCGCCCTCGAGCTCGAAATCGATCGCGAGCTCCGCTGCGCCCGCCGCGGGCAGCGCGACCTCGTGCCAGGCCTGCGCCGCCTCGCCGGGCTTCGCGATCGCCTCGTCGAAGGCCAGCGCGCCGCCGATGCGCACGCGGAGTCGGGTGGGCTCGCGCGGCGCCTCCGCGCGCGCGAGCAGCGGCTCGACGCAGGCAGCGAAGCGCAGCGCGCTCTGCGGCGGCACCGCGCCGCGCCAGTGCGCGCGGTCGCCCGGCGCGAGCGCGACGCCGTCGCCCGACCCCTGGTGCCCCGCGAATCGCCCGACCGCGTCGCTCGCCGCCGAGCCGGCGTAGATCCGCAGCCGCGCGTGTGCGGGGAGCTCCGAACCCGCGTGCGGCGCGAGGAAGACGCGATCCAGCGCCGCGGCGAAGGAGCCCGGCGGCAGCTCGAAGCGGCGCTCCTTCCAGTCGGGTGCGGCGTAGCGGAAGATCGCGCCGTCCTCGGAGATCAGCGTCTGCGACGCGACACCGCGCGGTGCCGGTGCGGGCCGCACTGCGATCTCGGCTGCGAAGCGTGGCTCGACCGAGCCCGCGATGCGCGCGAAATCCGAGCGGGCGAGCGGCAGCTCGATCCAATCCTGGCCGCCCTCGCGCAGCCAGCGCAGCGCGCGGCCGCTGCGGACCTCGAGCGCGCGCGCGGCATCGGGCGTGCGCTCGACCTCGAGCGCGCGCGCGAGGGGAATCCAGCGGGGCGCTGTGGGCTCAGAGCCGCGGTCACCGCAACCGAGGGCGAACAGGAACGCTGCGGCAGCGCAGGAGAGCGCAAGGGCGCGCGCGGACACGGGCGAAGTATATCGGCCGCGCGCGGCACAGCGGCGCGCGCTCCCGCGCGGCGACCGGAGCGGCTTCTGGGATAGGTTCTCTGCCGATCGAATCGGGGGAGGAGATGCGGAAGCTCGTCTGGATCGGCGCCGGCCTGTTCGGGTGTCTGCTCGCGGCGATCGCGATCGCGGCGCTGAACTTGAATCGCATCCTCGGCAGTCAGAAGCCGCGCATCCAGGCCGAGCTCTCCCGGATGCTTGGCCGCGAGGTCTCGCTCGGCGCGCTTTCGGTCTCGTTCCGCGAAGGCCTCGGCGTGCAGGTGGGCGAGCTCCGGATCGCGGAAGATCCGGCCTACGGCGCAAAACAACCGGACTTCGTGAGTGCGGGCGAGGTCTTCGCGCGCGTCGACCTCTGGCCTGCGCTGTTCGGCGAGCTGCAGGTCGCGCAGGTGCGCCTCGTGAAGCCGCGCGTGAGCGTGATCCGCAGCGCGCGCGGGCTCAGCATCGACAGCCTCGGCGGCCGTGGCGGGAAATCCGCAGCGCCGGCCGAGCCGGCTGCGGAGTCGGGCGATTCCTCGCCCCTCGCGCTCGCGATCGCGAACGTCGCGATCGAAGACGGCAGCTTCCGTTATGTGGACCAGAGTGTGCGGCCCGCAGCGAACTACGAGATCGCCCAGCTGGCATTCTCCGCGGAGAATCTCTCGCTCGCGCGCCCCGCGGCCTTCGAGCTCGAGGCCGCGCTGCTCGGCTCGCCGGCCGTGAATCTGTGGCTCGAGGGCGAGCTCGGGCCGATCCAGCCCGCGACCCCGGGCGACTCGCGCGTCGATCTCAGTCTGCGCCTCGAGCCCGTCAGCTTCGAGCAGCTGCGCGGAATCCCGGCGCTCGCCTCCGCGCTGCCGCCCGAGCTCGTCGCGGAGGGCCCGCTGCGCCTCTCTGCTACGGCCGTGGGCGGCGGCGGCGCGCTCGCGATCGAGGCGACCCTCGACGCCGCCGGCGCGCGCGTGCGCTACCTGCCCGCGCTCGACAAGGATCCCGGCGAACCGCTGCGCTTCGTGTTCCGCGGCGAGAGGGAGGGGAAGCACTTTCGCATCGACCGCGCCGATCTGGAGCTCGGCAAGACGCAGCTCGCGACGAGCGGGCGCGTCGAGAACCTCGACGCGCCGACGATCCACTTCCAGTCCAAGGCGCCGCTGCTGGTGGCCTCCGAGTTCGGGCTCGACTCGAAATCCGCGCGCAGCCCCGAGCAGCTGCGCGACGTCTCGCTCGAAGGCACGATCGAGACACAGGGCCGCTCGCCGAAGATCGAGGTCCGGCTGCGCTCCGCGGGCGGCAGCCTGCGCAACGCCGACTATCGCAATCTCGATGCAAAGCTCGCATTGCGCGATCAGCGCGCGTCGATCGATTCGGTCGCGCTAGAGACCCTCGGCGGAAAAGTCCTCGGCCGCGGCGTCTACGACATGGCGCGGCCCGAGAGACCCACCTTCGAGATGGCCTGGGACCTCGCTGGCGTGCGCCTCGAGCAGCTCGTCGCGGCGCGGACCGAGATCGGCGCGCGCTTCATCGACGGTGAGCTCTCGACCGATCTCTCGCTGCGCGGCAACGGCTCGAGCTGGGAGCAGATCAAGCCGGTGGTCGCGGGCCTCGGCAACGCCAGGGTCAAGGGCGGTGTGCTGCGCGACGTCAACATCGCCGACCTCACGCTGCAGTCGCTGACCGGCGTGCCCGGCCTGACCGACCTGTTGTCTCCGAAGCTTCGCAACCGCTACCAGGGCCTGCTCAGCGCCGCGGACACCGCCTTCGAGAACCTCTCGGGCGCGCTCGAGATCCACGACGGCGCGATCCATCTGCCCGACGTCGACCTGCGCGCGGCGGACTTCGGCGTGCGCGGCAAGGGCCGCCTCAGCCTCGACGCCGTGCTCGACGTCGACGCGACGCTGATCGCGTCACCCGCGCTCTCCGCTTCGCTGCTCGAAGAGGCGAAGCAGGTCAAGTACCTGATCGGCAAGAGTGGGGTGATCGAGATTCCGCTGCACATCAGCGGCGGCCTGCCCGCGTTCAAGATCGCGCCGGACACGAAGTTCGTCAGCGCAGTGTTGCAGCAGGCGCTGCTCGGCGGCGCGATGGACAAGCTTCTCGGCGAGGCCGCGAAGCGCGCGCCGGCGGACTCCGGAGACGGCAGCGCGGCGGCGCCGGCGGCACCCGGCAGTGTTCAGGATGCGGCCGCCGCGATCGAGCACGGACTGCGCGGCCTGCTCGGCAAGAAGAAGAAAAGGCCGGCGCCCGAGGCGATCCCTCCAGCCGCCGCAGAGTCGGCACCCGCGCAGACGCCGGCCACAGCGGCGGCGCCGACGCAGACGCCGGATATGGCTCCCGCGCCCGCCGCCGAACAGCCGGCCCCGGCGCCGCCGCCGTAGCCGCATGCTCGAGGCGAGCGCCCTGCGCCGGAAGCTCCTGATCCTCGGCGCCGCAGGTCGCGACTTCCACGACTTCCTGACGCTGTACCGGGACGATCCCGGCGTCGAGGTATTGGCCTTCACCGCCGCGCAGATTCCCGGGATCGACCGGCGGCGTTTCCCGGCTGCGCTAGCGGGGCCGCTGTATCCGGACGGCATTCCGATCGAGCCGGAAGCGCAGCTCGAGATCCTGTGCCGAAAGCAGGGCATCGACGAGGTCGTGTTCGCGTACAGCGACGTCCCCCACGCGCACGTGATGCACCTGGCGTCGCGCGCGCTGGCCGCCGGCTGCGACTTCTCGCTCGCGGGGCCGCGCACCATGCTGCGCTCCTCGCGCCCGGTGATCGCCGTCTCCGCGGTGCGCACGGGCTGCGGCAAGAGTCAGGTCGCGCGCTGGATCGCGTCGCGGCTGCTGGCGCGCGGGCTGCGCGTCGCGGCGCTGCGACATCCGATGCCCTACGGCGATCTCGCGCGCCAGCGCTGCCAGCACTTCCGCTCGCGCGCCGATCTCGACGCCGCCGCCTGCACGATCGAGGAACGTGAGGAGTACGAGCCCTATCTCGAGCGCGGCTGCAGCGTCTTCGCGGGCGTCGACTACGCGGAGATCCTGCGCGCGGCCGAAGCCGCGGCCGACGTGCTGCTCTGGGACGGCGGCAACAACGATTTTCCGTTCTTGCGGCCCGGCCTGCACATCGTGCTCGCCGATGCGCTGCGACCCGATCAGGTGACGACGCACCACCCCGGCGAAGCGGTCGCGCGCATGGCGGACGTCTTCGTCGTCGCGAAGAGCGATGCCGCGCCCGCGGCGGACGTCGCGGCGCTCGAGGCGAGGCTCGCGGCGCTTGCGCCGCAGGTGCCGATCCTGCGCGGCGCATCGCCTATCGCGCTGGACGCCCCAGAGCTCGTGCGCGGGCGGCGCGTGGTCGTCGTCGACGACGGCCCTACGCTGACGCACGGAGGGATGTCGCACGGCGCGGGCTTCGCGGCCGCGCTCGCAGCCGGCGCGAGCGAGATCGTCGACCCGCGCCCCTTCGCCGCGCCCGCGCTCGCCGCCGAGCTCGCACGCTGGCCGCATCTCGGCCCCGTGCTCCCGGCGCTCGGCTACGGCCGCGAGCAGCGCGAGGCGCTCGCGGCGACGCTGAACGCGGTCCCCGCGGACGCGATCGTGGCCGGCACTCCGGCCGACCTCGCTCGGCTGCTGTCGCTGCGGCTCCCGGTCGTGCGCGCGCGCTACGAGTACGCGGAGATCTCGGAGCCGGGCCTCGGCGCGCAGGTCGACGCCTATCTCTCGCGCGCGCTCACGGACCTGCGGTGAAGCTCGTCGTCGCGCTCGGCGGCCACGCGCTGGCGCCGCGCGCGGCGGCCTCGCTCGAGGAGCAGCGCGCGGCGATCGCGCGCGCGGCCGCGTCGCTCGCCGCGATCGCGCACACGCACTCCCTGGTCGTCGTCCACGGCAACGGGCCCCAGGTCGGCTGGCTCGCGGCACAGGCCGCTGCGAGTGCCGAGGCCCTTTCACTCGACGTCCTCGACGCCGAGAGCGAGGGCATGCTCGGCTATTGGCTCGAGCTGGAGCTCTCGAACGCGCTGCCCGGAGTCGAGGTCGCCGCGCTGCTGACGCAGGTCGAGGTGGACGCGCGCGATCCGGCTTTTTCCGCGCCGAGCAAGCCGATCGGGCGCGTGCTGGGCGATCGGGAAGCGGAGGCGCTGCGCGCGCGCGGCATCGCAGTCCATCGCGACCGCGGCGGCTGGCGCAGGGTCGTCGCGTCGCCGCTGCCGCAGCGCATCCTCGAGCTGCGGGCGATCGAGATCCTGACGCGTCAGGGAGTGCTCGTGATCTGCGCAGGTGGCGGCGGCATCCCGGTCGTCCGCGATGCAGAGGGTCGACACCGCGGCGTCGAGGCCGTGATCGACAAGGACCGCTCGGCGCTGCTGCTTGCACAGGCGCTCGGCGCCGAGGGCCTGCTGCTGCTCACGGACGTGCCCGCGGTCTACGCAGATTGGCCCGGCCGCGAGCGGCCGATCCGCCGCGCCGCGCCGGAGGCGCTGCGCGCGCAGCGCTTCGACGCGGGCTCGATGGGCCCGAAGATCGAGGCGGCCTGCGCCTTCGCGAGCAGCTCGCGCGGCAGCGCCTGGATCGGCGCGGTCGAGGACGCGGCCGCGATCCTGCGCGGCGAAGCGGGCACGCGGATCGTCGCTGAAGTTGGATCTCTCGAATTCTGGAAGCCCGGGTGACTCACACCAGAGCGAGGATCGCAGTCAAATTCTTCCACCTTCACTCGAACGGCGGCGGTGCTATCACGACCAAGCAGAGCTTTGCGAGCCGCCTGCGAGTGCTCTTCGTTTTCTTCCCGACCACCCACCCGTGTGCGGGTTCACCGGAAACCGGCGGGTTCGCAGTGACCGACAGCAGCAGCGCCCTTGCTTGCCCCGCTGTGAGACTCACGAGTCCGAACTTCGGATGACCCTGAAGGAGATCGCTCGGTCGTTGGCCGGCTGAACGCACCAGACTCGCTAGAGCGACCGACATCGGAGATCCATTACCGGAGTCGTCGAATGCCGCGCTACTCGGCCGTTTCTCCGCCCAGTTCCACTGGTCGTTCCTCACACGCCGGTACAGGACTTCGTCGTCGGAAATGTCGGAATCATTGGAGTACTTCTCACCTCCCATCCGACAGCCCTACGTCAGAACTACTTCATCTGCGCGGAATCAGGCGAGTTATACCTGGCAGGAATTCGCTGAGAAACCTCTCATGGGTGATTCCCTCTTGTTCCAGCTCGACTCCACTCGCGGCGTCTCTTGCGACGAAACTCAGAGCATGCTCACCTTCGATTTCGATCTCGAGATCGCCCGCCTGTGAATTCCATTCGATCAGGATGTTCCCGCTGGCGACCGGGTATACGCCGGGCGGGTGCACGTCGGTACCGAGATCCTCGAGAAGCTTGAGGAGGCCGCTCACGGCTCGGCGTTGCACTCGTCTCGCGCCGTAGGAATCCCAGCCATCTTCGAGAGCAAGGATCCGGTCGAGGTCAACAGTCACCGCACCGAACCAGCGTGGCGGCGGACCCACTACTCGGATGACGAGTTCTCCGCGCTGTCGATTCTGCCTGCTCGAGGAGCGCGTACTCACCAAGGTCTCGCGATCTACGAGAGTGAGTATCTGTTCATCCCTGTCGCCGCTGAGAAACGAGATCGGTTCCGCCGGACTAGCCACCATGGCTCCTCCCCCAAATCCGGTGCATCTCTTCAGACGTGAGCGAATCGAACGCCTGCCGGAGACGCTCGCGGCCCGTATCGATGAAACGAAGCGCTCCTGAGATCCCTTCGCCCATGGGACGCCCTCGCGCGACGAGTTCGAGAACGAGGAGCGGTTTCTTGTCGAATCGACGCAGGGCGGGCTTCGCCATCGCGACGAGGCGCCCCAGAAACTCGCCGTGCTCGTCTCGGATCACATGCCGCATATTCAGGCTGACGTCCTCGAACTCACAGCCTGCCAAGGTGCGGTATTCAGCGGGCCAGAAACTCGAAACGCGCCCCAGGGCCACCTCGCTCGCGCTGTCTCCGTCGGCGACTATGTGATTGATATACGAGATCTCGCACTGCGTGGGAGCGAGAGCACCGAGCTTTCGTTCGGCCAGAAACGTCTCGAGAAGGCGAAGTTCTGCCTCGAAGGCGGGGCGGATGTTCTCGTAGTGGGGGTAGGTTTCAGCTCCGCCTACCTTCCGCCAGTTGTGGGACAGGCGATCTGGCTGAAACTGGATCAGTTGTGTTCTGTCGGAGGTCAAGAAGAAGAGCCTGGGAAGTTGAGGAAGATCCACCAGCTCCACCCGGAGTTCCGCAGACCTGAATCCAGTCACACCGGGGAACTCCATCGGCTGGTCGACCTGCGCGTGTTCCTCTACGTGCTCGAGATTCGGCAGATCGCGCCGCAATCGTTCCCATAGGAGGCCGGCATGCACCGTTCGAAAACCTTCGATCTTCTCGAACTGGACGGTGAGCACGACCTCCGCCAGCGGCGGATTCGAGAATTCCGGGAAGCTCGTCTGGATCGCCGTCATCGCCCTCGCCACTCCCATGTTAGCTGAGGCTTCCCGGCGGCTAGCGTCCCTCGGGAAGCGATTGCGCGCGCCTGTGCCCAGATCGCCCGGGGGCGCCCAGAATTCGCTCGATTTCGCCCGAGAATGACCGGAATCGAGAATTTGCGGTGTAGGATCGCACACTGCAACAGGACGTCCGAAGCGCGAGGCGGCGCGTGCACGAGGGTCGCGCCCGTGATGCGTTCGTACGCGGATGCGCTGCCGGGGTGAGCATCCTGAGATGCCTGCGTTACGAGCACGATAGCGGGCGCCCCCCCGGGCGCTCGAGCGGCGTCCGCATTCGCTCATTCGCGGCCGAACGTTGATCTCTGCGATTCAACCCTGCGACCCCGCGCGCGCCTGCTCCGCGAGCCGCTCGAGCCACAGCTCGTGCCCCCGCCACATGCGCTGCGGAAAGAGCCGCGCGCCGAGTTGCGCGACCGCTCCGTACTGTGTCTCCTCGGTGAGCACGCGGCAGGCGGAGCCCTGCGCCTCGATCCACCAGGCGTGATAGGCGTCGACGCCGATCCCGCGCGCGTTCCAGGCGAGACGCTGCGGCGGCTCGCACTCGACGACCTCGGAGCGGATCCCGACGCCGAAGGTGCGCCAGCGGAACTGCGTGCCGAGCGCGAGCTCCCCCCGCGCCCCGCGCAGGATCCGCACCTGGCTCGCATTCGGATACCACTTTGGCCAGCGCTCCGCGCGCGCGAGCCAGGCCCAGACGACTTCCGCGGACGCTGCGACCGCGCGCTCGTTGCGCACGTGCACCGGCGCGCGGCGCGGGTCGTAGCGCTCGGGCCAACGGATCGTCATCGCGCCTGATTCGCGCGCTCGCGCAGGCTCGGCCCTCCACTGGATTCGGAGCGCGGGAGCAAGGCTTCCAGATCTCTCGCCGCGCGCATCCGAGCCTCCCTGGTGCGCAGCGTACCAGGCCGTCGTGCCGGCGATGAAGGCGCAGGGCGGCGGCGCGGTGATCAACATCAGCGCGCTCGCCTCCGTGAAGCCCGCGCCCGGCCAGTCCGACTACGCGACTGCAAAGTCCGCGCTCGGCGGCGCCACGCGCCAGCTCGCCGCAGAGCTCGGCCGCTACCGCATCCGCGTAAACGCGGCGCGCATGGGCTGGCTCTGGGGCGCCCCGGTGCGCGGCTATTTCGAGTGGAACGCACAGCAGACGGGCGCCAGCGTCGAGAGCCAGGCGGCCGAGGTCGCAGCGCAAATCCCGCTCGGCGTAATCCCGCCCGAGGAGGACTGCGCGAAGACCGCGCTCTTCTTCGTCTCCGACTACGCGCGCATGGTCACCGGTGCCGTGCTCGACGTGAACGGCGGCGAGTACATGGCGCCCTGAGGGCGACCACCGGGTTGCCATGTCGTCATATTTCCGGTAATTATGACGTCATGGTAGCACGTGACTACCCGCGCAGTCTGCGCCCACCCGGGGACAGCTTCTTCCTGTTCGGAATCCGCGGCGTCGGCAAGAGCACCTGGGCCAGGCAGCGCTTTCCGAACGCGCCGCGCATCGATCTGCTCGACGAGGGCGCCTTCCAGGCGTACCTGCGAGAGCCACAGCGCTTCGGACTCGAGCTTCGCCGCCGCAAACGCGGCACCTGGGTCGTCGTCGATGAAGTGCAGCGGCTGCCCACACTCCTGAATGAAGTCCACCGCGCGATCGAGGAACTCGGACTGCGCTTCGTGTTGCTCGGATCGAGTGCGCGCAAGCTGAAGGCGGCGGGCACCAATCTGCTGGCCGGGCGCGCCGTCCGCCGCGAGATGCATCCGCTCCAGCCGGACGAAATGGGAGCGGACTTCGATCTCCGGGAGGTCCTCCGCTACGGCAGCGTGCCCCTGATCTGGCGAGCGCCCCACAAGCCCGACCGGCTCGATGCGTACGCGCAGTTGTACCTACGCGAGGAGATCCAGGCCGAAGCGCTCGTCCGCAATCTCCCTGGCTTTGCGCGTTTCCTCCCGATCGCGGCGCTCTTCCACGCTCAGGTGGTCAACGTCGCCGGCCTCGCGCGCGACGCCGGAGTCGCTCGTACCACCGTCAGCGGCTACCTCGAGATCCTCCGAGACACCTATCTCGTGACGCTGCTCCCGGCGTACGAAGCGAAGCTGCGGATGAAGGAGCGCAAGCACCCCAAGCTGTACTGGGCGGACGCGGGCATCGTGCGAGCCATGAAGCGCCAGCTGCACGAGCCGGCCCCCGAGGAGCGCGGTGCGCTGCTCGAAGGCTGGATCTACGGCCTCCTGCGCGCTCGCCACGCTTATGCGGGGCTCTACGACGACCTGATGTACTGGGCGCCCGCGCAGGGGGGAACCGAGGTCGACTTCCTGATGCGCCGCGGGAAGTCGTTCGTCGCGATCGAGGTGAAGGCGACGGCAACTCTCGCGCCGCGTCACTTCGCCGGACTTCGCGCGATCGGCGATCTCGTCGGCATCGAGCGCCGCGTGCTCGTCCACCTCGGCGAGCGCGCGTTCGACACGCCGGAAGGAATCGAAGCGCTGCCGGTCATGCAGTTCGCCCAGGAGGTTCTGACAGGGAAGCTTTGACTTGCAGCGCGTCGGACAAATCACAAGAAGAAATTCGAAATAGCAAAGTCGATGAACGCGCTTTTCACCATGCCAGCAGCGACAAATTCGGCACATCCGTGAAGCCGTCCGGGTTGAATGTGACCAGGGTTGCGCGATGGACCAGGGCCTGGGCCGCGATCATGCGGTCGAGCAGTTTCCGGCGCGAATAACCCGCTCCAGCGACGATGCTCCCGTAGGTCTCCGCTGCCAGATCGTCGAAGGCCAAGGTAGAGGGATGGCGCTCAGGATCGCATCCAGCCGCACCCTGCGACCGGGCACATGGGCCCGGTCGCGAACCACGCCGCCTTCCAGCTCCACGCGGGTGAAGATCGATAGGAGGATGGCGCCTCGAAGCGCCGCCACGTTCTGGGTGACGACAGGATCGCCATCGCGCAAATGGATCGCGACATCCGTGTCGAGCAGGAACGCCATCGATCAGAGGCCAGCGCGTTCGGGAAGCTCTTCCTCGTCGCGCACTTCGATGCACGGCGGCGTAGGCAGCGCCTCCAGGCGCGCGATCATCTCGGGGATGGAGGTCGCGGCGGGATATAGCGTCAGCACGTCTCCGGAGCGGATGATCACGAGCTCCACGCCCTCCCCGAAGGCGATCGTTGAAATTACTAGCGGGGTTGTTGATCAGTGATCTCTAGCTTGTCGAGAAACTCGACCAGCCGCACGATGTCTCTGACGCGATTTCCCCCGGATTCGATGGCCTCTAGCAACGGTAGAGCCCACTGACTGAGTGCTTCGAAATGCGGTCCTCGCAGGGCTCCTCGTTCCCAGAGTTCGTCAAACCAGATCCAGACCCACCTGAGCGCAACGGCCTCTATCGCTGCAACGAGAGGGATCACCCTCCGCTTGTAATCCGCGATCCAATCAGGCGTGAGGGGCGTGGCCGTACTGGCTCTCGATCATCTGGCTGAGTTCGGACCACTTGAAAATTGCAGTCACGGGAACCCCGGGAACTTCTTCGCGTATCCGATCCATTCCCTTCTGCTCGTCTTCCCGATCGACCAAGATCATGGCTGCCGCAATCTCGAGTCCCTCATCCCTGCACGTATTGATTGCTTGGACTACCGATAGTCCGCTGGTCACAACGTCGTCGACGATGACAACGGTCTCCCCGGGATCCACGCAGCCCTCGATGATTTGGCCAGCGCCATGACCCTTTCGCTCCTTGCGAATACTGAAGGCGCGGATCTCCGGTCCCAAGCCCGCATAGGTCGAATGGATCGAAATCGAGTAGGCGATCGGGTCCGCTCCGCTCTTCAGTCCACCGACGGCATTCGGAACAGCCGGAAGCTCATGGATTTTCTCGATAAAGGCTCGCGCGATCAGCGGCGATGCAGCTGCTGACCAAGTGGTCTTCTTGCACTCGAAATAGAATCTCGAGCGCTTGCCAGAGGCCAGCACAAAAAACTCCCCAGGCTTGGCCTCCTGGTACGACCGGTCGATGATCATCTTGGCGAGTTCGGAGTGCTTCATGAGACTGTCTGAGGCATTCAGAAACTCCATCGGTCAGCATCCCCCCGACCCGAGGTGAGTGTGGACGCACTACCCCCGACTGCGATGGTGAACTCTCGATTCACGCGCAGCTGAGATGGAGTTGGCTGCGCGGACGCTCAAGGGGGACGAGCGATCAGACGCAGTTTTTTCTAACCCGACGTTTTTCAAGCGAAATCCCGCTGCGCCAACCGCGAGTTTCGTGCTTTTATTGGTTCGATCTTATCAGAGCTTGCGCGGATTGCAGGCATTTCTTCGACACCGAGAAGCTCCCTTACCGCGGGGGCTTTCTTCGCCACCTTCCTCCGCGCTGGCGGTGGCTTGCTCAAGATCCCGCCAGGGCCTTGCCGGGGTCTTCGATCTCGAGACTCTAGGGCGCAGGGCCCTTCGGAGTCATTCAGGTCCATTCGGCCGGCGCCGACGCTGGGAGTGAGTTCGAGCAGCTCAGCGGAGCCGCGAGCAGTACCAGCGCGAGCGGCTCGGCTGGGATCCGTCTGCGTGTCGCAGCCTGCTGCGGATCGAGCGCGCGGCTCAGATCAGCCCGTTATTCGCAGGCGCATGGCGCGGAGGGGCGCTCACGTTGCTGCAGGCCGGGGCGCTGGCGCCGCTGGTCTTCGCGGAGCTCTCCGAACCGCAGGTGGCTGCGTGGCTCGAGCGCGCGCGTGGCTTCGCGCTGCGGCGATTGCGCGCAGACGTCGAGGCTGCGCTCGAGCTGCGCGATCGGGATCACGCAGGCTGGCTGCGAACAGGTGGCTTGCCCGGTGAGGCGTACGGCGCCGCCGAGCTTGCGGATGTCGCCGGTTTGGAGCTCGGCGAGCGGGAAATCGGTGCAAATTACAGGGCTGCGGATCGAGGTACCCCACTCGACGAGCCGGAGCCGCCGGGCCGGGGAATCCGTGCAAATAGCAGCGCTGGCAATCGGGTGATCCGGCCGGAATCGGGCCTCCCCGAGCCGGAGAGCGCCGAGCCGGCCTGCCCTGAGTCGGAGGGGCGCGAGACGGTGGGGCCGGAAACGGCGGAAGCGGACGCAGTGGACCGGGAAACCGGTGCAATTTCCAGCGTGGCGCCGAAGCCCTACGAGCCCTGCCGGGTCGCGATGATCGTCGACACCGAGGTCACGCAGCTGTTCCGGGCGGTGCACTGCAGCGTGCGGCGGCGGCTCGAGCGCGACGCCGGGCGCGCAGTGACGCCCGGAGAGGCGCTGGGCTGGATGAGCGCGCACGTGCTGAGGGCCTGGGGAGTGCTGGATGCAAAGGGGGGGCTCGCGAAGCTTCGGCGCGAGCACCGGATCTTCGCGCGCGACGGCTGGCGCTGCGCGGTGCCGGGCTGCTCCAAGATGCGG
>CAYTJA010000023.1:0-15905 GCA_964437835.1 uncultured Spirochaetales bacterium
GCCGGCGAAATTCCGCTGCGCATCTACTGGTCCGCGCAGGGCGGCCGCCGGCCGGGCCTGGTCTACTTCCACGGCGGCGGCTTCGTGCTCTGCAGCCTCGACACGCACGACGACACCTGCCGCGCGCTCTGCCAGCAGGCCGACTGCGTCGTCGTCTCCGTGGACTACCGGCTCGCGCCGGAGCACAAATTTCCGGCGGGCCCGGAAGATTGTTATGCGGCGACGCGCTGGACCGCCGAGCGGGCCGACGAGCTCGGAATCGACGCGCGGCGCATCGCGATCGGCGGCGACTCCGCCGGCGGCTGCTTCAGCGCGGTGGTCGCGCAAATGGCGCGCGATCGCGGGGCGCCGCCGCTCTGCTTCCAACTGATGATCTACCCGGTCACGGACTACCGCTTCGACACCGCCTCCTACAAGGACAACGGCGACGGCTACTTCCTCTCGAAGACGATGATGCAGTGGTTCTGGAAGCACTACCTCGCGAAGCCGGAGGACGGCCTGCACGCCTACGCATCGCCGCTGCGCGCGACGAGCCTGAAGGGGCTGCCGCCCGCGCTCGTGATCACGGCCGAGTACGATCCGCTGCGCGACGAGGGGGAGGCCTACGCGGAGCGCCTGCGCGCGGCCGGCGTGGACGTCCAGCTCTCGCGCTACGACGGCATGATCCACGGCTTCTTCGGCATGGGCGCGCAGATCGACCGCGCGCGCGACGCAGTGCGCGAAGCCGCCGCCGCGCTGCGCGGCGCGTTCACGCGCTAGCCGATTCCCGTGAGCGTCCGGATCGGAATCGGCCTGGCGGGATTTCCGTTTGCCGATGCCCGGGGCTTCTGGCGCATGGTCGAGCGCTGCGAGCAGAGCCGCGTCGACTCGATCTGGCAGTCCGACCGGCTGGTGTCGAGCGATCCGCAGCTCGAGTGCATCAGCACGATGGCGGCGCTCGCGGGCGCGACCTCGCGCCTCAAGTTCGGGATGAACGTGGCGGTGGTCGCGTTCCGCGATCCGCTGGTGCTCGCGAAGGAGTGCGCGACGATCGACTTCCTCTCGGGCGGGCGCTTTCTGCCGGCCTTCGGCGTCGGCCCCGACGCCTCGCCCGAGTGGAGCGCGGCCGGCTACGACGCAAAGGGCCGCGGCCGCCGCACCGACGAAGCGCTCGCGATCATGACCCGCCTCTGGCGCGGCGAGAGCGTGGATTTCGAAGGCGAGTTCTACCGCTTCCGCGGCGCGCGCATCGCGCCGCTGCCGGTGCAGGCGCCGCTGCCGCTCTGGATCGGCGGCAGCAGCGCGGCGGCGATCCGCCGCACCGCCCGCTTCGGCAGCGGCTGGGTCGCGGGGCTCCAGAGCGCGGCGCAAGTCGCGCCGGTGGTCGCGGCGATCCGAGAGCAGGCCGCGCAGGCCGGCCGCCCGATCGATCCGGATCACTTCGGCGCGGGCCTCTTCTATCGCTTCGGAGACTGGCAGCACCCGAGCGTCGATGCCATGGCGCGCGGCTTCCGCCGCTTCCAGCCCGCGCTCGACCCGCGCGACTACTTCGGCATCGGCGACGCGGCCGCGATCTGCGCGCGCATCGCGGAATACCGCGCGGCAGGCATCTCGAAGTTCATCCTGCGCCCGATCGCGCAGAACGAGGCGGACTTCCTGGATCAGCTCGAGCGCTTGATCGCGGAAGTCATTCCGCTCGTGCACGATTAGCAGAACGGCTGGAGGCTGAACTCGCGGACGGTTGCCAATGCCAGTGCCAGGGCGAGAACGCGTGCTCGGGGTATTCTACGCCCCCGCGCGCTGTGTCTGCGCGCATTCGACCCGAAGGAGACTCGATGACTCTCGGCATGTTCCAGGCTTCGGTTCCGGTCTTCCAGCGCTTGCTCGCGAATCTCGAGTTCATGCTCGAGAAGGCCGAGGCGTCCGCGCTCGCGCGCAAGTTCGACCCGCAGATCCTGCTGCGCGCGCGACTCGCGCCCGACATGTTCGACCTCACGCGCCAGGTGCAGGTCGCCACCGACCACGCAAAGGGCGCCCCCGCGCGCCTCGCGGACGTCGAGCCGCCGGCCTACGAAGACAAGGAATCCACGTTTGCGGAGCTCGCGGCGCGGCTGCAGAAGTCCCAGAGCTACATCGCGAGCTTCAAGCCCGCGCAGATCGACGGCTCCGAGGAGCGCGTGGTCCGCATCAAGGCCGGCCCGCGCGAATTCGAGTTCAAGGGCGTCGACTATCTGCTGAACTTCGCGCTGCCGAACTTCTACTTCCACTACACGACGGCCTACGCGATCCTGCGACACAACGGAGTCGAGATCGGGAAGCGCGAGTACCTGAGCGGCCGCCAGGGATTCTGAGCTGGGATCGAGACGAGGAGATCCTCGCTCCCGTGCACCACTCCATCGCAGCGATTGCGACTGCGGTCTGGGAGGATCGACGCGGCCAGGTCTGCAGCGCTGCTCCCGTCCCGGAGATCGCTCTCGGCGATCACGCCGGCTTCGCTAGTACAGCTTCACGATCGTGCGGCCCAGCGTCTGGCGATTCGCCATCGCTTCGATCGCCGCGGGAATCTCCTCGAACTCGACGACCCGGCCGATCACCGGCTTCAGCTTCTTGGCCAACACCGACGCAATGACCTCTTGCATGATCTTCTGGCCCAGCTGATCGGAGGCGAAGTTCCAGCCCATGCTCTTCTTGAGCAGCTTCGCGGTGGCCTCCGGTGCATAGGCGAGCAACACGCCACACAGCTTGAAGTTTCCAGCCGCGACGCGCCGGGGCACGATGAATTTCTCGTCGGCCACCGTCTTGTCGGACGCGAAGCCCATCATCAGGTAGCGGCCGTTGTAGGCGATGCAGCTCATGGACTTCTCCATGACGGAAGCGCCGACGTTGTCGAAGACCACGTCGACGCCTTTATCACCGGTCCGCTCCATCACGATCTGCGCGAAGTCGCTCTCGTGGGTGTGGATCGCGACCTCCGCTCCGAGCTCTCGGCAGAGCTTCAGCTTCTCTTCCGAGCCCGCGGTCGCGAAGACGCGAGCGCCGGCGTGTACCGCCAGCTGGATCGCGGCGGAGCCGGAGCCTCCCGCCGCGGCGTGGATCAGCACGGACTCGCCGGCCGAGAGATTCGCGCGATCGAAGAGCCCGAGCCACGCGAGGTGAAACGGAAAGTACAGCGCCGCAGCAGCGGGCAGCGGAATCGCTTCGGGCATCTCGAAGGTCGAGACGACGGGGCAGATCGCGTACTCCGCGAAGCCGCCGTGTGCGCCCTTCGGCATCGCGACCACGCGCTTGCCGCGCCAGGCTTCGGCGCCCGAGCCGCAGGCCTCGACCATGCCCATGACTTCCATGCCGGGGCTGTAGGGCAGTTCGGGGCGCACCATCATGTTGCCGCCGGTGATGCGTTCGAGGTCGTTCAGGTTGAGCGGGATCGCCTGAACGCGAACCAGCAGCTCCCCGGCTCCGGGCGCGGGAATCGGCACCAGGTCGAGCTGCAGCACCTCCCTCGGCGGTCCGTAGCGATGCGTGCGCCAGGCTCTCATGCTGCCTCGGTCGCTGTGTACTTCGGTCATCGCTTTCCCCCTCGATCTCCACTCCGGTCGAACGCGACGCGCTTGCGCTCGGTCAATCCGCTTCGGGCGCGAGATCGAAACGCTCCATGTAGCTGCGGAACGCTCGCCGCACCACCGCGGGCTCGACGCCGTATTCCGCAGGTGCGTAGCGGTGGATCCCATGCTTGCCCTTGGGATTCTCCGCGATGTAGGCCCTCATCCTCTCGGCGCCGAGCGCTGTGATCGGCAGATCGAAGGCCTCGTAGATCTTCTCCACGACAGCGAACGGGTCGCTCGCGAAGTCCGAGAAGTGCATGTCGTAGAAGATCGCCCGGGGATACTCCTTGGCACTTCTCACCGCGACGCCGTGCTCGAGCACGCGCTTCAGCCGCGCCGTCCAATCCGCGGCGATCTCGAGCGGGTCGACGCGGTCGCTGCCCATGGAGCGCACCAGCGAGGTCAGGCTGGCGTAGGAAGTCATCGACTTCACGGGGTCGCGATGCGTGAAGACGATACGCGCGTCGGGGTAGGTCTCGAGCAGGTGCTCGAGACCCCACAAGTGGGCGCCGGTCTTGAGCACCCAACGCTCGCGGCGATTGCGCCACTGCAGGTGCTGGAGCTGCCGCCGGTGGAATCTGTAGACATGAGACCAGTCCGCTTCGAGGTCGACCCAATCCTGGTAGGAAGGCACGCGGAATTGGTTGTGGAACAAGGGCGTGCACATCGCCTCGCCCATCATCGTGACGCACTCCTGTGACAGCGTGGCGCCCATCGGATGCATCGCCTTGAAGGCCGGAATCTGGAGCTCCACCGCGGGGAAGGTGGCGGCGCAGCGCGCGATGCGGGGATCGCTCTCGAAGCTCGCTGCCTCCGGCGGCGGCGAGGGAAACATCGCCTCCCAGATGAGCGGCGCCCGATTGTCGGGATCCTGCGCGAGAATGTCGTGCAGAATCGTGGTGCCGGTGCGAGGCATGCCGATGATGAAGATCGGCTCGAGGATCTCTTCCCGGGCGATGTCGGGGAAACGTCTGCGGTCGGCGACGTAGCTCAGACGATTGACCGTGTGTCCGAGCACGCGCTCTCTCGCAATCACCCGGCCGAGCGCATTCAGCCTTCCCTCTTTCTCGAGGCAATCGAGCAGCAGCTGCAAGGGCTGCAGGAAGGGGCCGTCGCCGAAGTCATCGGGCCCGTCGGCGCGTCGCCTCGCCTCGGCGAGGATCGCGTCGATCGAAAGGCTCACTCCCTGATCACTCATCGACTTCCTGCGTCTGCTGCGAATGCCGATTCATCACGTCCTCCGAGTTCGGGCCCAGCCAAATGGCGCAGCGCAGCAGAGGCTCGCCTTCAGGCGGGCGTCAGCACCGCCGTGATGGCTCCGTCCACCGGGAGGGTCACGCCGCTCACGTAGCTCGCGTCATCGGACACCAGGAACAAGATCGCTGCGGCGATCTCCTCGGGCTTGCCGAGGCGCCCGAGCGGCACGTGCTTGCCCTGGCCCGAGCCGCCTCCGGGCAGCGATTTCAGGTACTCGGCGAACACGGGCGTGAGAATCGGGCCGGGCGCGATCGCGTTGACGCGAACGCCGCGCGGGCCGTACTCGAGCGCGAGATTGCGCGTGAGCGAGAGGATCGCGGCCTTGGCGGCGGAGTAGGCGTGGAGGCCATCGGAGGCGAGCAGCGCGGCGCCCGAGGAGAGATTCACGATCGCGCCGCTCTGCTGCTGCGCCATCACGCGTAGAGCGGCCTGACAACCGAACCACGCGGTGTCGAGGTTCTTGGCGAGGTCGGCGCGGTAGCGCGCCTCGTCGATCTCGGCGAAGGGCGTCGGCATCGCGCCGCCGGCGTTGTTCACCCAGATGTCGAGGCGGCCGAAGCGCGCGACCGCGAGCTGTGCCGCGGCTTCGGCATTCGCTGGGATGCCGATGTCGGCGATCTGCGTTTCGATGCGCGCGCCGCGCGCTCGCAGCTCGCTCGCGAGCGTCGCGAGCCCGCTCGCGGAGATGTCGTTCGCGAGCAGGGCTGCACCTTCCGCCGCGAAGCGTGCAGCCGTCGCGCGTCCGATACCGGAACCCGCTCCGGTCACCACGGCCACCTTGCCCTCGATGCGTCCCGCCATTTCGCCTCCTGAGCAGAGGCAGGAGCCTGCCACAGCGGGAGGGGCCAGCCCAAGGAATCGAGCCACGCTGCGAATTGCGTGCGGAAGAGCGCCCGCCGGTTGCCAGGCCGCCGCGGCGGTCCCTTCGCAGCTCAGCTGCGTCTGCTTCAGCCCCCGCCGCAGGATTCCGATAGGACGCGAGAGATCCCGCCCCGGTGGGTCGGCTGTAAAGCGCGCCGCCGGGTCGCCCCCCGCAATCCGAGAGGAGACTCCGGCTTGTCGGAGCGCTATCGCGTCCCCAAATACAAGACGCAGGTCGAGATCCAGTTCGCGCCGGGTCGGGTCGAGCGCTTCTCGCTGTTTCTGGCCGAGTTCGCGGAACGCCGGCTAGGTCCCGAGCGCGCGGACGACGTGCTGAACGGGGACAGCGAGTTCCTCGCCGTCGAAACCGCGGCGGGCGCGATCGGTTTCGTGCGCCGCTCGTCGATCGCGATCGTCACGCTCGGCAAGGACGAGGACATCGACGAGCTGCTGGGAGGCTTCGATCCGGTTGCGGCCGATCTCGACATCGAGGTGCGGCTCCGGATCGCGCTCGACGACGGCACGCAGATCGAGGGGAGCACGCGCTACCAGCTGCCGGAGGCGAGCTCTCGCGTGCTCGACTTCCTGAACGGTCCCGAACCTTTCATCCCGTTCCGCCATGAGGGCCGCCTTTTGCTCGTGAACAAGCGGCGCATCGCGAACGTGGTGCTGAGCTGAGCGGAGGCAAGCGGCCATGGCGCGCATCGATCGCTTCATCGAGGCCATCACGCAACGCGGCGCGGACCGGCTGCGGCTCGAGGCCGGGAAGCCGGGCGCTCTCGTCTTCGGCAGCGAGTCGCGGCCGATCACTTCGTCGCTGCTGAGCCGCAAGCTGCTCGACGAATACGCCGGCGAAATCGCTCCGGCGGAGCTCGCGCCCGAGCTCGCACAGGACGGCACGCATCGCTTCAGCCACGTGCACGCGGGCATGCACTACCTCGTTGCGGTCGAGCGCAGCGGGGAGTCGCTGCGCGTGGAGGTGACGCCCGCAGTCGCTGCTGCGAAGAGCTCCGAGCCGGAGCCTGCGCCGGCCGCGAGGCCGGCCGAGAGACCCGCGCAGCAGCCCGCCGAGAAACCCGCAGCTCCCGCGCCTCCGGCGAGTGCCGCGCGGTCCGCTGCGGCTTCCGCTCCGAGTGCGCCGGTGCCGGCCCCGGTGCCTCTCGCCATTGCGCCCGCGCACGCTGCGTCCGGCCAGGCCGCCTCCAGCGGGAACGGCCTCGACTGCGTGACGCCGGGCCCCGCGACAGTCGCGATGGACGCGCTCTTCCACGAGATGGTCCGCGAGCGCTGCTCGGACCTGCACCTCTCGAGCCGCTGCCCGCCGCTGTTCCGCAAGGACGGCGGCATGACGACGCTCTCGAGTGCGCAACCGCTCGCGCCCGAGCGGGTGCGCGAGCTGCTCTACTCGATCACGCCGGCGGCGCGGCGGGCCGAGTTCGAGGAGCGCCACGACAGCGACTTCTCCTACGAGATTCCCGGCCTCGGGCGCTTCCGCTGCAATCTGTTCATGGATCGCAAGGGCGCGGGCGGCGTGTTCCGCTTGATCCCGAACGACATCTTGACCGCCGAGAAGCTGGGGCTCTCGCAGCACATCCTGAATCTCTGCCAGCTGCACAAGGGCCTCGTCGTCGTGACGGGGCCGACGGGCTCGGGCAAGTCGACGACACTCGCCGCGATGATCGACTACATCAATCGCAACCGCTCGGCGCACATCATCACGATCGAGGATCCGATCGAGTTCGTTCACGACAACAAGAAATGCCACATCAACCAGCGCGAGATCCGCACCCACACGGGAGGCTTCAAGGCCGCGCTGCGCGCGGCACTGCGCGAGGATCCGGACATCGTGCTGGTCGGAGAGATGCGCGACCTCGAGACGGTCGAGATCGCGATCGAGACCGCCGAGACCGGCCATCTCGTCTTCGGCACGCTGCACACGAACACCGCGGGCTCGACCGTGGACCGCATCATCGACCAGTTCCCGACCGACCGGCAGGGCCAGGTGCGCACGATGCTGTCGACCTCGCTCAAAGGCGTGATCGCGCAGACGCTGTGCAAGAAGATCGGAGGCGGCCGCGCGGCGGCGCTCGAGGTGCTGATCGTGAACGCGGCCGTCAGCAACCTGATTCGCGAGGGCAAGACCTTCCAGATCGGCTCGATCATGCAGACCGGCAAGAAGCTCGGCATGGTCACGCTCAACGACGCGCTCGCGAAGCTGGTCGAGGCGAAGGTCTGCGAGCCGCTCGAGGCCTACAGCAAGGCCGCCGACCGCGCCGAATTCGAAAAGTTGCTCTCGGCCCGCGGGATCCAGCTGAGCCTCGACGCAAACGACAGGGAAAAGGGATAGGGGAGGGGCCGGTCCGGGTTTCTCCGGATTTCCGCCCGCACGGGGCGAATCCGCTTGGCTCGAGCCGGCATTCCGCCGCTACGCGAGACTGCGCGAACGCGCAGGAAGGCGGCAAGCGAGATGAGCCACCCCGCGAGTCGGGTGCAGTCCCTGGGGCAGAGCCTCTGGTACGACGACCTCCGGCGCGGCCTGTTCGCGTCCGGCGAGCTGCGCGAGCTGATCGCGGAAGGCGGCATCCGCGGCGTCACCTCGAACCCCGCGATCTTCGAGCAGGCGATCGCGGGCAGTGGCGATTACGACGACGCACTGCGCGCGGCGATGGCGCAGGGCCTCGAACCCGCGATCGATCTCTACGAGCGCCTCGCGATCGAGGACATCCAGTCCGCGGCCGACCTGCTGTGCGGCGTCTGGGAAGAGAGCTGCGCGCGCGACGGCTACGTCTCGCTCGAGGTCTCGCCCCATCTGGCGCACGACACCGAGGGCACGCTCGGCGAGGCCCGCCGGCTGCACGCAGCGATCGGGCGACCCAACGCAATGATCGAGGTGCCGGCCACGCCGGCCGGCATGCCCGCGATTCAGCGCCTGATCGCCGAGGGCATCCCGGTCAACGCGACGCTGCTCTTCTCGCGCGCGGCCTACGCAGAAGTCACGCGGGCGTGGCTCTCCGGCCTCGAGGAGCGCGCGGCCCGCGGCGGAGAGCTCTCTCGCGTCGCGAGCGTCGCGAGCTTCTTCTTGAGCCGCATCGACAACGCGATCGACCATCGCCTCGGGCTCGAACTCGACTCCGAGCGCGATCCGGAGCGCCGCGCGCTGCTGAAGCCGCTGCGGGGTCAGATCGCGATCGCAAACGCGCGCCTCGCCTACGAATTCTACCGCAAGCTCGTCGTGAGTCCGCGCTGGCAAGCACTCGCCGCGCTAGGCGCGCAGCCGCAGCGACTGCTCTGGGCCAGCACCGGCACCAGGAACCCGAAGTACCAGAAGACGCTCTACGTCGACGCGCTGATCGGAGCCGAAACCGTCCACACGCTTCCGGTCGAAACCTATCAGGCCTTTCGCCGTGAGGGCAGCGCACGCGCGGTGCTGAACCAGGACGCCTACGCGAAGACCGTGAAGGCGCGGAGACAGCTGCAGGCGCTCTCGCAGGCCGGCATCGATCTCGACGCGATCAGCGCGGGGCTGCTCGCCCAGGGCGTCCAGAGCTTCGCGGACGCCTTCGACAGGCTGCTCGCGGCCGTCGAAGCGAAGCGCGAGGCGGTGCTCGGCGCCGAGCTCCCGACGCAGCGCGAGCAGCTGCAGGCCTCGAGTCCCGCGTAGACGCCGATCTCGAGCGCTGACGTCGCGAGGGCCGAGTGCGGCGCCGGTGGCGCGCCGACGCCTCGCTCTGGAGCGGCGCCGACGAGGCGCGGGCCCGACAGCGACGTGTTCGTGCAGCTCACGGCCGATCCGGCTTCCGGCTGGCAGCTCGAGGCTGGACGAATTCGAGGGAAGCGTCCAGGATTGAGGGGAGGGGCGCTGGACGCTGCGGGCGGCGGTCGAGTCCGCGACTCCGGCAGACGTGCTCAGGGCCTCGCTCTACACTCGCTTCCACTCGCGCCAGGACCCCACATTCGCGGAAAAGGTACTCTCGGCCATGCGCCACGGATTCGGCGGTCACTCGGAGAAGAAATAATAGATGGCAAAGCCTCTGCTGCCTCAGCCCTGCACGCTGGTGATCTTCGGCGGCAGCGGCGATCTCTCCCGGCGCAAGCTGCTTCCCGCGCTCTACAACCTCGCGCTCGACGGCGTGCTACCCGAGCAGTTCGCGGTGGTCGGTGTCGGGCGGCGCGAGATGTCGGACGAGGCCTTCCGCGCGTTTGCGCGCGAGGGCATCGAGAAATTCTCGCGCCGCGACATCGACATCGAGCGCTGGCGCGAGTTCGAAAGGCGCGTCTTCTACCACCGCGGCGATCTCGACGATCCCGCGAGCTACCGCGAGCTGCTCGCGCACCTCGAGGAGATCGAGCCCGAGCTCGGCATCTCGGGCAATCGCGTGTTCTACCTCTCGATCCCGCCGTCGAGCTTCTCGGGCTGCGTGGACCACCTGCAGCTCGCGGGCCTCGTCGCAGCGCCCGAGGCCCCGAACTTCACGCGCATCATCGTCGAGAAGCCGGTCGGGTGCGATCTCGCGAGTGCAAGGGAGGTCAACGAGACGCTCGCGCGCGTGTTCCACGAGTCGCAGACCTTCCGCATCGATCATTACCTCGGCAAGGAGACGGTGCAGAACCTCCTGGTGCTGCGCTTCGGCAACTCGATCTTCGAGCCGCTCTGGAATCAGAAGTACATCGATCACGTGCAGCTGACGGTCGCCGAAGAAGAGGGTGTCGGCACGCGCGCCGGCTACTACGAAGGGGCTGGCGCGCTGCGCGACATGGTGCAGAACCACATCCTGCAGCTGCTCTCGCTCGTCGCGATGGAGCCGCCCTGGTCCTTCGACGCCGACGTCGTGCGCGACCACAAGCTCGCGGTGCTGCGCTGCCTGCGCCCGATGAGTCGCGAGGACGTTCAGCGCTGCACGGTACGCGCGCAGTACGCGTCGGGCTTCCACGAGGGTGTCGCGGTGCCCGGCTACCGCCAGGAGCACAACGTAAGGCGCGACTCCGTGACCGAGACCTACGTCGCAGTCCAGGTGCTGATCGACAACTGGCGCTGGGCCGGCGTGCCCTTCTACATCCGCACCGGCAAGCGCCTGCCTCGGCGTTCCTCCGAGATCGCGGTGCAGTTCAAGGAGGTGCCGCATCCGCTCTTCAACGCGGACCGCGAGGCGCCGATCGAGCCGAACGTGCTGCGCATGCGGCTGCAGCCGAACGAGGGCTTCGCGCTCGGGATCCAGGCCAAGGTGCCGGGCTCGCGCTTCGAGCTGCGCCCGGTCGACATGGACTTCCAGTACGGCCAGGGTTTCCGCGAGCGTCCCTCGCCGGAGGCCTACGAGCGGCTGCTGCTCGACGTGATGGCCGGAGACGCCACGCTCTACATGCGCCGCGACGCCGTCGAGGCCTCCTGGGCCTGGATCATGCCGATCCTCGACGCCTGGCAGGAGAGCGACGCGCGCTGGCTGCCCGAGTACGAGGCCGGCTGCTGGGGCCCCGTCGAGGCGGAGAAGCTGATCCACGGCCCGAACCGGAGCTGGCGCGAGCCGTGACCGATGGGCGTCGCTCGCCTTCGGCTCGCTGCGCGTCGGCCGACTCGAGGGTCGGCCTGCTTGCCCTAGCGCGCCTTCGACGTGAGTGATGTTACAGCCGGCGCTCCGCTCGTGCGCGTTTTCGCCGACGCCGAGGCGGTCAGCGCTGCCGGCGCGGATCTCTTCTGCGAGCTCGCCAGGGCAGCGATCGCGTCGCGCGGCGCGTTCCGCGTCGCGCTTTCGGGCGGCTCTACGCCCAGGCGCATGCTGGAGCTCCTGGCCGGCGAGCCGCGGCGCAGCCGCGTCGATTGGCAGCGGATCGAGATCTTCTTCGGCGACGAGCGTGCGGTGCCGCCCGAGCACGCGGATTCGAATTGCGGGATGGCGCGTCGCGCGCTGCTCGAGCGCGTCCCGCTCGCGCCCGAGCAGGTCCACCGCATGTGCGGGGAGGCGCCCGATCTGGCCGCCGCCGCCGACGCCTACGCCACCGAAATCGCTCGCGCATTCGGCGTGGAGCCCGCTGGCGCGCCGCCCGCCTTCGACCTGATCTACCTCGGCCTCGGCGACGACGCCCACACCGCGTCGCTGTTCCCCGGCACGCCCGCGCTCGCCGAAATGCAGCGCTGGGTGGTCGCGAATCCGGTCGAGGACCCACACACCACACGCCTGACCTTCAGCGCGCCGCTGCTCTGCGCCGCGCGCGAAGTCGCGTTCCTCGTCGCGGGCGCCGCGAAAGCCGCGGCACTGCTCGCGGTGCTCGAGGGCCCGCGCGACCCGCAGCGCTTCCCGGCGCAGCTGGTGCAGCCGCGCAACGGGCGCCTTCAGTGGCTCGTGGATGTCTCGGCCTGCGCGAAGCTCGCGCAGCGCTGAGTCGAGAGACGAATTCGACGACAGCTAGCCCGACGTCCTCCCGTTCCCGGGCTCAGGCCGTGATGCGCTCGATCCCGGGAATCGAGTCGAAGCCGGCGTCGAAGCTCGCGATCCGGGTCACTCCGTTCCGTTCCATCAGCGCGATGTGCAGCGCATCGCGTGCCGAGAGCTGCCCGCGCTCGAGCACGATCGCCTTGGCGCGTTCCACGCAGCGGCGGTCGACCGGGTAGACTTCCTCGACTACGCCGAGCAGCAGGTCGAAGGCGGGCTGGATCGCGTCGCGCCGGCGGATCGCCACGTAGCGATGCAGAATCTCCTGGAGAACTTCCGCATCGGTCACCAGAGGAATGCGCTCGCGGAGGCAGCGCTCCAGCAGGTGCTTCGCGTCGAGCTTGTGCGGGTGCGCCGCACCCACCAGATACATGGGCAGATTCGAGTCGACGAAGATCAACCCGGCTCGCCGCCGCGATAGCCCCGCTCGATCTCGTCCAGCATCTGCTCGATGTCCGGCGACGGGAAGCTCTGGCGCACTCCGGTCCGCACGGCTGCGAGCTTGCGGTCGAGATCGCCCACCGGCTCCTGCTTGCGTGCGGCGCGCAGCACCTGTCGCACCCACTCGGCCATGCTGAGGCGCCGAGATCGGGCGGCTCGCTGGATCTCGCGCCACTCGGGCTCGTCGAGCAGTACCTGGAGCCGCTTACTCACAGTAGTGAGTCTATATGACTCATTGAGATGAGTCAATAAGCCGGTCGCGGGCGTCGCACCCGCGCGCGCGCTGCGCGCGGGTCACGGCGCCTGGCGAGGCGCTGGAGTCGACGTCGAGACACACGCGAATCTCGATCTCGAAGTGCCGATCCGACGCTTTGCGTTCTCAGCAGAACTGCTTCGCGCTGGTCGCGCGCGAGCGTGCGCGCCGCGAGGAAGTTGTGGGCCGCGGCCCCGCGCCAACTGCTTGCTCACTGGCGCGAAGTGCCCCGGAAATGATGTCCCGGAGCGGAGTGACTCCGCTCGGACCGGTTTCGGCGTCGCCCGCCTATCTTCTCTTGGATGACTCCGCTCGCGACGGGCCTGCGCGCCCTGGCCCATGCCGGCTTCGGAGCCTGTGTCGCACTTCTTCTCGTGGCGGTCGGCCAGCCGATCTTCACGGACGACGCCTGGTGGCACCTGGCGCTCGGCGCTGCCTACGCGGAGCAGGGTCCGTGGCTGGCTCAGGATCCTCTGCTGTTCACCGCGGCGAGCGCGCCGCCGCCGGCCTCGTGGCTGGCCGACCTGGGGCTGCACGAGATCTACCGGGTTGGCGGCTTTCAGGCGCTTCGCTGGGCTCACGTTGCGTCGATCGTGGCGATCCTCGTGCTGGTGTGGCGAGCGGCTCGCGAGGCAGGCGGTTCGGCGCTGGCCGCGAACGCCGTTGCAGCCGCGTTTTCTGCGATCTCGGCCTATCGCCTGGTGCAGCTGCGTCCGGATCTGCTGACGATCGCCGCGGCTCTGCTGCTGCACCGAACGCTGATCTCGAGTCCCGGGCTGCCATCGTGGCCGCGCGTCCTTGCGGCGGCCGCGGGCATTGGGCTCTGGTCGAATCTGCATCCCGGATTCGTACTGGGGCCGATCCTGCTCGGCGCTGCCAGCGCGGGGCTGCTGCTCGCGGCGCCGCTGCGGGACCCGGCCCTGCGCGCGGCCGACCGCAGGCGCGCGGGGCGGCTGATGCTCGCGCTCGCAGCCGGGGTCGCGGCAAGCCTGGCACATCCCGCTGGAGCCGGGCTCTGGCGTCTGATCCTGTCCGCCGGCTCCGAGATGCTGGACGTGGGAGTCGTATCCGACGAATGGCGCCCGACCCATCCCTTCCGGTGGCCGGTTGCGAATCTCCCCCCGAGCCCGTTGAGCTTCGCGGCCGTGTGGGCGTTGCTACTCGCGACGCCGTGGGCCGCACTGCGCTCGCTGCGGAGCTGGCGGCGGAACGCAGTCGAGGATTCGCAGTCCGATCCTGCGATGTCAGGGTTCTCGCTCGCCTCGCTGCTGGCGATGCTGAGTGCAAGCCGATTCTCGTGGCTCGCCGTCTTCCCGCTGCTCTTCGCGCTGCGATCCGCACACCGCCCCGCGGCGTCTTGCCGAGCGCGAGGCCGTGCGACGAGCGCCGCTGCGGCCGCCGCTGCGCTGGGACTCGTGCCCGGATTCCTTTTTTTCGGGGACTGGCGGATGATTGCGAAAGGCATCCCGACCGAGCTCGCGAGTTATGCGGATCCCTATCCAGCCGAAAAATACGAGGCCCACGCGGTCTGGCTGCTCCGCGATCTGGGGCTCGAGGGGAATCTCTTCGGCAGCTATTCCGCGGGAGGTTTTCTCGGCTTCTGGTTGGCGCCGAGGCTGCGCGTGGCCTGGAACGGATCGCTGAACCTCCCGACCGCCGCGATGCGGGCGAATCTGGCACTGCGCGAGCGCAGCGGCACCCCCCTGCAGCCCGACTTCCTGGCGCTGCTCGACGAAGTTCGCGTCGACTTGTTCCTGGGGACCGGCTACCCCGTTGCAGCCAGGGCGAACCGCCCGGCGAGCTACACCACCACCCACCTCGAGGCTGCGCCGGGATGGATCCCGATCTTCCGCAGCCTGCGCTCGGCGATCTACCTGCGAGAGAACCAGCCCAATGCCGAGAACTTGCGCCGCGTCGCGGACTACTACGCAGCAGCAGAAGTGCCCTTCGATCTCGAGCGGGGCTTCGAGCCGAAGGCCGTGCTCGGAAAAGCACGGGGGTGGGCGACCCTTCACGGGATGATTCCCACGGACTACGATCGCCTGCTCGCCGGGCTGGCAGAGGAGACGCCAGCGACGCAACGCGCCACCAGCCTCGACGCGCTGGCGTCGATCCGCATGCTGCTAGGCCTCTACGGCGATGCGCTCGATGCAGACGGGGCCCTGCTCGCACTCAGCCCTCGCCATCTGCCGGCGCTGCGGCGCCGCGTCTGCAGCCTGCTGCATCTCGGTACAAAGCCGGCTCTCGCGCAACTTCCCGCGGCGACGCGGGGCCTCGCCGCGGCCTCCGATGGGCAGAGCCCAGACCCGGAGCTCATCGCCGCGGCGCGCAGCGCCGCGCTGCAGGGCGGGCTCTCGCCTCGTCAGCTCGTCAGGGTTCCGTGCCTGACGCGCGACGACGAAGCGCGTCTCAAGGTCGCGATGGTTCCGCCCCGGGCCCGCCGCAGCCGTGACTAGCACTTGGCTCGCTCAGTGCACGCGACACCGAGCGAAGCTCGGAAGTCGGCCCTTGGATCACAGCGCGGCGAGCTCGCGCTGGAAGTCGAAGACGAAGCTGTCGAGCAGCTGCTTTGCGCGCTCTCGGCTGCGTGGGCCCGGGCCCATCGCGGTGGCGATGCGCAGGCGAACCCGCGCCTGCGAACGCAGGAAGGGCCCTCGCTCGAGGGCCAGCAGCGAGCGCAGCGAATCGCGGATCGCGCCGCCCTCGTGGAGCCCGAAGCCGTAGACCAGAGCGCGCCCGTCGCGCTGGCGGACGCTGGCCAGCGTGCCATCCACTCCGAGTGACCAGATCCGGGTGGGTTCGCTGGACTCCACGACCCAGTCGCTGGCCGGCAGCAGCAGCGCCCGCGAGCTCGGACTGGTACGGCCCGATTGCGCGACCTCGCTGGCGACGAAGAGCGCGACGCGGCCTCCCTCTCCCGCTCTGCGACCGGCGCGCTCGTAGAGCCGCTCCTGAACCGCTCCGAGAAAGATGCCGTGCAGGAAGCGCAGGTCCGCATCGACGGTCTTTCCCTTCCAGCCGGCCAGCTGCAACGGAATGGCATTGAAGACGGGAGATTTGGGGTTGGGCGTCGGCCACGGCGCGACC
>CAYTJA010000024.1:0-2065 GCA_964437835.1 uncultured Spirochaetales bacterium
GTGCCCCCACCGGTCGAGAGGAAGATCGGCTTTCCGAGCGCGGCCACATGCCGGAGGAGCGGAGTGTTGACAAGATCCGCGGATGCGATCTTGAACGCCGGCATACCGAGCTCGGCGAGGAAGTCCGCGCTCTCCTCGTCGAAGACGGTGCCGAAAAGCGTGACTCCTTCCTCGCGCGAGAACTCGCGCAGCTCAAGCCATTCCGCCGCTGAGAGCTCGAGCGCCTCGCGGTGCTCGCCGTAGGTGGCGCCGAACGAATGCTCGTTGTCGTACGGCGAGTCGTAAAGCGCACGCGTGTAGAGGCGGCGGTTGTCGCGCTTCTGCAGCTTTACCGCGTCGACGCCGCACTCCTTGGCGGCATGAACGAGCGCCTTGGCCTTCTCGATGTCGCCCTGGTGGTTGTGGCCGATCTCGGCGATGACGTACGCAGGGCCGTTCTGCGCGATCTTCCTGCCATCGACGACGAGCCCGGGCACGGTGCGATGGTACTAACGAAGGCGGAAGAGGACGACGTCGTCCACGGTTTCGCGGGTGAGCGCAAGCCCCGCCGTCGGTTTCTCGGCGGCGCCCTCCCATGGTGTTCCTGCAGCTCGCGCAGGATGCAGGAGCACCGTTCGCACTCCGAGCTCGCGCAGGGCGGCGACGGATCGTGCGTCGGGAAAGCCGCTGACCGTCTTCCGCAGGCGGTCATACTCGTCGGGATCGAAGCCTCCCGCCCCGTTGACCGTCTCCGGAAAGCCCGCAGTCGACCAGTAGCTGTAGACGAGGTCGTCACGGAAGCCGGCGGGGAGATGAAGCTGCGGCGGGGCTGCCAGGCGCACGGCCGCCGGTGGGATGGGAACGCGCGGATGTGCGAGCGGGCCGAGGCCTTCGACGAGGATCGCTGCGACGAGAGCGAAGCCGGCGACCGTCGCTGCCGCGCGGAACCCCCTGCGGTCTCGCAGGTAGCGCAGGAGAACGCACAGACCCGCTCCGGCGAGCAGGGCAAGCCCCAGCGACGTGAGGGTGTTGATTCGGCCCGGGGTGCGCACTCCATCCCAGCCGGGGGCGAAGTCGAAGAGGAAGCGGTACGGCGTGAGGTACTTCTCCACGCCGGAGACGTCCCTCACTCCCAGCGAGAGAGCCGCGCAGACGACTACCCCAAGGGCGAGGCCGATGCGTAGCCGGCGGGAGAAAACGGACCCGAAAACGCCGAGTAGCGCGAGCAACGAGACCGCTAACCCAGGGAACAGAGACATCTCGTCGGGCGCAGGCAGCGGTGCCCGCGCCCTCAGCGACGGGCCCGCCCAGAGCCAGCTCTGAGCCGGCGCTGCGAGAAAGCTCCGAAGCTCGGGGGAGAAGCTCTCGACGTACGCGGGTGTGCGCGTGGCTTCCGGGTGCTCGTCGATGACGCGAAGGTACGGCCGCGCCATGAAGCCCGCTGCGAGGGCGAAAATGACAACGCCAACGACGGTTGCGGCCGCCACGCGACGACCGGGAACCGGAGCCGATCCCAGAGCGAGCGCCACGAGCGCGATCGCCACGAGCAACGCGAGGAGGTACGCGAACTGAAGACCCAGGGTGAACCCGAGGGTCATCTGCCAGGCTGCCACCAGCCAGCCGCTGAGCACGAGCCAACCGTTGCGCCGGCGATATCCGCGCAGGAGGAGGAAGAGTGCCAGCGGGATGCCGCCCCCCGAGAGCACGTGCAGGTGACCGTTCTGGGCGAGTTTCCACGGCGCGTATGCGAACGCTGCGCCGGTCGCGGCGGCACCGATCCAGCCGACTCCGAGCTCGCGCGCGAGAAGGTATGCGCCGAGGAACGCCAAGCCGTACGTGGCAACGAAGAGGAGGTTGTAGACGACGAGCGCGGTGTGCGGGCTCATCTGCGCAACGAGGGCTGCGGGTGAATACCCGACAAGGGCATCCGAGAAGGCGAGTGTGTCCGCGTTGGGCCAGAAGGTGTTCGCCTGCCACAGATCCAGCGGCTGCTCGAGGAGCGCGTGCCCGATCCATCCGACTTGCCAGGCCTGCAGCAGCGGGTCGCCGAGGTCCTTGCCGATGTCGCTGCCGAGATGGAGCGCCA
>CAYTJA010000025.1:0-22471 GCA_964437835.1 uncultured Spirochaetales bacterium
CGCTCCCGGCCCGGGACCCGCAGTGCTAGCAGACGCGCCCGTTGCGAGAGCGCCCACGTCGACTCGGCACGCTTCTCGCCTGAAAGGGCGGCCGGCGGTCGACTGCTGTGTGCGAAATACGTCGGATCCTGCTCTGCGAACTGGACCGCGGCCCCGGAGGCGCGCTCGCGCAGCGAGCGGCAATCTCGAAGAGCGCAAGCTCGGCGAGCGCGCGAAGGGCATCCTGATGCAGAAACGCGCGCTTTTCGAGGCAGAGGCCTACCGGCTGCGGCGCAAGCTCGCGATAGAGCGACGGCTGCGCCTGGTCGACATGGCACAGCACGTGATCTCCACTTCCGACCTGCTCTAGCCCGCCGATCCGACCCGAGCGCAACTGCCCTGCCCTTGAGCAGCGCTGCTGGATAGCGCGGCAGCGACTTGCGACAACGGGTGGCGCGGAGACGCTGCGTTCGGCCACAGCGAGCAACCGCATCGGCACGCGCCTTGCAATCCGATCTCGGCACACCAAGTCAGTCGGGTCGAGGGGGACCCGCAGCGGACAACGGCGTCCGATCTCGCGCTGGGAGCGCGCGAGGTTGGGCGCCGTTGCCATTTTCGCCGGAGGCGGAGTGGCACTCGGAGCGGCATGGAATGGGAATTCGGAAGCGAGGCGGCGCGGCGTGCGAGCGCTCGCGCTAAAATTGTTAGGCGCTGCCACAGCCCTGGCGCTCGCGCCGGCCGGATCCCAGGCCGCCCTCGAAAAAACCGAGCTCACGCTCGGCTTCATCAAGCTCACCGATTGCGCGCCGCTCGTGATCGCGTCCGAGCTCGGCTCCTTCGAGGCCGAGGGTCTTTCGGTCGCGCTCGAACCCCGGCGAACTAGGAGATCCTGCTCGACCGCGTGATCTTCGGCGAGCTCGACGGAGCGCAGATGCTGGCCGGGCAGCCGATCGGCGCGACGCTCGGCATCGGCACGCAGGCAAAGATCGTGACAGCGCTGAGCCTCGATCTGAATGGCAACGCGATCATTGTCTCGAATGAGGTCTGGCAGCGGATGCAGGAAGCCGATCCGAAGCTCGGGAGCCCGAGCTCTACGTCGGATTGCCGCCCGCGAGTGAGATCGACGCCGTGAGCAGCTGTGAGATGCGCTCGCCCCAGCACTGACCCGGGCCCGCAAAGCGTTGCCGGAGCACCCCGGGCGTGCCTCGGCGTTGACCCGGGGGAAATTCTGCACCTCATCTGCGGGTGCCTGCGCCACATCTGCCGACCGGCTCCCACTTCCCATTCGGGGTGAGTCATGCGCCCGGGCAGGGCCCGCGCGCTGGGGTGTGGCTGTATGCTGCGTCGCTGTTCCGCTGTCCCGCGCGGTGTTCGCCGCGCGGGGACGCTTTGGAGCCTCGGATCGGTTCTGCTCTCGATTTTCGCCTTGGCCGGCAGCGCGCGCGGGGCGTCGATCGTGTCTCCGGTCGCCGTCCACGAGCTCCTCGCGGACGTCGTGATCGGACCGGGAGGCAGCACCCAGGATTCAGACTCCTCGGCGCTCTCGTTCGACTCCGTCAGCGCGAGCGCGGCGATTGCAGGCACGGCCGGCTCTGCCTTCGCGAGCCAGTTTACGACGCTGGGCCTGGAGGAGATCTCGAGCTTCGGCAGTGCGAATGCGTCCGGCGTGTTCCTGACGAGCAACCCCACGGATCTGTTTTCCGGCAGCAGCCGCTTCGCGCTGAGCTTCACGGTCGACGCGGACGTCAGCTACTCGATCGATGCCCTGCTGACGGTCAGCGAGTCGCGCGGCGCCGGCTTCGCGAGCGTCCGACTGCGCGAATCAGGTGGAGCCGTGCTGTTCGAGCAGACGCTCGCTACAACGGGAGAGGGCTCCACCACGGACTTCTCGGGCGCGCTGCAAAGCGGCGTCGTCTACGAAATCGAGGCCCGCGCGAGTGGCAACGTGAGTGATGACCCGGTTCCCAGAGAAGGCCTCTCCGGCACTGCCGCCGCCGGCTACGAGATCCACTTCGCGATCGCGACGATCGTCGTGCCCGAGCCCGGCACCGCCGCCAGCGTTGGAACCGGCCTCGCGCTGCTGGTGCTGCTGGGTCGCCGCTCGCGCGGCTAGCAAGGGGTCTCCCCCGCGCAGCGAGCCGAAGCGGAGTGCACTGCATCGGGCCAGGATCTTGCCGCGCGCAGCGAGCCGCAGGCGAGCGAAGATCAGCAGCGCTCCGCGCCTCGGCGCCGGCGAGCGCCGGCTCGATCGCGGAGCGTGTAGCATCCCGATCGTGCGACGCCTAGCTCAGCCAGCGCGGCAACCGGGCGCGGTGCCCGCGCTGGCGGCTGTCGTCGCTGTGACGGCGCTCGCCTTCGCGAACGCTCTCGGCAACGGCTTCGTCTACGACGACCGGTTCGTGCTCGTCGACAACCAGGCGATCCGCGATCTCTCCAACCTGCCGCGCTTCTTCAGCGACCCTGCGACGGGCGCCAGCATCCCGAGCCAGATCTTCTACCGACCCGTCCGGACCACGGTCTATGCGCTCGTCTACGCAGTCGCGGGCCTTTCGCCGTGGATCTACCACGCCCTCAACGTCGGATTGCACCTGATCAACGCCGGCCTGGTCTTCCGGGTCGTCTCGTGTCTCGGAGCGCGACTGCCGCTCGCTGCCTTTGTCGCGGCAGGCTTCGGTGTGCATCCGCTCACGACGGAGGCGGTTGCGAGCGTCACCGGAATGACCGACACGCTCTTCGCGTGTTTCTACCTCAGCGCGCTGCTCCTGCACCTGACGCGGGTGCGACCCTCGGCGTCGATCCTCGCGATGCTCGGGGTCGTGGGCCTCTACTGCCTGGCGCTGGGGTCGAAGGAGATGGCCGCGACTTTTCCGCTCGTCGTGATCCTCACGAACCCGCTGGTTCCTCGAGCTGCGGGTTCGAGCCCGCCCTGGCGCCACACGGCATACCTCGGCGTCTTGTTTCTCGTGACGCTCGCGTTCGTCGCGCTGCGGACGCAGCTGCTGGCTCTCGGGCAGGCGGCCGAGCTTCCCGGAGCGACCTTCGGCCGCACGCTGGCGATGCAGGCCACGGTGCTGGTCGACTACCTGCGACTGATCTTCGTGCCGGTCGGTCTCTCCGTCCGGCATTCCGTCCCGATTCCGCTGTCCTGCCTGGAGATCGATGTGGTGGTCTGCGTGCTCGTGCTGGCAGGGCTCGTGGCCGGCGCTGTGTGTCTGCGCCGCCGCAGCCCTCTCGCGGCGTGGGGAATCGCGTGGTTCCTGATCGTGCTGCTACCGGTGATGAACCTCGTCCCGATTCGCGGGTCGATGTTTGGCGAGCGCTTCTGCTACCTGCCGCTCGTCGGCATCCTGCTCGCGGTCGGCCACCCGATCGCCGCGTACTCCGCGCGGCGCAGCCGGCGTGTCGGCCACGCGCTGTTGGCACTCGCGCTGATCGGAATCGCGACGCTCGGCGGGCTGACCGCCAAACGGAATCGGGACTGGGTGGACACGATCACGCTGCTCGAGGCCGCCGCGCGCGTCGCGCCCGACAACAACGCCATCCGGTTGCATCTGTACCGCGAGTACATCCGGCTCGGGCGGGAGGATCTGGCGGCGGTCCACTATCTGGCCGGCGTCGAGAACTCGCGAGCCGACGTGGCGCACTTCATGGCGCTCGGCGACCGCGCGTCCGACCGCGGCCGGCGCGACGAGGCGGCATTCTGGTACGCGCGCGCATTGCAGCTGGACCATTGAACCAGCTAGACCGGCAGCAGCTAGAAGAGCTGGGCGATCGGATGGATCAGCTTGGATCCTCGAGAGCATTGCGCGCGGGCTAGAGCCGCATCGGCACCACGGCGTAGCCGCGCACGTTGTTGTTGTGCGACCACTGGAGCCCGTCCTCGTGCACTTCGTAGTTCGGGAAGCGCGCGAGGATCTCCTCGAAAGCCACGCGGCACTCCTGCCGCGCGAGTGACTTGCCGAGGCACAGGTGGTGCCCCTGGCCGAAATGCACGGTGCGGTCGAGCACGCGGTGGATGTCGAAGCGATCCGGGTCCGGGAACTGCCGCGGGTCGCGGTGCGCGGCGCCCGTCAGCAGCAGCACGCGCACGTCGGCCGGAATCGTGCGGCCGTGCCGGCTCCAGGGCTTCGTCGTCCAGCGGCCCTGCACCTGCGAGGGCGGGTCGTAGCGCAACAGCTCCTCGACCGCGTTTCCGAGCAGCGCGGGATCTCGCGCCAGCTCTCGGCGTTGGTCGGGGTGGCGCCAGAGCGTCACCGCGCTGTTGCAGATCAGGCGCGCGGTGGTCTCGTGGCCCGCGCTGCCGAGCAGCTGGCAGAAGCCCAGCAGCTCGCCGAATTCGAGCCGGGTCGTCTTGCCGGAGTCGTCCCGCAGCTCGGCGCCGATCAGCGCGCTGGTCAGGTCGTCCTGCGGCCGTTTCTGGCGCTCCCGGATGAAGCCCTGGAAGTACTGGAACAGCGCTGTCTGCGCGGCCATCGCGGCTTCGGGAATCTCGAGCCGGCCGGGCTCGCGGTGCATCATTTCGTTCGTCAGGTGCCGCACGCGGTCGCGATCGGCCTCGGGAACGCCCAGCATCGTGCTGATCACGTCCATCGGCATCGACGACGCGAGCTGTTCGAAGAGGTCGATTTCGTCGCCGGCTGCGAGCTCCGCGAGGCGCGCACGCGTCAGCGCGCGCACCGTCGGCTCGAGCTCGGCCACGCGCCGCGGCGTGAACACCTTCGAGACCAGCTGTCGCACGCGCGTGTGCTTGGGCGGATCCATCGAGATCATCATCGGCTGAGGAACTGCGACCTTCTCGAGCGTCGGCCCCCAGGCGGAGCTGAAGCTCTCCCAGTCGAGGTGGGCGTCCCAGACGTCGTCGAAACGCGAGAGCGCAAAGAAGCCGAGCTTCTGGTTGTGGTAGACGGGCTCTTCCTCGCGCAGCCAGCGGTAGGTCGGATAGGGATCGACCTGCGTCTGCCAGTCCGTCGGGTCGTAGTGCACGCGGCTACTCCTCCTCGTAGAACATCGCGAACGTCATCCGAGGGGGGACTCCTGCTGCGGGCTTCGAGGCGGCGAGCCCGGTTCGTCAGATTAGCCCGGCGGGTCCCGGGCCGGGGGCAGCCAGGCCCCCAGCGCGAGGCGCGGGTTTTCAGTTCTCAGTTCGAAATAGTGGCACCGCCGCGCCGGCCGTGGACACGAGTTGCCCCGCGGGGCAAGGTCAGATTTTCACGAGCCCGGCGTGCTTTCCGGAAAGACTCCTTCATACAAACAGCCCCCGGGTGTACAATGAACCCATGGGCGGGTCCCCGAGCTGGGGGCGCGCGCCGCTCGGAGCGCTGGCTCCACTGGTGGAGTTTGGCTTCGGGTGCTCGCATCCGCCCATAGGAGGCAAACATGCGCCGAGGAACTTGGCTGTTAGTCTTGTCGGCAGCGCTGCTCGCAGTGGGCCCCGCCGACGCTGCGCTCAAGAAATACAATCTGGTCAACGTCACGCTCACGAATCAGAGCGGTACGGATGAACAGAACTACAACCACTTCTTCAATCCGTTCCCGACCGTCGGCGCAGTGGCACTCGTCGACGCGACCACACCCGGCAGTCCGAAGCTCGTCAAGCTGCTCGACAACGGAAACATCACCATCACGGTTCCCGTTCCGTCTCTCACGACCTCGATCTTCTTGAGCAACAACGACCGCACCGGGCCCGGCGTCACGGAGCACCTGTACGGCCAGCCGGGGCCGATCTTCACCGGAACCGGAAACGTCAACGCGGGCGCGACGATCCGTTGGGGTACCGTCACGGGTTGGAGCATCACCGGCCAGATCTGGTGCCACTCGCTTCCGGCAATCATCTGCACCCTCGCAGACCGCATGGACAAGGTGACCACCGATCCGCCGCTCGAGTCCGAGTTCTACGACCTCGGCACCTGGTTCTTCCACGGCACCGGCTTCACGTCGGTGCCCTGGATCGACCAGTACTTCACGACCAGCTTCGGGAACAACCAGTGGCACCTGCATGCGGGCGTGGTCCGGGACGGCACGGTGCCCGCGATGGAGCTGCTCGGAATCGGCATTCTCGGCCTGTCGCTCGCGACGGGCGGAGCGGTCGCGATCCGGCGCAAGAACAAGCCCTAGACGGCTAGCTCACACGCAGCCGCTGGCGCCGCCATCGATGCGGAAGGTGGTGCCATTGACGTAGCGGGCCAGCTCGCTCGCGAGAAACGCGACGAGCTGGCCCACGTCTTCTGGGGTTCCCACGAACCCGGAAGGCGCGTCGAAGAAGGAGCGCGCAGCGTGGGGCTCGACCTCTTCCCAGGTCGAGCCCCAGCCGCGTTCCGCTCCGCGGCGCAAGAAGCTCGCCTTCACCTCGTCGGTCGCGATCAGTCCGGGGCTCACGCTATTGACCGTGATGCCGCAACCTGCAGTCTCCTGGGCGAGGCTCACGCTGATGTTCGCGAGCGCCGACTTCGCGGCGTAGTAATGCGGCATCGCTGCACGCGGGCGCAGGGCGCCGATCGTCGACACGAAGATCACCCGCCCGAAGCGCCGCTCGCGCATCCCGGGCAGCAGCCGCCGCACCAGACGCACGCCCGAGAGCACGTTCTTCTGGTACGAGAGCAGCCAGTCTGCGTCGCTCCCGTCGAGCCAGCCGGGGCCTTCGGCGATGCCGTAGTTGTTCACGAGTACGTCGACCCGACCCGAGCCGGCGAGCACGCAGTCTGCAATCGCCTCGGCACCGGCCTCGCTGAGCAGATCGCCCGCGACCGCGTGCGCGTCACCCCCCGCGGCGCGCAGCTCGTCGGCGACGCGCTGCGCCGGATCCAGCTCGAAGCCCTGCACCCAGACCGTCGCAGCTTCGGCCGCGAGCACGCGCGCGATGCCGCGGCCCGTGCCCCGATAGGCGCCCGTGACGAGCGCGACGCGCCCGCGCAGCTTCAGATCCATCGCGTGCTCCTCCGACCCGCGCTTCAGTCGAGCGCGAGCTCGAGCGGCGCTGCCTCCGCGGCAGTGGCGCCCTCGAGCCAGCCGCGCACGCGGTAGGAACCCGGCGCAACGCGCGCGCCGGGGCTCGCGGCGGGATCCCAGGTCGCGCGGAACTCCTTCTGCTCGCCGGGCTCGAAGACGAGCTCCGTCAGCATCTGGGCGTACATGCGGCCCCGCGAGTGCCGCCACAGCTCGCTGCCGTCGGGCCCCGTGATCGCAAAGTCGTAGCTGCGCGCGGAGGGAAGCGGGATCTGCTGCGCCGCGCCGCTCGCGTTGCGCACGCGCAGCACCAGCGCGACCGGCTCGCCGGCGCGCAGCGCGGCTGCGGAGCCGCCCGAGGGCCGCTCCGCGCGGAGCTCGAGCTCGAAAGGCGTGGCGGCGGCCGGGGAAGCTCCCCGACCGCCGCCACTGGAATCCGGCGCGCAGGCCGCGAATGCGAGCACGAGGCCCGCGCCGCAGACTGCTGCGCGCAGCGCTACGGACGCGCGGGGCTCGCGGGAAGCGCGCCGCTCTGCGCGGCCGCGTCCTTCGCGTACAGCAGCAGATTCGGCGAGCCGGTGCCGATCGACGTGAGCTTGTCGTGCGTCGCGCGGTCGATCACGCACTGCTCCACCTCCGCGGGCACGGCGCCCGGCAGCCGCTGCGCGCACAGCGCGGCGACGCCCGTGGCGTGCGGCGACGCCATCGAAGTGCCCGAGAGTACCGTGGAGCCGCCGCCGTTGCGGGCCGAGCTGATGTCCTGGCCCGGGGCGAAGAGGTCGACGCAGTTGCCGGTGTTCGAGAACGAGGCGCGCGCATCGGTGCGCGTGCTCGCGCCGACCGTGAGTGCCTGCTCGACGCGGGCGGGTGAGGTGTTGCACGCGTTCTGGTTCTCGTTGCCCGCGGCGAGCGCGAAGGTCACGCCGGCGCCGAGCGCGTTGCAGACCGCGCGGTCGAGGGCCGGAGAGGCGCCGCCGCCGAGGCTCATGTTCGCGACGGCCGGCCAGCCGTTCTGACGCGCGTGGCGCGCGACGAAGTCGACACCCGCGATCACCTGGGAGTCGCTGCCGGAGCCGCCGACGAGCACCCGCACCGGGTGCAAGGTCGCCTGCTTCGCGATGCCGAACTCGGTGCCGGCCACGGTTCCCGCCACGTGCGTGCCGTGACCGTTGTCGTCCGCGATGCCGTCGCCGGTCGCCGAGAAACCCTCGCCGACGCGGCCCGTGAACTCTGCGTGGTTCACGTCCATGCCGGTGTCGACGATGTACGCATGCACGCCCTGACCGTCGGAACCGGGCTCGTAGCGACCGTCGAGCGGGAGGTCGCGCTGGTCCGTGCGGTCGAGTCCCCAGGTCGCGCCGACCTGCTGCGCCGTGAGCGGCGACACGCTCTTGCGTCCCTCCTGCTGCACGAAGGCCACGCGCGGATCCGAGGCGACCTTCAGCATGTCGGCCTCGGAGGCGCTACAGGCGAAGCCCTGGAGCGCGGTGTCGAAGACGGAGAGCTGCGTCGCGCCGTAAGCGGACGCGAGCGACTGCGCCGTCGCGCTGATCGCCGCTGCCGAGAGCGCAGCAACGCCGGGCGCCTGCTGCTTGAAGACGACGAGATAGCGGCCGGGAATCGGATCCTCGACCGGAATCAGGCCCGAGAGCTGCTGCGTCGCGCTGCAGTCGAAGGGCATCGGGTTCGGGTCGATCACGTTGGTACAGGACACGAGCAGAATGGCCAGCCCCGCCAGGGCGGCTCCAAGAGTCGACTTCGTCACAGATTGCACGGGTTCCCTCCTTGCTCCGAAACCGGTTCGGACCGGATGCTTTCGCTCCGGTCTCTGCCCCATCGGCCTGGGAGTTGCGTGCTTGAGTGCGCTGGCTCACATGCGGTGGAGAGACCCCGCTGCAGGCGAACGAGCACGAGCGCGACCCGATTTGAAATCTGGCTGTGGGATTCGCGCCTCAGGTGCGAGAGCTGGGATGGCGCCTCTCCCGAGCCGGCCTCAGACCGAACCCGCTCCCGCGCGCCGCTCCGCGAGTCGCGCGCGCAGCGGCGGAAGCAGCTCCGCACCGAGGCGCTCGATCTGCTCGCGGATCGCGGCGGGCGGGATCCCGCGCAGCTGCACGCGCAGATTCAGCGCGTCACAGCCCGCGCGCTCGAGCAGCGCCGCGAGCTGCCCGGCCAGCGCATCCCCGGCTCCCGCGTGCACGAGCTCGTCCTCGCCCCAGTTTTTCTGCAGGGCCGGGTCCGAATAGCTGCGATAGAACGCGAGCTGTCGCTCTGCCTCGGAGCTGGGCTTCGCGCCGAGCCAGACGCGCCGGATCAGGATCCGCGGACCACGGCCGCCCGCCGCCGCATACACATCCGAGAGCTCGCGCAGCTGGGAAACCCGCTGGAGCGAATCGAAGAGCACGCCGAGCGAGAGGCCTGCGGCCCTGCGCAGCGCCGGAGCGCTCTGGGCGGCGACCACCAGCGGCACCGGCGCGCGCGCGCAGGCTCGGATTGCCGCATCGCCCGAGAGCGGCGAATCGCCATGTCCGCGCAGCGCGTCCGCGAGCAGCGGCAGCGCCGCGCGAAAGCGCGTGAAGCGCTCGGCCCAGGGCAGCTCGGCGAGCTCGAAGTCGCGCGCGAGGCCCCCGACCGCGACGCCGGCGCCCACGCGCTCCGGAAAGCGCGCCGCGAGCCAGGCGAGCTCTTCGGCGACGTGACTCCAAGCTCGCAGCGGCAGCAGCAGCGGACACGGAGCGGCCCAGAGCCGCTGCGTCACATCCAGCAGGAAGCCCGCGAGCTGGAGCGGATTCGGCAGGTAGCCCGGGAAGCCGCCGTGGTGCTCGCTCGTCATCAGGCCGTCGAAGCCGGCGGCCTCTGCGAGCCGCGCCTGCGCGAGCAGCTCAGCAACGAGCTCGCGCGCCGGAAGCTCGTGCGGGTAGAGGCGCAGCGAGATCGAGCCTGCGGCGAAGACGCCGCCGGTGCGGGCGGAAGCCTTCGAGCGCTGCGTCTCGCCTAGAGCTGCGCCGCCCGGCGTGCCTGCGTCTTCCACGACGCAGCGCAGAGTGCACCCGCGAGCAGCGCGAGTCCAGCGAGCGGAAGTGCGGGCAGATTCTGGCCTCCCGGGATCGAGGCCGGATTCGTCGGATCGCTGCCCACAAGGACTTCGTGCCCGTCGAGATAGCTGTCGCCGTCGGTGTCGGCGAGCAGCGGATCGGTGCCCGTGTCGCCCGGGCCGACGAAAGTGCCGGTGTTCGTCTCGACCGCGTCGAGCAGGCCGTCGCCGTCGTCGTCGCTGTCGCAGACGTTCCCGGCGAGGTCGCCGTCGGTGTCGAGCTGATCGGCGTTCGCGAGGAAGAGACAGTTGTCGAGCGGGTCATTGGCCCCGTCGGCATCGGTGTCCGGGAGCAGCGGGTGCGTTCCGGTGTCCGCGGGGCCGACGAAGACGCCCGTATTGGTTTCGATGCCGTCGCTCCAGCCGTCGCCGTCGCTGTCCGCGACGACCGGATTCGTGCCGCGGTCGTTCGGGCCAGTCCAGATCCCGGTGCCGGTCTCCGCGCCATCCGGCACCCCATCCACATCCGTATCGATCAGCAGCGGATTGGTTCCCGTGTCGCTCGCGCTCACGAAGACGCCCGTGTTCGTCTCGATCGCATCCGGCAGCCCGTCGCCGTCGTCGTCGGCATCGCAGGCGTCGCCGAAGCCGTCGGCGTCGGTGTTCAGCTGGCTCGGGTTCGCGACCACCGGGCAATTGTCGAGGCCGTCCGCGAACGCGTCGGCGTCCGTGTCCGTGAGCAGCGGATGCGTGCCGGTGTCGTTGGGACCGACGTAGACGCCGGTGTTCGTCTCGACGCCGTCGAGCAGGCCGTCGCCGTCGTCGTCCGCGTCGCAGAGGTTTCCCGCGAGGTCCGAATCGGTGTCGAGCTGGTCGAGATTGTCCGCAGCCGGGCAGTTGTCGAGGCCGTCGAGCACCGCGTCTTCGTCGCGGTCGATGCCCATGCGCTGGCCTCCGCCGGGCGGCGCGCAGGTGTAGGTCAGTGGTCCCTCGGTCACTGCGAGCGCGCGCAGCGAAGCGTCGTCGAGCGTGCTGCCCTGGTCGTCCTGGAACAGGCCCGAGGAGAGCCGCTTCCAGCCGCGCGGCACGCCGCCGACGCTGCCCTTCACGATCAAATCGCACTCGGTGACCACGCCGCCGAGGATCAGCGACGTGAACGCGGTGGCGGAGCGCGTGATCAGGAGATTGATGCGTGTGTCGACGGCGGCGGCGTTCGTGGCGTCGAGCGTGATCTGCTGACCCACGATCGGAGCCAGATCGGTCGGGAACACGTGCATGAAGGCCTCGAGATCGAGCTTCTGCTGATTCGTCAGGTTGAAGAAGCCCGGGGCCGCCGGAGAATCCATGAAGATCTTCAGCGTGTCGATCGAGCCGTCGTGCGTGAAGCCCCAGCCGCGAATCTGGTCGCCGACGCTGGTCAGGTTGCCCGTCGTCGGCCCGAACATCCCGACCTTCGTGTACAGGTTGCGCAGGTGGGGAATCTTGAAATTCTGCGCTGCCTCGGCGGCCTTGGACTTGTTCGAGTTGCTGCCGAAGAAGCCCTTCGCGGGATCGATCATGTGACAGTCGTTGCACTGGCGGGCTTGGCTGTTATTCGTCGCGTCCGCGAGCACCGCCTGATCGTCCCAGAGGTTGAAGCCGATCTGCTGCCCGCCCGTGAGCGTGTTGTCGAGATTCCGGATCGCATTCGGGGGCAATCGGAGCTGCAGCGCGAAGTTCGCGTACTTCTGCATGTCGGCCGCGGAGATCTGCCCATCGCGGCCGACCAAGCCCGGGAAGGCCACGATGAAGTTCCGGAACGAGAAGTCCTCGTCGCAGGGCGAACCAAGCGGATTCGGAATGCTGCACGCGGCATCCGTCCCGAAGAATCCGACGCTGCGATCGCCGCGCGCGTGCAGCGCGCCGTGCGTCGCGAGGCCGCGCAGGGTCTGCGTGACCATCGGCCCTTTCATCGGGTGCAGGGTGGGCAGCGCTCCGTTGCCGGAATGCGGCTGCGGATTCGGGATCACGACGTCGTCGGGATTCCCGAGATCCCAGCCCAGGCTGTCGAGGTCTCCGAAGATGTGGCAGCTCGAGCACGAAGCTTCGCCGTTGCCGGAAGTCAGCACTGCGTCGTAGAGGAAGGGCCGCCCTTCGACGATCGACGCGGGCTCCGGGTTGTGCAGCGCGTGCGTCGCGAGCGTCGCGCGCGTGGCCGGATCGATCACGGCGACCGAGTTGTCGAAGCGCGTGAAGACGTAGAGCCGGCCGCGCGGCTCGTCGAGCACCAGGCCGGCCGGGCCGCCGCCCGTCGGGATGTAGCTCGCGCTCGCGGTCAGCGGGTCGTAATTCGCCTCGAAGGCGGGGTCTTCGAGCGTCGCGGTGCTGAAGACGCCGATCTGCGCGGAGCCGAACGCGGTCAGGTAGACGGTCCCCGTGCTCGAGACGACCATCTGCAGCGGCGTCGCGAGGCTGTGGTTCTTCTTGCTCGGGTCCGGCGGATTCGGGCCGGTGAAGAGTTCGCTGTAATCGATGTGCGGGTTCAGGTGTTGGGGGTCGATGCTACCCGTGGCGGGATCGATCACGCTGATGCGCGCCTCGGAAATGTGGCCCTGCACGGTGCTGCCGCCGTGGACCCCGGGGCCCTCGAAGCGCGTGAGGTTCGGGGCCTCCTGGTTCGAGACATAGAGCTTCCCGCTGGTGGGGTTGAGCGCCATGTTGAACAGGATCGTGCCGACGTGATCGAAGGGCGCGGGCGCGATGCTCGCGAAGCTGTCCGCGTCGATCGCGAAGACGTCGTGGTCCGGGAGATCGAAAGGCACCACGGCATCCCAGTCGCGGCCGAGCACGTCGAGCCATTGCCCGGTCGGCGGGTCGAACTTCACGATCAGGCTCGTCTCGGGAGCGGCGGCAGCGGCTGCGTTCGCGTTCGGGCCGGGCAAGCCGCCGGGCGCAGTCGCGCCACCGGGGGTCGTGCAGGGTCCGGCGCCCGTGAAGCCATTGCAGACCGCGCTCTCGTTGATCGCGGCGCTCTGGTTGCCCGAATGGAAGGCCGCGACGTAGACCGTGCTGCCGTCGGTCGCGAGTGCGCGCGGCGTATCCGAGAAGAGGCTCAGAATGCGCAGCGGAATGCCGCCAAACGCTGCTCCGAGGTTGTTCGCATCCCAGATCCAGACATCGGCGCGCGGCACGCTGGGAGAAGTGAGCAGCGGACTCCCCGCACCGGGCGTGGAGCCGAGCAGCGAAGCGTTGTTCCGCTGCTGGCCGCGGCGTGCGGTGGTGACGAAGGCGCGGTTGCCGCCGGTACCGGCGAATACGATGTCACGCGGCTCGTCGCCGACGAGCAGCGTGCGCGTCACGCGCGGCGGGCTCGCCGCGAGATCGACGATGCTGATGCTGTCCGAGAGGTGGTTCACGACCCACGCCTCGCTGTTTCCGCGCGCCGCGACCGAGACGGGCTCCATGCCGACCGGCAGCGACCCAAGATGTGTCAGGCCGCTCGCGGAGACGCCGAAGATCTCGAGCCGGTTGTCGGGGATGTTGCAGACGAGGAGCTTCGTGCCGTCGGGCGTCAGCGCGAGCGGCCGGACCGGGCCGCTCTCGAACGCGAGGAAGGAGCTCTGCGCCCGCGCCGGACCCGCGAGCGCGAGCAGCATGCCTAACACAACCGCGGCGCGCCGAAAAGCGCTCATCGAGGTCTGCTCCGAACATCGGCCGGGGCAGGACGGGCAGATCCTTCACCAACCAGCAATGACAGCCCGAGTATTATATGTCGGCTGCTCGGTTGCGGCGCAGCGAATCGGGTCCGAGCTGGCCCGGGCTCGCAGCTCCGCCATGCGTTCTCTTCGCTCGCGAGGTGCTGAAAAGCAGAACGGCGCGCTGTGGCCATGCCCGCGCGCCGCTCGAGAATCCAGAGAAACCGGGCCCGGGGCCCGGTCTCCGCCGCCGACCTATCGGCGCCGCGCAGCCCTCGCGACTGCAGCGAGCCCGAACCCGACCAACAGGGCCGTGCTCGGCTCCGGAACCGGCTGCACGACGAATACGCCCGTGAATGACGCTGCGTCTTGCGCAGTCAGCCTGAAGTCGTAGCGAAGCCGGATGTCCGCAAGCACTCCCGGCCCGGGCTGGCTGGGAATCGGAGTTCCGAAGGCCGCCGGCACGAGGTCAGCTGATTCGTATTGATTGGTCACCCCTAGGACCGTCACGTTCGGGAACAGCTGCTGATAGGTCACGCCGTCGATCTGCGCCGCGTAGAACGCGCTCCCGGCAGGCGTCGAGAGCGTCGCGTAGTTTCCGGGGAAAAGGCTCGTGGGATCGATGGCGCCGTCGTAATCCGAAACTCCTCCCGCCACCGACCCGCCCGTCAGGGAGCCGCCGAGAATCGGAGCGACCGGCAGCGTGACGACCAAGGTGAAGCGCTGAGTGGCGGCCGTGAGATTCTGGACCGCAATCACACTGTTCACTACAGGATCGTTGTCGAGGGTGAGGGTCACGCTCAGGAGCTTCAGGCCACCGACCGTGATTTCCGAGGCTGAGCAGGATGCCGTCACCGCGCTGGTATCGACACAGCCGAGCTGTGTTTCATCCAAGATGCCGGCGGATACGTCGTCCACCAGGACTTCGAGGGTGACCGGAATTGCGTGAGAGGGAATGGCCGTGAGGACGACTAACCCGATCAGCAGTGCAACGCGCTTGGCAGCTGTGGATCCGATCTGCATGTAAAGATCCTCTCGTCGGTCGTCGATCGATTCTGTCAGCAGGGTGTTCTCCCGGGCGTAACTGAACCGGGCATCCTGCTGTGTGACCACCCTACTCGAAATTCCCTGCGATTCCCAGACGTTTCCGAGGCGATTCGCCTGTGGACTTCCGAAGCGTCCTGGCGAGGCCTCTCTCCCGATTCAGCCGGACCCCCTCCTGTGGGTTCCCGTTCTCTTCCCGCGGGAATTTCCGCCCGCGGTGCTACTTCTACGAGCGGCGCCGTCGCGCGAGCAGCGCGAGCCCGAGTCCGACGAGGCCGACCGTATGAGGCTCCGGAATCGGGAGCACGACGTGGTTGCTCGTGAACGACGCGCTGTCGAAGGCCGTCAGGTTGAAATCGAGCTTGATTCCGATGCTCGCCAGCGCCGCCGGCCCGGGCAGGTTCGGAATCGGAGTTCCGAAGGACAAATTCGGGATGGCCGACGACAGGAAGCTACCCGCGGAAGTCGAAGCCGCGTGCGGGTACAACGACTGCCAGTTGAGGCCGTCGATCATCGCGGTGTAGAGAGCGCTCCCGGCGACCGTCGAAACCGTCGCGCCGTCGCCGTTGTTATCGGTGACCGTGCCGCGGTACGAGCCGCCCGTCAGCGTCCCGCCGGGGATCGGGGCGATCGGCAGCGTGAAGAGCAGCGTGATCTGCTGGGTGACCCCGAACAGATTCGAGACCCCTGTCGTCCCGGTTACAACGGGATCCGCGTCGATATCGATGTTGAGATCGTCGATGTTCACGAGCGGATATTCGCCACCGTAGACGAGATCTTGGACCTCGCAGTGGGCGCTCACGCCGTCCGGGTTGTCTACGCAGCCGAGGCGGGTTTCGTCGACGTCTCCGATCAGGACGCCGTCCGCAAATACCTGCAGCGAGAGCGGAATGGCCTGAGCGGGAGCGGTCGCGACGAGCGTGAGGCCTGACGTCGCGACGGCGCAAAAGACACGGGTAGCGCGTAGCCGCATATAGAGATCCCCTTCCATAGGTGCAGCGGGGCAATTACTTGCAACTTAGATGCCGATTGCGCGCGATCTCCTAAGTGGTCGATTTGATGTGCAATTTTTCTTAATCTAGAGGCCCATACCCCAAATTGAGGGAACGCTCGTTCCACCGGGTAGGAAAAAGGTTTCCGCTGTTCCCTCGACATCCCCACAGGAACGGAGGGTGATCCGAGCTGAGTCGGACTCAATTCCTGCTTCGGAGCAGGCTCCGGGCGGCCACGGCCACTCCACCCGCAAGCAGCGCCCAGCCGCCGAGCGGGAGGGCCGGCACGCCTTGCCCGCCCGGAATCGAGGCCGGATTCGTCGGGTCGCTGCCGGCCGCCACCTCGACGCCGTCGGCGAAGGAATCGCCGTCGGTATCGGCGAGCAGCGGGTCGGTTCCGGTGTCGTTCGGCCCGACGAAAGTGCCGGTGTTCGTCTCGACCACGTCGAGCAGGTTGTCGCCGTCGTCGTCGGCGTCGCAGACGTTTCCGGCGAGATCGGCGTCGCTGTCGAGCTGGTCGAGGTTGTCGGCCGCGGAGCAGTTGTCGAGGCCGTCGAGGACCGTGTCCTCGTCTCGGTCGATGCCCATGCGCGTGCCGGAGCCAGGCGGCGCACAGGTGTAGGTCAACGGACCCTCGCTCACCGCGAGCGCGCGCAGCGAGGCGTCGGAGATCAGGCTGCCCTGGTCGTCCTGGAACTGGCCGGAGACCTGCCGCAGCCAGCCGCGCGGCGCGCCGCCAACGGAGCCTTTAACGATCAGGTCGCACTCGCTGACCGCGCCGCCGAGGATCAGCGAGTCGAAGGCATCGTCCTCGTTCGCGATCAAGAGGTCGATGCGCGGGCCCGCGACGCCGGAGTTCGTCGCGCCGAGCGTGACCTGCTGGCCGACGATCGGAGCCAGATCGCTCGGAAACGCGAGCATGAACTGCTGGAGCTGCTGCTCTTCGGTGTTATTCAAATTCTGGAACACCGTGGCCGCGACGAAACTCTTGAGCGTGTCCACCGAGCCATCGTGCAGCACTCCGAAGCCGCGAATCTGATCGCCCGTACTGGCGCCGCCGAGCGTCGAGCCGAACATTCCGACCTTGGTGTAGACGTTGCGCAGATGGGTCACCTTGAAGTTCTGCGTCTCGCCCTCGAAGGTCTGGAAGCCGGCAGTGCCGAAGAATCCGTTCAGCGGGCCGAGCGTGTGACAGAAATTGCAGGTCAGCACGCCACCGTCGGTCTGCCTGGTCGTGAACAGGTTGTGGCCGGCCAACACCGAGCCGCTCTCGGCGTTGTCGAGGCTGCGCACCGGATTCGGCGGCAGGCGCAGCTGCAGCGCGAAGGCGGTGAACTTCTGCATGTCCTGCGTCGAGATGATTCCGTCGTGGCCGATCAGGCCTTCGAAGGCGACGATGAAGTTGTCGAAGGAGTGCTCTTCGTTGCAGGCCGTGCCCCCCGGGTCGGTGCAGGGATCGGTCCCGAAGAAGCCCGAAACGCGATCGCCCCGCCAGTGCATCGCGCCGGAAGTCGCGAGGCCGCGCAGCGTCTGCGTCGTCATCGGGCCCTTCATCGGATGGAAGCTGGTCTGACCAACGACTAGCGCCGGCTGGCTGTTCACGGAAGTCGGGTCGTCCGGGTTGCCGAGGTCCCAGCCGAGGTCGTCGTTGTCGCCGAAGATGTGGCAGCTCGCACAGGACGCTTCGCCGTTGCCCGAGGTAGCGACCGCGTCGTAGAGGAAGGGCCTTCCCTCGACGATGGACGTGGGCTCTGGGTTGTGCAGCGCGTGCGTCGCGAGCGTCGCGCGGGTGGTCGTATCGACGACGGCGACCGCGTTGTCGAAGCGCGTCAGCACGTAGAGGCGGCCATTCGCCTCGTCGAGCGCGAGGCCCGCAGGGCCTCCGCCCGTCGAGATGTAGCCCGCGCTCGCGGTCGTCGGGTCGTAGCTCGCTTCGAAGGCCGGGTCTTCCAGCGTCGACGTGCTGAACACGCCGATCTTCGCGGAGCCGAAGGCCGCGACGTAGACGGTCCCGCCGCTCGAGACGACCATCTGCAGCGGGGTCGCGAGGCTGTGGTTCTTCTGGGTCGCGGGCGGCGGCGTCGCGCCCGTGAAGAGTTCGCTGTAGTCGAGGTGCGGGTTCAGGTGCTGCGGATCGACGCTGCCGGTGGCCGGGTTCAGCACACTGATGCGCGCCTCGGAGAGGTGCCCCTGAACGGTGCTGCCGCCGTGCACACCGGGGCCCTCGAAGCGGGTGAGATTGGGCGACTCGGTGTTCGAGACGTAGAGCTTCCCGGTCGTCGGATTCAGCACCATGTTGAACAGGATCGTGCCGACGCGCGGAAAGTTCGCGGGCGAGCCGACGGCGAAGGTATTCGCATCGACCGTGAAGACGTCGCGGTCGGGCAGGTTGAAGGGCACGACCGGATCCCAGTTGCGGTTCAGGGGATCGCGCCACTGGCCGCTCGCGGGATCGAACTCGACGATCAGGCCGACCTCCGGTGCTGCAGCTCCGAACGCGTTGTCGTCCGGACCGGGCAACCCTCCCGGAGCGGTTCCGCCTAGCGGAGCGGCGCAGGGCGCCGCGGCCGCAAAGCCGTCGCAGACCGCGTTCTCGTTGATCGCCGTCGTCCCGTTCCCCGAGTGGAAGGCCGCGACGTAGACCGTCGTGCCGTCGGTCGCGAGCGCGCGCGGTGTGTCCGCGAAGAAGCTCAGGATCCGCAGCGGCGTTCCACCTAGCGTTTCGCCGAGATCCGCTGCATCGAAGACCCAGACGTCCGCGCGGCCGATGCCGGCCGTCGTGAGCTGCGGATCGTCGGCACCGGCCACACCGGCGAGCGATAAGTCCGTGCGGTGCTGGCCGCGGTGCGCGGTCGTGATGAACGCGCGGTTGCCACCCGTGCCGGAGAAGACGAGATCGCGCGGCTCGTCGCCGACGAGCAGCGTGCGCGTCACGCGCGGCGGGCTCGCGGTGAGGTCGACGATGCTGACGCTGTCCGAGAGGTGGTTCACGACCCAGGCTTCGGTGTTGCTGCGGGCTGCAACCGCGACCGGCTCCATGCCAACCGGCACCGATCCCAGAGCCGTGAGAACGCCCGCCGACACGCTGAAGATCTCGAGCCGGTTGTCGGGGATGTTGCAGGCGAGGAGCTTCGTGCCGTCGGGCGTCAGCGCGAGGGGCCGCACCGGGCCGCTCTCGAACTCGAGGAAGGAGGGCTGGGCGTTCGCGGCCCCGGAAGCGAGCAGCGCGGCCGCGGCCAGAGCGCCGACCAGGCGCCGGGCAGTGTTCTTCATTCGGTCCCATCCCTCCGTTGAAATCCGGTGCAGCCTACCCAGCCCGATGCCGCAGGGCACAGGAGTGCGGAAGGAGGGTTGAAACGGTGCAAGCTCAGTGCCGTCAGCCGCGAAGGGCCCGCGGCGCACCCACGTAGCCTTGGCACAGAGAATTTCCCGTGGGGAGGAAAACGATTTCCCGGAAAAAGAAACGCCGTTCCCAGAAACGGACCTGATCCCCCGCGGGGCATACTCTATCGCAATTCCGACTGTCTCAGGCCTGCCTGAAAACCGAGCCTGGGCTCACCCCATCGGAGTGCGCTGCTCGAGCGGGAAGGCCTTGCAGGCGCCGGCTTCGATCTGCTCGTACTGCTCAGGACTGAGCGCGCTGCTCCACTGCACGAAGCCGCGGTAGATCTCGCAGCGCTGCTCGGGGCCCGACAGCCGCGCATCGGCCGCGACCTGCTCGAGGACCTGCGCGCGCGTGATCGCGCTCGGATCCATGCGCAGGCCGCCGCCCAGCGCGCTGTCGAAGAGCATCGATTTCGGCGCCCCCGCAGCGGGATTCCACGCGCTCCACGCGGGCAGCTCGTCGGTTTGACCGCGCGAGGGAGCGCCCGTCGCCGCGAACTGCGCCCAGTAGGAGCGCATCTGGCGCGAGAGCAGCGCAGCGGAATCCGGATCCCGGTAGAACGCGCCTGTGAAGGGACCGAGATCGCGGATCCCGAACACGAACAGGATCTCGATCGCGTGCGACGCGCCGAGCAGGCGGGAGAGATCGAGCCACAGCAAGCGCCCCTGCTCGTCCCAGTCGAAGCGATAGGTGAAGACCGACGCTCCCTGCCGCGCGCGCATCGCGGCGGCCGGTTCGTCGGCGCCGTCGGCCTTCCAGAGCAGTGCCCCGTATTCGGCGTTCAGGTGGAAGCGTTCATAGTCGCGGATCCAGAGCGGGATGCCGAAGAGCCGCTTCACGTGCGGCGAGCCGAAGGCCAGGAAGAGCTTCGACTCCTCGCGGTTCGTACCCGCGAGGAAGGGCACGGCGTTGTAGCGCCCGCTCTTCAGCAGCTCCAGCGGCTCGGCATCCGGGATCACGCTGCCGTCGCGGATCAGGTTCGGCGCGAAGTACATTCCGCCCATCAGCGCCGTCTGGAACACACCTAGCAGATCGTCCGGTGACTTCTCGCGCAGATAAGAGGAAATCTCGGATTCGCTCATCGCCGCGAGCGCGGCCTTCGCCGCTGCGCGGTCCGCGGCGCGGCCGTCGCGCTCCAGCAGGCGCAGCAGGATCTCCCCCGAGCTTCCCTGCATGCCGCGAGCCGAGGCATCCTCGGCGTCGGCGAAACCCTCGGCCTGGCTGCGCGTCATGCTGATCGGCATGCCGCTCTCGGAGAGCGCGCGCTGGAACAGGCCGCGCGCGCGCGGCGAGAGCAGCAGCGAGTACGCGTTGATGCCTCCCGCCGACTCACCGAATACGGTCACGCGCTCGGGATCGCCGCCGAAGGCCGCGATGTTCTCGCGCACCCATTCGAGCGCGGCGATCAAGTCGAGGCTGCCGAAGTTCCCGGAGGCGTCGTCCGGGCCCTCCGCGCTCGCGCGCAGCGCCGGGTGGCTGAGCCAGCCGAAGACGCCGAGGCGATAGTTCACGGTCACGACGATCACGCCGTTCTCGGCCGCGAGCACGGAGCCGTCGTAGCTGCCGCCCTCGCCGATCGTGTTGCCGCCGCCGTGAATCCAGAACATCACCGGGAGACGCGCAGCGCCGCTCGGCAGCGACCCCTTCAGCAAGCGCGGCGCGAACACGTTCAGGTACAGGCAGTCCTCGCTGCCGATGCGCCGGCCCGAGCGCGTCGGATCGAACTGCACGCAGGCCGAGCCCGAGTGCAGCGCCTCGCGCGTGCCGCTCCAGGCCTCCGGCGCGCGCGGCGCGCGCCAGCGCAGCGGGCCTAGCGGAGGGCGCGCGAAAGGCAGCCCGCGCCACGCGTGCGCCTCACGGCCGGCCGGCTGGGTGCCCACCACGGCTCCGCCGGAGACGCTGCGCTGCGAGCTCGGGTCCGGCGCGGGCGGCGCGTCCTCTCCGGAGCAGGCCAGCGCGGCGATGCAGGCGAGCCAATTCGGCAGCGCGCGCGCGCTGCGGCGCGCCAGTCGGGAGCAGTGGGCGGGCACGGAACCTCCCTCGCGCACGTCGCGCGGACCTGCTGAGACGTTGACGGTGGAGGAAGGTAGGGCCGGGCCTCTGGCAGCGGCCCCCCACTCGCGCGCCGCAGGTCGGCTACCCGGGCAGGTGATCTCGCCGGACGCGGCGAGCCGCAGGCGAACGAAGATCATCGAACCCGGGTCTTGCCATGCGCAGCGGGGCGCAGCGAACGAAGGCCTACCGCAAGGGGCCTTGCCCCGCGCAGTGAGCCGAAGGCGAACGAAGTCGATGCGCAAGCGGCCTTGCCCCGCGCAGTGAGCCGAAGGCGAACGGAGGCCCTCGGCTACGGAGAACTCCCGGGAATCGCCGCCGCGGCCTGTGCCCGCACCAGCAGGACGACGCGACCGTCGGGCTTCGAGCGGCCGTTCGGCTGCGTCGGACCGAGCAGAACGAAGACATCGGGCCGCGCCAAGCCCTTTCCGGTGTAGACGTCGGCGACCTGGCTCGCGATCGAGTCGAGTGCCGCGCGCGTGATCGAGCGTGCAGTAGTGCGGTTTCGCGCGAGCTCGGAGAGCGGCATGCGATCTACCCGAGCGGTCGCACTCGGCACGTCCACGACCTCGCCCACCTGCTGCAGCGCTACTTCGATCGCCATCAGCTCGTCGAAGCTGACGCCGCTGTCCTGGACGCCGACGAGGATCAGCGTCTTCAGCTCGATCGGCTCCTCGCTGGCGGGCGCAGTCGTCGGCCGCGGCGTGGGCTCGGGTACGGACTCCGGTGCGGATGCTCGCGGCTGCACGCGCGGGGGATCGACGAGGGCTGCGCGTGGCGGATCCGCGGGCGCGCGCGCCAGGGCGACCGCTGCGCCTCGCTCGCTCTCGCCGAGCGCGGCTCCCTCCGGAACCGGTGTCGCGTCGGCGGGCAGCCGCAGCGAGCCCGGACCGCGCGCGAGATCCAACACCACGCGCGGGCCCGCGAGCAGGAACGCGCGCAAGCGGCGCGGATCGCGGTCGGCCCGGAGCTGGAAGCCCCCCTCACCCCGCTGCTCGATCTCGATCCCGAGCTCGGCAAGGCCCGGCAGCGCGGCCGGCGCAGCGGCCCCATCCACCTCGAGCGCGAAGACGCCGGAGCCCGCGCGCTGCGTGACGCGCGCTCCGCTCGGCAGGTCGATCACGACGCGATCGAAGCCATCGCCCTTGCCGAGCCGGAGACTCGCCCCGCCCCCGGCCGCGCCGGCAGCCGCCGAGAGCAGTGCCGCCAAGGCGGCGGCTCGACCCAGAGCGCGAATCCGGGCCTTGCGGGCCCCGGGCCGGGAGCGGCCCGGCGCTCCCGCTCTCCGCTCGGCTTCGCCTCGCTGCGCACCGGGCCTTGCGGGTCCCGGTCCGGGAGCGGCCCGGTCCCACCCGCTCTCCGCTCGGCT
>CAYTJA010000026.1:0-2254 GCA_964437835.1 uncultured Spirochaetales bacterium
CAGCCTCCGATCTCCGGACGCATACACCGCGAGCGGCGCATGACCCTCGCGGAGTCCGAACTCGAAGCGCAGCGCATGCGGCGCGCGCCCGTGGATCCGCAGCGTTCCGCCGTGGACGCCGCGCTGGTGATGGAATGCGCAGAGCGTCGTGAGGTTTTCCTCGCCGAGATTCTTCCCGCCCCGCGAGCGGTAGACCACGTGGTGCGCGTGCAGGTTCCGCATCCGGGAGCAGCCGGGTACCGCGCAGCGCCAGCCGTCGCGGGCATGGATCCGGTGCTCGCGCCGGATCTTCTCGTCGAGCACGCCCCAGTTCCGAATCACGTGCGCGCACATCCAGCCGAGCGCTTCGCCCGGCGTGACCGGCCGCGCGACCTGCCGCTCGAGCTGCCGGCGCACGCTGCAGTTCACCGCGCGGAATAGCTGCGCAACCTCGCTCTCGACGATCATCGCGACCCGGCAGCGCTCGAGTGCCCCCGGCGCCCCCCTCGGTTTCGCACCGATTTCCCGCTCCGGGGTCTCCGGTGCGGGTTGGGTGTCTCGATCCGGGGCCCTGCGTTTTGCACCGATTTCCCGGTCCAGGGTCTTCGGCCCGGGCGGGGGCTCTCGATCCGCGACGCTCGAATTTGCACGGATTTCCCAGCTCGGCAGCTCCGATGTCTCCGCGACGTCGCAGGGCTCCAGCGGCAAACCGCCGCTGCGTAGCCAGCCGGGGTAGTCCTGCTCCCGACGCTCCAGCGCCGCTTCGAGGTCGTCCCGCAGCCGGCGCAGCGTGAAGCCGCGAGCCCGCTCGATCCAAGCAGCCACCAGCGCCTCGGAGAGTTCGGCGTTCAAGAGCGGCGCCAGGGCAGCCGCCTGCAGGAAGGAGAGCTCTCCCGCGCGCCACGAGGCCGCGATGGCTGGGCTGATGCGCGCCGCGCGCTCGATGCGCAGCCGCGAGCGGCACTCGGAGGGATCGAGCCCGAGCCGTTCGCGCTGATACGCCTCGCGGCTGCGGTAGCCGAGCGCGAGGTGCACACCGCGCCGCAGCACGCGTTCGAGCAGCGGGCCGATCCGCGACGCGAGCCGCTGCTCGAAGCCGAACGCGACCCGCAGCCGGCGCTCGAGTTCGAATGCATCCGCGAATTCGAGATTCTCGAGCAGTGCCGCGAGCTCCAGCGGGACCGGAGCCGGGACCCGGTACGGCTCCTCGCTCGCGGGCTCGGCGCCGTCGAGCCATGGGGGCAGCCGCGGCTCCGCGAGCAAGAGCGGTGCTCGCTCCGGATCCACCGCCTGCTGAGGCGCGTGCATCCCCATCGGCGCACGCTCGGGATCCGCCCCATCCCCATGCGCGTGCATCTCGACCTGCGCCCGCTCCGGATCCGCCGCATCCCCATGCGCGTGCATCCCGACCCGTGCCCGCTCGGGATCCGCCACTGCCCCAGGCGCGTGCGGCCTCAGCGGCCCACGTTTGGCGTCGGCCACCTCCCCAGCCGAAGGCAACTCACAAGCCTCCTCTCGCTCCGCCTCTGCCTCCCCCGCCATCGGCAGCGCCGACGCGACCTCCGCGGCAATCCACTCCGCGCACTCGGAGAGGCGCAGCATCTGCCCCGCAACCTGGCGCGCGGCCCGGCACGCATGCCCGAAGACGCCGACGACCTCCGGCGTGCACGCGTACTCGAGCAGCCGCGCCCTCCGCTGATCCCGCGCGAGGCCGCCGTACTCGAGCGAGCCGCCGTCGATCTTGCGCACCTCGCGCGCGAGCGCCTCGGCGCTGCAAGAGCGCGCGTACGCGATCCATCTCCGCTCGTTCTCGGGCGCAGCCACGCGCGCGACGAGCCGCACCTTCGCGAACGAGAGCTGCCCAGACGCGAGCGAAGAACGCAGCCCCGGGAGATCTCTCAGCGCTGCACCGACGCGCGCGTGGTCGTAGACAGAGCGCCCCGACCTCCCGACGCGCTCGGCCGCCCAGTCGGCCATCGAAGCGAAGCCGAGGCGCGCGAAGCCTTCGCCCTCGGCGAAGCGAGCCGCGAGCTCCGCGAGCGCGCAGCGCAGCCGCCCGTCGGAGCGCGCGAGTGAGACGAGCTCCGCCTCGACCGCCGCATCCGCGTCGGTGTTCGCGGCGCAGTCGAGCGTGGAGATCCAGCCGCTCGCATACGCGAGCGCAGCAGCGGGAGCGCCCATCGCGGACTCCCGGGACCCACGGGGTGAACGCCAGAAGTATGAGCGAAATAAAAACGAAAGTCAACCCCGCAGTTCGGATTTCCCGACCCCCCGC
>CAYTJA010000027.1:0-1993 GCA_964437835.1 uncultured Spirochaetales bacterium
GACTACTGCAGCGATCTGCAGCGAGTGTGGTACTTCCTCGCTGAGGGCGAGACAGCTCCGCCGCCGGACGTGATGCGGGCCTGGAATGCCCTCTGGGTGGCCGTCGACGCAGGCGTCGCAGTGCTTCGGCCGGGTGTCGCCGGCTGGGAGGTCGACGCGGCGGCGCGGGAGAGCCTCACAAGTGCCGGCTTCCCCGAGCCGATGTATGCCCTCGGCCATCAGCTCGGCCGCTCGGCTCACGACGGCGGCACGGTTCTCGCCCCGCGCTGGGACCGCTATGGCGCTGCTCCGTTCGGCATCGTCGAAGAGGGGAACGTCTTCACCGTCGAGTACGGCACTGCCGTGCCCGACCGCGGCTACATCGGGCTCGAAGAAGACGTCCTCGTCACCCGCGACGGTGTCGAGTGGCTGAGCGCGCCGCAGCGCGCGCTCTGGCTCGTACCGTAGAGCGCTGGTCAGCTTCGCCGTCGGCGATACGCGACGGTGCGGTGACGAACCCCGCGCACGACCACGACCGCTGACTTATCGAGCCCCTCGATCGTGCACACGATGCGATAGCTCTCCACGCGTGCCGACCACAGCGGGCGGAGAGGGCCACCAAGTGGCTATCCCACGCCAGTGGCCGCGCGCATCTCCAGTTGGGGCCACAACTTCGTACAAGCACCCCAAGAAACCCGCCGTTTCCAGCGGGTTTCGAAGGAGCGGATGAAGGGGCTCGAACCCTCGACCTTTTGCATGGCAAGCGGGTCGTGGGTTGGACTCGAAGAGCGTGAGAACCCTCATCGTTGAGCGAATCCGGCGCTCTTCTCCCTTCGGCTAACGCTCGTCGGATAACCGCAGTTTGCGGTCGCCTTCGGGGGGTTTGGGCGCTAGAACGGCTCTTGTGCCCAATCGCCGCATCTGTACGAGCTTGCCTGCTGCCGTAGATGCGCCACCTTGGGCAGATCGCCCTTCCATCGGTTGTCGGACAAGACCTCGACGAGCTGCTCGAGTGCCTCGCGGTTCAGCTGGATGTCGGCTCGAGGCTCTTCCGGCCCCTTCTTGGCCTCGTGCTCAATCTTCGCAGCGGCCCGGCTCGCCGCGATGTTCTCACGGTCAAGGAGAATGACGACGAGTTTGAGGGCGGCGAACTCATCTATCTCTGGCCGGTCGCCAAACGCGAACCTCACGGCACCCACGACAGGGACCCTAGATCGTTGCCGCGCGCAGTGCAAGCGGACTAGGTCCCGCCGAACTCCCGCCCCCAGGACTCCGGGCAGAAGACGTGCAGCGCGCTCAGGAGAAGTGGACTTGCCTGCCCGCGTTGGTGAGGCTCGCCTTTGAGTCCAAGCGCGAGACGGGCGCATTTGTATGTGTTCTGGAAGTCGATTTCTCCGCCCGCTCCCAGCGCAGCCCACGCAGGCTCGGGAGCGCAGCCGCCGCTCGCTGGACGTGACGAGCCGTACGTCTCTTGCTTCAACCGCAAGACGAGCGAGCCACGTAACCGCGGCCGGCTCGAACTTCGGCGAGCCCTCCAGCGCGTACAGCAGGACGAGTGCAACAGCGTCGCGGAGATCCAAGCGACCGAGTCTCGCGAGCGGCCATCTCCGCCTGCAGATTGGTCGCCCACAGCGTCGTGTCGTCGCACCCAGCAGACGCACGGTAGGCGGCCACGCCGCCGAGGTCTAATGCGTCACCTCGGAAGTCCCGTGATGCTTCCGGTTCGCGAAAAGCGGGCCAGCGAGGATGCCGGGAGCGCCCATATTGGTGGGTACGAGCTCGATCGAGGACGACGCGTGGCGACGCCTTGCAGCCGCCCAGTGCGCACGGCGACTTTCGGGACGGAGCACTATCCCGTTACCTTACGGATTCCGCTGTCGGTGATCTCCCCGATCTGTTCCGGCTGCGCCGCCGAGATCTTTGCCTCCTTTTCGGTCTCCTTCTCCCCGGGCCACTCGCCGAGCGATTCCAGGGCAGCTCGAAGCTGGGCACGGATCTTCACCATGTCCTCCTC